>JBEKLV010000174.1:0-6641 GCA_050008835.1 Bacteroidota bacterium | reverse complement strand
TCGGATGATCCGCAGACATCATTAGATGTGACTTTGCAATGGTTCGGTAAGAAACGAATTCCAGAAACCTTATTGAATCCGGATAGTTTGCGTGCACTCGCCTATTCGTCGAGTTTCCTTACTATGAACCTTCAGGTGACACGGTCATTCATGAAGGGTATTGAAGTATATCTTGGTATTGAGAATCTTTTTAATTTCCGTCAAACCGATCCTATTCTTGACAGTGCAAATCCTCAAGGTCCGTTCTTTGATGCATCGCTTATCTGGGGACCTCTGACTGGCAGGATGGTCTATGCTGGATTGCGGTTGGGTGTTTAAATTGTGCAATTGTGTAAATATTAATATCCCGTTTTGATTTAGTTTGGAGCGGGATAATAATTTCAATATGCTTAACCCTAATCCTCGGCAACAAGCAGAAAGACATTGTCTTTGCAACGAAAGTCAGAGGCAGAACCTGGGCCGGTTCTCATGATGTAAGTCTTTTGCGTAGCAGGGTCTCGCTTGAGAAACAGCGGATTTCGTTTCGACAACTTGCGTTGTCGAACCTCAAAAGGGAAGGAATGCATCCTTGGCACTAACAAAAAGAAAGAACCTGACAAACCGGCTTTTTCTTTTTGTAGCGGGGGAGCGAACTCATCCGAACTCAGCCTGATTGTTGAAGCTCCAATCAGCGATTTTCAATGAAAACCGCCATCTCACTTTCCTTGTGAACGTAAGCTTGATGATGCTCGAATGATCTGATGTTGATATACTCTCTTGAGTTGCCGAATATGTTATTACACTCAATATTTTATCTTAAACATTCATTGGCACTTCCATTAATAACACTTCTGTGTTCTGAGAATTTGCTTTAATAGAAATTTTATCGGTGTCCCATATTCCCAATCCATCTCTCTCATTCAAACTCTTTCCATCAATTGTCGCATCTCCCTTGATAATGAACGCATATACGCCATTGCCCTTTTTCTTGAATGAATAGTTGGTCGAAACATCCTTATCAAATTGTCCAAGATGAAACCATGCGTCCTGATAAATCCACACGCCCGCATCGTCTGCATTCGGTGAAAGAATTTGTTGGAATGTATTGTGCCGGTCGTTGTTTTTTAAGGTGATCTGGTCGTAGCGCGGCTTGACATTATTCTTATTCGGGATGACCCATATCTGAAGAAATTTTACTAACCTGTCTTTGTTTTTATTGTATTCACTGTGCGTAATGCCGGTGCCTGCACTCATCACCTGTACATCGCCATTTTTGATAACCGATACGTTGCCCATGCTGTCTTTGTGTTCCAAATCGCCTTCAAGTGGAATGGAGACAATTTCCATGTTTTCGTGAGGATGCGTGCCAAAACCCATCCCTGCTTCTACACGGTCATCATTTAAAACACGCAACGCACCAAAGTGTACACGGTCGGGATCATAATAATCTGCGAAGCTGAATGTGTGCCTGCTATGAAGCCAGCCATGATTTGCATCGCCGCGGGTTTCTGCTTTATGAAGAATTGTTTGTGCCATGATTCTATCTCTTTCTTGTATGCTGCCGACTCTTCGTCTTATTCTTTTGATCGTTTATTTTCATTTTATGAAGCCGTCATTAAACTTCATACTGGCGTGGCTGCCATTGCAAAACGGCATGTTGTCAGAAGCACCGCAGCGGCATATGGTCACTCGGTTGCGTGTCTCGTAACGTTTACCGTCGGCAGATTCAATCGGGATGCCACCCTGAACCCAAAGCGGCCCGCTGCAACCAATGGCTGGATCTTCGACGATGCCTATAGAAGGTTCAAGTGGGTCCTCGATTTCTTTTCGAGTTTTCTTGTCATGAAGAACTAGACGTCCCGCTGGGCAATGCATCGCCTCACGAATGACCAACGCACGCGCTTCAGGATCATCTGTCAGTTCAACCAGATTCCATATTTTACCACCGGGATCGCAAAACCTCGTGTAAGCACAAAGATTTTCAGCGTCACTTAAAACCAGCGTAGGTCCGTCGATATTTTCCGCCTGTCGGGCATATGGAGTGCGGCTGGCTGTTTCTTCTCCATCGAATCCGATCTGCGTGTGGCTACCATCGCAAAATGGCTTATTCTTGGATTGCCCACAGCGACAGAGATGATACTCATTTTCGGTCTCGAATGTTTTCCTCGTTTCCCAATCCCAGGACATACCATCCCTGTCTGTAACGATCTCTTGAATGCGTAAAGGTACACTTCCATAAACAAGATACGGCCCATTCTTACTGACGACAATACGTTGATCCTTGGAAGATGTTTTCGATTTGTCCATTGAATATTCTCCTTTGCTTATAATTTTCTCTATGCGAACATGTAGAATTTATTGAGGAGCATTTTTCGCGACCAATTCGGCAAAAGCATTCAAGAATTTTTTCAGATGCTCCCGCGTGGATTCGTCTGAAAGACTTCCTTGATCGTCAAACAGAGTTGCAGCGCCGCTCATATAAATTTCGGGCTGCGACATAATTAAAATATTGATCGCCATCAGTGATTGTCGGATATGGTGATTTGCACCAAATGCGCCTAGCTTGCCCGGTGTAACACTTACGACGGCTCCAGGTTTTCCAGTCCATACGTTTTTTCCATACGGCCGGGAGCCGACGTCGATAGCATTTTTCATCACGGCAGGCACCGAGCGGTTGTACTCTGGCGTCACAAACAATACACCATCGAAGCCCTTCATCCGGGTGCGAAATTCCGTCCATGCGGCAGGCGGCGCTTCCTCGAGATCCTGATTGTACATCTCAAGTCCGCCAATCTCCACGATTTCGAGTGAGAGCGATTCCGGCGCAAGCGCAATCAGTGCTCTTGCTGTTTTTCTGCTAAAAGATTCCTTTCGGAGGCTTCCTACAAGAATTGCAATTTTTTTCGATTCCATCATTTCTCCTATACTTCAAAAAAACAGCCCGAGCAACGTTACGGTGCTCGGGTTGTCGTTAATTAATTTGGAAAGATTACTTACCCAATCCAAGCTGGTTCATATACGTCGCGTTATCCCAGAAGAGCGACTCTTCATCCATAGTGCCATTCTTCCAGTGTCCAACGGTGCACATCGGCAACTTGAATGCTTTGCCGGTTGGCTTTATGAATTTTCCACCACCGATTGGCATTGGCACAGTAAAGGTTCCTTCCATGATGCCAGTCACACATGTCCATTCTCCATTCTTGTCACCGAAGCGAATCGGGTGCTGTTTGATTCTTGTATCAGGTGCGTACACAAACAACGCTTTCAAGTCTTCGATGTGCTTATCAAGTCCGGTTGTAAAGTGTCCGTCCGGCCAGTTGACCTTAATGTCCTGTGAATGGCTTTCATGAAATCGCACCCATTCCTGGTTGGTGAATATGGTGTAGTCAAGCGTATCAAATTTCTGGAGGTTATTCTCAAGTGTTAATTGCCCTTCAGCGATGGCTTTCATTTTCGCCTCGTCCTGATTTTGCGCACAGCCTGCCAACAAGAACAGGGAAAGGCTGAGGAGAATGAATATGAACGATCCTCTCAGTTTATGTGATGCAGTTTTCATACGTATATCCTTTCGTGATGAGTTGATGGTTATTTGGTTTTTATGAGCTCCGTGTCAATAATGATTTTCACGTCAGGTGCTACGTGTAAAATATTATTGCCGAATGTCTCTTTGTCGTTAATATGATAATCAAATCTATTAATCGTGAGTTCTGCCCTGAAGCCTGTCCTTGTGTTTCCCCACGGATCAGTTATAGTGTTTTTATAGATAACATGAAAAGTAACAAGCTTCGTTACATCTTTGATTGTGAGATATCCAGAGAGAGTGTAGGTGCTGTCTGATTGTTTCAAAAAGACCGTGCTCTTGAATGTCATTTCAGGATACTTGATAGCATCAAAGAAATGATCAGACCTCAAATCGTTATCTCTCATGTCGACGTTTGTATTCACACTCTTTGTTTGAATAGTGAAATTGATCTTCGCATCTGAAAAATCTTCTTTGTCCGAAACCATACTGCCTTCAAATTCCATAAATTGCCCGGCGACAATTGATATACCGAGGTGTTGTACTTCGAACTTTACCGAAGTATGGTTTTTATCGTTTGTCCATTTTGTCGTCTGTGCCAAGAGGTAAGTCGTAGAAACGGCGAGCAGTGCAAGGAAAGAAAAGAAAACGTGTTTCATGAGGATCTCCTTAATAATAAATGTTAAGATATTTTAAACGACGTCATTGAGAGTGAGCCCATAACTGTTTTATCATTGAAGAACTCGATATTTTCACTTTTTTGTTTGAGTCCCAAAATGTAGAGCATGGGCAAGAAATGTTCCGGTGTAGGAACCGACAGCATAACAGCTTTGCCTAGAGATTCATAGTGAATGAGAGTACTATGTTCGCCGTCGTTTATGTATTGTTTGAATTTGTCATTTGCTTCCTGCGCCCAGTCATACGCAGAATCTGGATGCTGCCAATTAACCCGGCCCAGATTGTGAACCATATTACCGCTGCCGATAATAAGAATACCTTTGTTCCTTAACGATGCCAAATCCTTCGCAAGATCGTAGTGCCACTGCGGCGATTGGAAATGATCGAGACTCAATTGTAATACTGGAATATCTGCGTTTGGATAGATACGCCTCACAACGCTCCAGCATCCATGATCGAGGCCCCATGTGGTATCGAGTTCGACGATCGCTTTTTTAATAATATCCTTC
The DNA here is from genome assembly GCA_050008835.1 of Bacteroidota bacterium. Classification (GTDB taxonomy): domain Bacteria; phylum Bacteroidota; class Ignavibacteria; order UBA10030; family UBA10030; genus Fen-1298. Next base: position 1,955 of record JBEKLV010000174.1, on the reverse strand, counting down.
GTTTGCTGTGCAAGAACGGGGCTTCCCGGCGCAGGGTATTGAACGGCAAAGAGCTCATCGGGAAAACCGCCAAAGTCGTGAATCGTCTCCGGTTTCTCCATCGCGGTAACAAAAGTGCCACGTGTTTCCCAGTGAGCAGAAATACAGAGGATAGCCCGGGGACGGGGAAGTTCCGTTCCAAGCGTTTTCCACTTCGCACTGAATTCTGTGTCTTCAATCGCGTTCATCGGACTCCCGTGCCCGATGAAGAGGATTGGCATCGTCTTCCCGGGTTCCGGGAATTCATCGACGTATTTTTTTAAATCTTGAAGTGCTGCCATTGGTTCATTATTTTTAATCTATTTATCCGAAGACATTAATCCACCATTTGTGTATTAACCTCAATTATTCTGTTTTTTGAACCTTGTTAAATTCCGCCATGATTTCTATTTTGACTTCATTGCTCACGGTGATGCCGCCGGCTTCCGTTAATGCATTCCATTGCAGGCCGTAATCAAACCGATTCAGCTTCGTTCGGATTTCAAACCCTGCTACCTGAATTCCGCCTAACCCCGCAACCGTTCCGTTGTAAATAACATCCAGTGCAATTTCTTTGGTTACGCCGCGCATTGTCAGATCGCCGATAACTTGCAGCTCAAAGTCAGAAATTATTTTTATGGATTTCGAACTAAACCACATCTTTGGAAATGTTGGTGCATCGAAGAAATCAGGCGACTTCAGATGTCCATCGCGCTGGTCGTTTTTTGTATTGATACTGTTAATATCCGCATCAAACTTGATGAGAGCATCACTGAAATCTTCCTTGGTCGCTTCGATCGTGGCATCGAATTTATCAAAGTGTCCCGTTACAGTTGAGATTACAAGGTGTTTTACTTTGAAGCTGACTTCAGAGTGCACGGGGTCGATTTTCCAGAGTGACATAAGTTATTCCATTCTATCTGTGGTTGTTTGTTTCATTAATTACACCACAAATATACATGCCACCACCGCCAAGTGCATTCACTTATGGTAATAAATAGTATGAACCTATGGTAACGAGGATACTATCGCTTTTGCGAAATTTCCTTGCGGATACGGCTTAAGGATTGTGGGGTAATACCGAGATAAGAGGCTATATCATGTTGAGGAACTTGTTCCACTAACGAGGGATACATTTGGAGGAAGGAGAGATAGCGCTCCTCGGCCGATTCGGAGAGCGAGTCATTGATGCGTTTGACAGTCGCGACATAATTACTTTCCAGGAGCAATCGGAAGAAGCGTTCCATCTTTGGTACCGATTCCACCACCTTTTCCCTTGACTTATGCTCGAGCAAAAGTACTTCAGAGTCCTGCAAGGCATCAATATATTGTGTAGATGGTGAGCCGCTAAGAAAACTCGTTAGGTCGGCGATCCACCAGTCGCTAATGGCAAATTGGATGATATGCACCTCGCCTTTATGATCAACACTGTACTCGCGAAGACATCCGTCATTGACAAATGCCAGATGCTTGCAAACCTCACCCTGTTGAAGAAGGAATTGGTTTTTCCTGACCTTTCGTGAAGTGAAGAACTGGCAACAGAGATTGAACTCCTCTTCTGTAAGACTAATTCTCTTTTCAATATGTTTATGAAACACGTCAAACATGATCGAATTTAGGTAGGCGAAAGGCTAAAATCAAGTGAGCTTTTTCTGCTTGCCTCTTAGTTTTTGGTAGAGATGATAAATCTGCGCCAATATTGATTTACATTCATAAAGTCCACACGTTTCCACAAAATAATATCTGTGAAGTTTCAGAAAAAGAAAATTCTTAAAGGTTGTTGAGTTCGGAGCGGTGTGTTGAAATAAAAGAGGCCGAATCTTTTCAGAATCGATCTTTCGAGTAGCGGGGGGCGCCATGTACTGCCGGGAAAGATTCAGTTTCCCGTTTTTCCCTTTGGACTTAGTACTTCTCATTTGAACGGTCATCATTTTTAT
>JBEKLV010000173.1:0-6676 GCA_050008835.1 Bacteroidota bacterium | reverse complement strand
GGTTCCCTGAAACTTCCAGCATCGGTATTAAACCGGTCTCAGAGGAAGGAACAAAGCGATTAGTCCGCGCAGCAATTCAATATGCCATCACTAATAAGCGCAAATCTGTGACATTAGTGCATAAGGGCAACATAATGAAGTTCACTGAAGGCAGTTTCCGTGATTGGGGCTATGAGCTGGCGCAAAAAAAATTTGGAGGTACGCTCATCGATGGCGGCCCGTGGATAAAACTTCCCAATGGAATTATCGTTAAGGATGTTATCGCGGATGCATTCCTTCAACAAATTCTTACGCGTCCAAATGAGTACGATGTCATCGCCACACTTAATCTTAATGGTGACTACATTTCCGATGCGCTTGCCGCACAAGTCGGCGGCATAGGCATTGCACCCGGCGGCAATATCAATTATGAAAATGGTTTCGCAGTCTTCGAAGCAACTCATGGTACTGCGCCAAAGTACTCCAATCAAGATAAAGTGAATCCCGGTTCTGTTATTCTTTCCGGCGAAATGATGCTGCGTTATATAGGCTGGAATGAAGCTGCCGATCTCATCATCAATGGACTTAATAAAAGTATTCAAGCAAAAACTGTTACTTACGACTTTGCCCGATTGATGGACGGTGCAAAGGAGGTGAAGTGCTCAGAATTTGGCGATGCTATAATTAAGAATATGTAGAGCAATTTTTAAAACCAATCGTGATGTCGGTCTAAGGGGATCTTTTTCATTACATGGAAAACATCAATCAGGTCAACTATATCGTCACCTTGGGCTATGTAATACTTTGCTGGATTGTTTTTGCTATCAGTTTTCTCCTTCGAGAGAAACCGGAAAAGGTACGGAACATCAAAAGTGGTGAAACCTCCAAGATGGGTATTATCATGGTAGGAATAGGATTTATGATGGTATTCAGTTTCCATCGAACAGCATACACATCGATACTTCCTTCGTGGGATATTATAAACACTTTCATCTCATTACTGACCGTGGTAATCAGCACGTACTCTGTTTGGCTGCTCCTTTCAGGGGTTCGATATCTTGGAAAACAATGGCAAATGAAAGCGGGGATCGTCGAACACCATCAACTAATTACAAGCGGTCCGTATGCAATCGTCCGCCATCCAATTTATACGGGAATGCTGGGAATGTTGATGGCAACAGGTTTGGCAATGACCACTTTTCAGGTATTTGTGTATGCAAGTATTATTGCCATTATTGGAACACTACTACGATTACAGAAAGAAGAGATTCTTCTCCATGAGCAATTTGGAGAGAAGTTTGAAAAATATGCTGCTTCCGTTCCCACCCTTTTTCCCTTTATGAAATGGTAAATGGGCCTAATTTGTATCTTATGCCCGTTTCTTGAAAGACTGGGCATTTTTCAGTATTATATGTACGAAATTTCGTAACAGAGAATTGTCATGACTCAAGCTCCAATACAAAATCCTCTTCTGCAGGAAGAAAAAGATACAGATATACTGATCGAACAACCGGCGAAAGTAATTTTGTTCAATGATGAAATTCATTCATTCGACGAAGTAATCGGACAGATTATCAAAGCCACCGGCTGCGATACGACAAAAGCAGAAGTATTAACTTGGGAAGTCCACAACAACGGCAAAGCTATGGTGTTTGAGGGACAAATGGATAATTGCCTGAAGGTGTCTCACATATTAGAAGAGATTGCCCTTAACACACAGATTGAAATATAGTTCTTATGACCTCAGCCGAAATCCGAAACAGTTTCTTAAAATATTTTGAAGAACGCGGTCACACAATTATTCCAAGTTCACCTGTTGTTCCTTACAACGATCCTACACTTCTGTTCGCAAATGCTGGGATGAATCAATTTAAGGATGTATTCCTTGGCACTGGCAAGCGTTCATATAAACGCGCGGTAAATACACAAAAATGCATCCGTGTCAGCGGGAAACACAATGACCTTGAAGAAGTCGGTCGCGACACGTATCATCACACTTTTTTCGAGATGCTTGGCAACTGGTCGTTCGGCGATTATTATAAGAATGAAGCCATCACGTGGGCGTGGGAATTGTTGACAAAGGTCTGGGGACTGCCGAAGAATCGCCTCTGGGCAACAGTTTATAAAGATGATGAGGAATCCGAGCAATTTTGGAAAACTCTCACTGACATTGACCCAAGCCATGTTTTACGTTTTGGCGAAAAAGATAATTTTTGGGAAATGGGTGAAACCGGACCATGCGGACCGTGCTCTGAAATACACATTGACCGCACACAAAACGGGACTGCAACTGCTGAAATGGTGAATGCTGGAATATCGGAAGTAATGGAAATCTGGAATCTAGTCTTTATCCAATACAATCGCGATGAAACCGGCAAGCTTGCTCCCCTGCCTGCAAAACACGTTGATACCGGAATGGGATTCGAGCGCGTCTGCGCAGTACTACAAGGAAAGAATTCCAATTACGATACCGATGTTTTCACTCCGATCATTGAGAAAATTTCTAAAATCACTAGACAGCCTTACAATGGTTCTCTTAAATCGACCATCGGAAATCTTCAATCGGAAATCGATACCTCTATGCGCGTCATTGCTGATCACGTGCGCACACTGACGTTTGCGATCGGTGATGGTGCGCTTCCGTGTAACGAAGGGCGTGGGTATGTTCTCCGCCGAATTTTGCGCCGTGCTGCTCGCTTCGGGCGTAATCTTGGCATGCATGAACCGTTCATTTATCAACTTGTTCCGACTCTTGTCGATACGATGGGCTACATCTTCCCAGAAATCAAAACGCAACAAGAGCACATTCAAAAAGTGATTAAAGGCGAGGAAGAAAGTTTCAATGCAACACTTGATCGTGGACTGGAATTATTCAAAGACTCTGTAGGGAATGCATTTCGTAATAGACTAATTGCCGAAGGTAAAATTGATGATAAATCTTTTGCATATCCTGAAAAGGATGAAATACTTTTTTTAAAAGCGTCAGAATGGTCTAAATCAGCAAAAGATGTAAAGTATAAGCTTATCTTGCCAGCAGAAGATGTATTTAAACTCTATGACACTTATGGATTTCCATTCGATCTGACGAATTTATTAGCAAAAGAACTGAATATCGAAGTAGATGAAAATGGATTCTATCATTTGATGGAAGAACAGAAGGAACGGTCTCGAACAGGTTCCTTAAATATAATAATACATAAAATCCAACTGAGTGCGACAGGAACATATACACCACCTGAAAAGACTACATTCTTGGGATATTCAGAAACAAAACTCGATTCTATCGTTGTTGCTCAAGGCGATCACTGGTTTGCCCTTCGTGAAACTCCTTTTTATGGGGAAAGTGGTGGTCAAGTAGGTGACACTGGATTTATTATTGCAGATGGAATCCAGTATAAAGTGATTGATACAAAAAGGGATCAAGACATCTTCTTGCACTTAACAAAAGATGATCTTCCTGACATAAAAAATAAAATCGTCACAGCCAAAATTGATTTGGAACGCCGCCTTTCTATCGAACGCAATCATTCAGCAACGCATTTGTTACATAATGCACTGCGTAGGATTCTTGGCACGCACGTCCATCAAGCCGGCTCTCTCGTTGCACCGGATTATTTGCGGTTCGACTTCGCACATTTTGCCAAGTTAAGCGATCAGGAACTTGCTGATATCGAGGCATTAGTGAACGAGAAAATCAAAGAAAATATTCCGCGCACTCCCGGACTAAATAATATCCCATTTGAAGATGCAAAGAAAATGGGTGCATTAATGTTCTTCGGCGATAAATACGGCGAGCGTGTGAATGTGATTCAATTTGGAGATTTCAGCACAGAATTTTGTGGCGGAACCCATGTGAATAATACAGGCGAAATCGGCTATTTCAAAATTTGTGAAGAAAGCAGCGTTGCAAGCGGCACAAGGCGTATTGTGGCGGTAACGGGCTCGTATGCACTTGATTACCTAAACGAACAAGAGCGTGAATTCAAATCTGGATATAATTCTGCATATAACTATCTTGAAGAAATATTCAAATCCCAAATTAAAGATTTTAAAGAGCTTCCGCCCATTCCAAATCAGGCTTCGCCAGAATTAGCCGGTTTTTTTACTCAATTGCACAAAAACAAAATAATTCTAAAAAAAGTTATTGAACAAGACAATGAGGAAAAGAAGAAACTGGAAAAAGAACGCGCAAAATCCCGTCTGCAATCGCTTTCCGGTTCAATGGATGAATTAATTACATCTGCTATTTCGATTGGGAACATCAAACTGGTCGCAGCAAAAGTTTCTGCTTTCTCGATAGATGAACTAAAAAACCTTGGCGACTCACTTCGTGCAAAACTTGGCAGCGGTGTTGGATTGTTAGCTTGTATTCTTGAAGATAAAATTCAGCTTGTCTGCGTCGTTACAGACGATCTTGTTGCCGGGAAAAAGATTGAAGCCGGGAAAGTTGTCGGTGCAATCGCTAAATTAGTTGGCGGCGGCGGCGGCGGACGTCCGCACATGGCAACCGCCGGCGGCAAAGATGTTTCAAAACTGGATGAAGCACTGGCACAAACAAAATCGGTTGTGGAATCTCTTTTACGAAAGTGAATAAAATCAGATGACAACCTTCGAACAACTCATAAAAATCAAGCGAGATCGAGGTGCAGGATATTTACTGCTCATTGATCCGGATAAAATTGATTCAATGAAACTGCCCGCTTTTATCCGCGAAGCAACGAAAGCAGGAACAGATGCCTTTCTTGTCGGCGGCAGTTTAATGCTCTCGAATGAATTCGACAAGACCCTGAAAACCATCAAAGAGAATACGAAAGCACCGGTTATAATTTTCCCCGGCGGCGTGTCGCAGGTTTCCTCTGAGGCTGATGCGATTCTGTTCCTTCTGCTCATCAGCGGACGCAACCCGGATTATCTTATTGGTAATCAAGTAAATGCCGCTCCGATTATTAAACGGATGAATCTTGAAGCTATTTCGACCGGATATATGTTGATCGAAGGTGGCAATGTTACTTCGGCAGAATTTATGAGCAATACGAAACCGATTCCACGTGAGAAGCCGGACATCGCCGTTGCACACGCGCTTGCGGCAGAACTCATCGGCTTGAAATTGCTCTACTTAGAAGCTGGCAGCGGTGCGAAACAACCTGTGCCAGATGCAATGATCAAGAAAGTTGCGAAGTACTGTTCATTGCCGGTCATTGTCGGCGGTGGAATACGAACGCCGGAAGAAGCGAAAAATAAAGTTAAAGCCGGCGCTTCGTTCATAGTGACAGGAACAATCATCGAAGAGAATTCACAGCGTTCATTCATTCAAGAGTTCGCCAATGCAATCCACACATCATAAGCAGAAAACATGATCGGGCTTCCAATGAAACCATCCTCAGATAAAATGTTATCACGCGATAAGTTCATCAGTGATTCGCTTAACGAGAGCAGCGATACTAAGCTCCGCATTTTACAAAAATGTACGCCGGATATTTCCAAAGCGGTGGATATTATTATTAATGCATTCAACAGTAAAAAGAAAGTGCTACTCTGTGGAAATGGCGGTAGCGCGGCAGATGCACAGCATCTCGCAACAGAGTTTGTGATTCGCCTAAACCCACATATCAAACGTCCTGGTCTACCGGCAATTGCGCTTACTACTAATTCATCTATGCTGACTGCCGGCGCCAACGATCTTGGTTATGATAATGTTTTCACCCGCTCTATTGAAGCGCTGGGCAATGAAGGTGATGTGCTTATTGGAATTTCCACAAGTGGTAATTCTCCTAGTGTGAACAATGCATTCAAAAAAGCGCGAGAAATGAAATTGGTAACGATTGGCTTTCTTGGCAAAAACGGCGGCAAATCGAAAAACCTCGTTGACCTTGCTATCATTGTTCCATCAGATGATGCGCAGCGTATTCAAGAAGGGCATATTACGATCGGACATATTATTTTCCAAGAAGTCGAACAGGAAATGTTTGGTGAAGTTGGATAAAATTTTCTGATAACTGACAACTGATGTCACATAAACGACGACAAGATTTATTAATTCCGCTACTCACCGTCATCTCAGATGCAGTTGCTATAGAAGCATCGTTTATTTTCTCATACTGGCTCAGATTTTTTTCGGCACTCACGCAGTACATTCCTATATCGTACGGCCTTCCGCCATTAGAAGCATACATTGAAAGTTCTCTTGTTGTTATTCCGGTATGGTGCTGGTTGTTTAATACACGCCATTTATATCTTCCACGGCGAATTACATCTTTCTCGGACGAATTCTTTGCCATCGTTCGTGTCGTTATACTCGGAATGTTAGTTGTAATGGCAGGCGCATTTTTCTACCGCACATTTTCTTATTCACGCATCGTATTTTGGATCCTCGGTATTTCTGCTGTAACGTTCATCTCAATTGGACGATTTATTATCTTGAAGTTTGAACAACTTTGGTATGCACATGGCAAAGACCTGAAACGAGTGATAATTGTGGGAACAAGCCCTGTTGCAAACAAAATCTTTCGATCTCTTTCGGCGCGTCGATCACTTGGATATGAAGCTCTCGGCTTTTGTTCAGTGGAGAACAACGCAAAAAACACATTGAAAGATATTCCTCACTTAGGGTCGATCGCTTCTGTGCCAGATTTAATTAAAACACATAACATAGATGTTATATTGATTGCATTTAGCGAAACGGAGCATTCACTTTTAC
>JBEKLV010000172.1:0-6738 GCA_050008835.1 Bacteroidota bacterium | reverse complement strand
TTCATCCATGTGCAAGAGCAAAACGGTATTGGCATCTGACGTATATTCACCGAGAATTTTAATCGCAGATGATGGTGTTGCACTTACTGCAATGCTCTTCGAGCTTTCTAATCGAGTACTATCCAATGCAGAGACACGGAAATAATATGTTGTTCCGTTCGTCAGTCCGGTAATTGTTCTCGTTGTATCCGAAATAGAAGAGGACGTTGAGTCTTTGAGTAAAACACTCACCGAGTCTGTGCCTATATACACGCGATACTTCAAAAAATCTGTTTCTGTATTCTTTTTCCACTTTAGCAAAACTTGCGCATCGCCGGCTGTGGCGATGAGGTTTTGAGGAGCGGCAGGTGTTGTGATCCCGCCAATAATACCATTGAAACGCCACCTTGTATCACCAGCAACCTTGCCGTCACTGCTGGGCAGGAGTTGGTTTGCTCGGTAAGAGCAATCCAGTACATCGTAATACCAGGTCAACAACTCACGATTATAATCATACGTCCATATACCCGGAGATACCTTTGTATAATTCGGATCGCTGGACGGTTTTTCCTTCCCAGCGCCACCGGCTGATCGCGGTGTATAAATCCAGCGGATCATTTTTGTCATGAGCAGTGGGATGCTCGCTGGTGCTATTGTTACCTGCCGAAATGTTGCAGTTGTATCCTTACCTTGACTTGCAAAAACTGAATTCATCTTCCAAGTCAGTTGAGGGTCGGTTCCGCTATGCCCTCTGGGAATATATCCTTTCGCCGCAGACAACGTTCGCATAGCATTACCGGAATCCGAAATGGCAAAATAGTTATTTGAAATATCCCACCGCGCCGTATTGTTCGGATTAGTAAGCACCCATGCCATCCTCGGCAAGCCGTTGAGTGGATCATTTTCCTGCGGATCACTGAATTCCTGCTGACGTACATATGCCGTATCTGCACCTAAGGCAAAGTGATCGATCAACAGGTTGTTTTTAATCTGTAAGATCCCGGACCCTGTAGCATCCACCATACCTAATGATAAGAATCCATGGTATGACATCAAGTTGACAACAGTATTGTGGTTGAAGATAAAATTATGGATTGGAGCGGTCGATTGATAATGGCGGACGATGCGGTCTTGCGCATTGACAAATGTGCAGTTCTGTATGTCGCATGTATCGACATCCTGATCCCGCAAATCTATTGCTCTCCCGGCGCCAAAATTCGATAATCCGGTCGCAATATTTCCCATATCCGCAAAGATTGTATTTGTCACACGGATAGTAACCGGTTTACCATCCGTACGGATATGGCTTCCGTCAGTGGTTTTCAAAATACAACTGTCGATATAGATATTGGAAGTGGTCGTTCCCGCGATAACATCTAGAAAACCACCCTGAATTGAATCCAGTCCAACGATATTCGGCTCGTAATATCCGGAGAGAAGCACTCGCTTAAGATTGATGGTTCCACCAGCCAATTGAACAAAGTACGACGGAGGTCTTGCGCTGCCAGAAGGTGGATATAAATAGATTATGGGGTCGTAGTGCTGCGATGAATTATAATCCGATCGAATGTTGAGCTTTCGCCCAGGGGGAACATTGATAGACGTATTGCAAAGGTATACTCCCCCGCGCTGCAGTACATAGGCTCTGTTTGTTACCCACCCGTTCGCCAATGTATCTGCGGCGATTTGTTCATTGATATATTTGCCGGAAACAGAGAAAGGTGTAAGGACAAGATCAGTGCTGGGAGCTTGTGGCATTGTGCCAACCGCTATGCTCTTCCCGCTCTCTAACCTCGCACTATCCAATGCAGAGACACGGAAGTAATACATTGTTCCGTTCGTCAGTCCCGTAATTGTTTTTGTTGTGTCTGAGATAGAAGCAGACGTTGAATCTTTGAGTAAAACATTCACCGAGTCTGTGCCCATATAGATGCAATACTTCAAGAAATCACTCTCTGTATTCTTTCTCCATTTGAGCGTTACCTGTCCGTTGCCGGCAGCGGCTGTGAGGTTTTGAGGAGTGGCTGGAGGAGTGTTGCCGCTATTAATCGTATTTCGAAATACAGAAACTGTATTGCTACTGTAATTTGCCACAACAAGATCGGGCTTCCCATCGCCATCTACATCACCAATGGCGACACTACAGGCACTTGAGCCTGTCGTAAAATCCACCTTAGCAGCAAACGATACACTCCCAATTGTGCTAGTGTTTCGTAGGACCGAAACTGTATTGCTTAGAGCATTCGCCACAGCAAGATCTGGTTTTCCATCGCCATCTACATCACCAATGGCGATACTCTGGGGATTTGTCCCTGTTGTAAAATCCACCTTCGTAGCAAACGATACACTCCCAATTGTGCTTGTGTTCCTAAGGATCGAAACTGTATTGCTATAGTAATTCGCAACAGTAAGATCTGGCCTCCCATCACCATCTACATCTCCAATGGCGACACTATAGGGAGTTGACCCTGTTGTAAAATCCATCCTATCAGCAAACGATACACTCCCAATTGTGCCCGTGTTCCGCAAGACCGAAACTGTGCTGCTACCGGAATTTGCCACAACAAGATCTGGCTTTCCATCGCCGTCTACGTCGCCAATGGCGACATTATATGGATATAACATTGTCGGAAAATCTACTTTTGCCGCAAACGAAACACTCCCAATTGTGCTGGTGTTCCGAAAGATTGAAACTGTGCTGCTACTGTAATTCGCCACAATAAGATCGGGCTTCCCATCGCCATCTACATCTCCAATGGCGACACTATAGGCACCTGGCCCTGTCGGAAAATCCACCTTCGCAGCAAACGAGACACTCCCGATTGTGCTGGTGTTCCGAAAGACTGATACTGTGCTGCTATTGAAATTCGCCACAACAAGATCTGGCTTCCCATCGCCATCTACATCTCCAATGGCAACACTATAGGGATTTGTCCCTGTCGTAAAATCCAACTTTGCAGCAAACGAGACATTCGCAATTGTGCAGGTGTTCCGAAAGACTGAAATTGTGCTGTTACCGTAATTCGCTGTAATAATATCTGGCTTCCCATCGCCATCTACATCACCAATGGCGACACTGTATGGAACTGTTCCTGTTGTAAAATCCAACTTCGTGAAAAACGAACTGTTGCTAATAGCTCCTCCTCCAGTAAATGTAACAACAAACGGTGCACTAGTGTATGCCGTCAATCCATTAACCGTTACAGAAATTGGCTGGTATGTCACTCCTGTTGGTAACGTTACATTGAGCGAAGTTGTAGAAGCCGTCGTCACGACGGCTTTCACTGCACCAAAGTAAACTATGTTGTTTGCGGTGATTGTGTTAAAGTTTGTGCCGGTAATTGTAACCGTTGTGCCAATTGGTCCGGAGGTTGGAGAAAAAGATGTAATTGTAGGAGGACCGGGCACCATTTCACTTAAAGGCCTCCGCCATACTACGCCACCGAAGGGTCCTGAAAAAAGAAATCCATTATTAATTTCAAGGGAGTGTATATTCGTACTGGTTAAGTTCGTGTTGACAGCACTCCAGTTTGTACCATTATTGGTAGAAAGAAAGACTCCTTCATTTGTGGCGGCAAAGAGATTAGTTCCCGACGTTTTCATTACATAAACAGAAGTGTCAGCAGCAAGACCAGTTTTTACCCATGCCCAACTCGTTCCGTTGTTTGTTGAAAGAAAAATTCCGCCTCCGTCAGTCCCCGCAAATAAATTGGAGCCATTGAAAACGAGAGTACGGACATTGAGATTGGTCAAGCGTGGTGTATTCATAGCGGACCAGTTCGCTCCATTGTCCGTAGAAAGGAAGACACCGCCGCCGATCGTACCTGCAAAAAGGTTCGTGCCGTTGACCGCAAACGTAAAAACATTTGTATTGGTTAAACCGCTGCCAATCGAACTCCAGCTTGTTCCATTGTCAGTTGAAACGAAAATGCCTGTCCCATATGCCGATGCAAACAATTTCGTACCACAAAAGGCCACTGCATAAATGTTGTTGTTCGTCAACCCTGTAGTGGATAGTGTCCAACTCGTGCCATTATCCGTTGAAACATAGACACCGTTTCCCGGTGATCCAGCGGCAATCATTGTTCCGTTCGTAGCGAAAGACCGTACATAGGAATTTGCAAGACTGGTGTTCCAGCTTGTTCCATTGTCCGTAGAAAGAAATATTCCGTTGCCTGTGCCAGCAAGGATATTGGAACTACTCGTGGTAAGTGCAAAAATGTTGTTTGCGGTAAGTCCCTTGTTTATCGCATTCCAATTTGCACCGTTGTCGGTGGATATGTAAGCACCACCGCCATTCGTTCCTGCAAAGAAATTTGTGCCATTAAAAAAGAGTGTCAAAATATTATAGATTGTGCCCTTAAGGGTCCATGTTGCACCGTTGTTTGTGGAAAGAAAAATATTTCCGGCGCTGGTTCCGGCAAATAGATTCGACCCATTCATCACCAGCCCTATCACATTTGTACTGGTAAGCCCGTTATTCACAAGTGTCCAGCTTGTGCCATTATTCGTGGAAAGATAAACTCCAGCATCGGTTCCGGCGAATAGATTCGTCCCACTGACGAGAAGCGCCTGGATATTGCTACTGCCCAAACCCGTATTTACAGCAGTCCAGCTTGTCCCATTGTTCGTAGAGAGATACACTCCATTACCATTAGTGCCTGCAAAGAGGTTCGTTCCGCTCATAACGAGAGCTTGCACATTGACTGTGCTTATCCCTGTATTGGCGGCACTCCAAGTCGCTCCATTATGTGCAGAAAGAAAAACGCCGCCGCCATTGGTTCCTGCGAACAAAATTGTTCCACTCATTATTAGTGCCTGAACATTACTGTTGGCTAACCCTGTATTTACTCCATTCCAACTTAACCCGTTATCAGTGGAAATAAAAACTCCTCCAGATGTTCCAGCAAAAACATTTGATCCGGCAACCACAAAAGAGCGGACGTTGTAGGTGTTCAATCCCGTAGAAGTCCAGCTTGAGCCGTTGTTTGTAGAAACAAAAACACCGTTGGACAGCGTGCCTGCAAGGAGATTTGTTCCGCTCATGGTAAAAGAATAGATATTGCCTCCATAAGGCCCGCTTGTTTGTACCCATTGTGCAAAAAGAGATGCAGGAATGAGCAGAAAGAACAGTAGAAATAAGGTTAACCTTGTAAATATTTTCAGAGTCGTTGCTTTGATACCCTTTCCAAGATCAGTCGCATCATTCTTATCAATTATATTCACCATAGTTGTTCATCCTACTTTTTGACGATTTGTATAACGATATTTGCTGAACTTCGTTGATCCACGCCAATATTCACAAGCCAGTTATTAAATTCTTTTAAACTAAAAAAATCCTTCTTGTTGAATCGCCCGCCAATTGGAATTTCTTCTTTTGTTACAACGGCTACAAGAAATTCTACTGCACGTTCGCCGTTTCCACCCTCAAGATCAAGCATGAATGAATATGGTTTATCTTCTGGCGGGATGAGATTTTTTGTGTTTGCATTAATTCTATTATCGTACGATTTTGGAAATAGCGGATTCGGATGAAGAATAAAACAAGTATCATTCTTAATCTGGAAAATGGAAAGGTAGCCGTCTTTAGATGACTGCACCGTCAATTGTAATTCTTCACCCTCAACATAAGTGTTTTTATCGGCAGTAAGAGACACTTCGAATGTGGGATCAGGTTCCCCTTTAGGAATTTCGACGAGCGCCTCAAGCGATGCTGTTACTTGTGGAAGAGAAAGTTTATCCATCGTAACAAATTGGCTCGAATAGGTGAGGTTGCGCTCATCAATAATAATTCCGCGTGCAGTGGATTGAGCAAACGAACCGTACATATCGACAAGTTGAAGTTTCGATTCTTCTTTCAGCCGTATTTCTGTCGCTTGGATATTTATTCCCGCCTGCTGCAAAATTTTTACACGTGCTTCCTGCAATGCACGCTGACGAATAGCACCTATGGATTCTGTTTCGCCCCCAATAACCGAAGCTTGTCCCGGGTACCATTGCTGTCCCCAAAGGATATTGCTTATGAGCACAATTAAAAGAATAGATATTCTCATTTGAATTCCACTAATACTTGATCATCATTGCCGTAAAATTCCGGGGTTTGAACACCACTCAATTTCCTCGACATCTCGCTAACATTTTTTATCACGTACGCCCGTAACTCGCCCAATGTTATTTTTTTATCACCATTGGCATCCGCTTCTCCTCTCAATCCTGCAGCAACATAGTACGTGAACAATCCGGTTTCCGTCGGTTCAAATCCCAGCGATGTTTCATCACTAGTGGATGAATTGATTACGGTGAAATTTTTATAACTCTCCCATGGTTTATTGATTCTTAATTTTATTCCCTTCTGTCCGGTCAAATTAACAAGTTGAGCATTTTGTGTTCTACGTGCTGCGCCGCTAAAACATGCGTCCAATATAACGGTAACACTGCGCGCTCCAAGCTCGTTGAGATCGGAATAAAATTTCGGTAGTGCATATGCACGGTTTTCTAAGTTCGCAATTTTGCCATCACTGGGAAATAAATATGTCGTTTCGCCATTTTTATCCGGGATGCCGTGGCCTGAATAGAACACAAATACATCCGTTTCACCTTTTTTCACGGCTGATGAAAGTTCGCCAGATTTTGGATTGAAAATATCGTCAAGTGAAGAAAAAGTAACTTCGTCATTTTTCAATATTTTCACTTGCTCAATTCCTAAAACATTTTTAAAATATTGTTCCATCAACGTTGCATCATTTGAGGCAAACGGTG
>JBEKLV010000171.1:0-6773 GCA_050008835.1 Bacteroidota bacterium | reverse complement strand
CCAACGGCTATGAATCACAATTTTGGACATGGGATTATTTCTACACTGTCAAATCGCATCTTGATTCTATTTCACTCTACCATGGAAGAAACCTCTTCTACTTGGATCCAAAGATTTTGGCCTACTTTAAATCAACCGATTCTGTAACGCAAGTCTCGGTTTATAACATAGGAGTCGATTCCACGATTCTCGCGGATAACAACTTCAAGATTGGCAAGAACTACGGCCAATTAAATCCAAGGTTTATTAGTCCTCCAAATAACATAGATAGTTTGATTTCATGGGATAAAGGTTGGTGGTCTGTACCACAACCGACCACTGCACCCCTTTGGAATGTTCAAAGAGTTATTACGTTTGATGCATCTTTAAATCCGGTTCTTCACTGGCCGCCACAGTTTAATCTGGCCTATACAAATGATACGCTCATACATGCCGGAACAGACGGGTTGCCGCTCGGCGACTTGAACTGGTTCCCCGCGAAGAAAACAATCTATTTGGCCAACAGAGCTACATATATTGCGGCATTGCAGGATTCAGTTGCACACGCAAAGTATGTCTATGTTCCTGGTGACAGTGCGTCGTTTTACGTGACAAATTTTACATATACCGGTGTAGATTCCAAGGGTTCAGGTATTGCAAAACAATTCTCTCTGAGCGACAACTATCCGAATCCATTCAATCCGAGCACAGCAATTGAATTCGAATTGCCTGAACAATCAAATGTTACCTTAACCATATTCAACATCTTGGGTCAAAAAGTATTCGAATTATCAGCGAACTATTTCTCTGGAAGTCATTCATATAGCTTTGATGCCTCTAAGCTGAGTAGCGGAGTGTATATCTATAGTCTTAAAGCTACCGGTGTCAGTGGAAAGAACTATGTTCAATCCAAGAGAATGATGTTGCTTAAATAGTGCCATTTGTGCTCACAGTGTTCTTGGAAAAGGGGTTGAGAGCGATTGCTCTCAACCCTGATCCAAGAGAAAGAAACCGGCTGATTGCATCAGGATGACGGCGTTCTGGTTTGGTTGCGCCCTCTTTGATATGTAAGAGGATGAAAAACACATCCAACATCCAGAAGGTCGAGGGCTGCTTCCTTCTCCAGTGAGGCTATTAAGTCGTCGCCGCTTGGGAATTCTTTTGACTCTTGGTACGCAAACTCAAAATGATAAGATAAAGCCAATGACAAAATTTCGCCTTTCTGTTTTCGCTCTTTTCCTGATTTTAACCAATTCTGTTTTTTCACAAATCTATGTTGCTCCTGATGGAAATGATACAACAAATACCGGAACAATTGCTAAACCGTTCGCATCAATTCAAAAGGCGCAAGCATTAGCTGTTCCCGGTGATATGGTCTATATAAGGGGGGGACTTATAAAATTCGTCAGGATCAGATTTCACAAGTAGTATCAAGTTTGTTTGCGTGCATCACGTACTTGGACAAGAGCGGAACAGAGGGTCATACAATCAAGTATTGGGCGTATCCCGGAGAGAGGCCTATTTTCGATTTCTCCGCAGTAAAACCGGCAAACCAGAGAGTGGTCGGCATATATGTCGTAGGCAGTTATCTTCATATTAAAGGATTAGAAATGACGGGTATTCAAACTACTATTACAGCACATACGGAATCGTACTGCATTTACAGCACGGGAAGTCATAATATATATGAACTACTAAACATGCATGATAATGTGGGGACAGGCTTACGACACTATACTGGAGGATGCAATCTGTTTTTAAATTGCGATTCATATAGAAACTGGGACAACGTGTCTGAAAATCAACTCGGGGGGAATAATGACGGCTTCGGTTGCCATCCCAATGCCAGCGGTGCGGGGAATGTTTTTCGAGGGTGCCGTTCGTGGTTCAATAGTGATGATGGGTATGATATCATTCGATCAGGTGCAGCGGTTGTTTTCGATAGCTGCTGGTCACTCTATAACGGCTATTCGACTTCTTTTCAAAGTCTGGGCGACGGGAATGGATTCAAAGCAGGTGGATATGCATATGATGTTGCTTCCAAGATACCAAATCCTGTCCCGAGAAATACAATTGAGTTCTGCATAGCAGTTGGAAATAAAGCAAACGGGTTCGACTCCAACCATCATTTGAATGGAAACTACTGGTATAACAACACGGCGTACAAAAACGACATCAACTACAATATGTGGAACCGCGAAAGCCCGCAGGCAGACAACGCTATTTATGATTACGGGTACAATCACGTCTTGATAAACAACCTGGGGTATAAAGCAAGGAGTTCTGACACTGCCTACATTGATACATCGAAGTGTATACTTTCACATAACTCTTTTAATTCAGGCTTCAATCTTACCGATAAGGATTTTGTGAGTCTTGATGAGTCCCAATTAACGGCGGCGCGAAAGTCTGATGGCAGTTTGCCTGATATTGATTTTATGAAACCTGCTACTGGCAGCAAATTAATTGACGCAGGAGTAGATATTGGATTTCCTTACGCAGGCAAGGCTCCGGATATTGGTGCCTTGGAAACCGATTACCCTACCTTTGTCAAGTCACTCAAAAATACTGCACCTGACAATATTGTTTTGCATCAGAATTATCCAAATCCTTTCAATCCACAAACGACGATTACCTATTCACTGAACAGAAACGGGCATGTTGTTCTCGCTGTATTTGATATGACCGGACGTAAAATAGAAACGCTTGTTAACCGTTATCAAAATAGCGGTGACCATAGAATTTTGCTGGATGCCTCCACGCTAACTAGTGGAACATATATGATCAGATTAGAGGTTGATGGATTTACGCAAAGCCGGAAAGTGACTTTATTGAAATAGAAGCATCTCTTCCTAAGAAATAGTTCTTATTGTAGAAGATTCTAAATCGGTACGGTAGAAATCTATTGGTAGAAGCAAAAATGTGTTCACCTTTTCAGTACATAAAGAGTAAGAGACAAATAGCAATAGTCTGGACTGTAATTGTTTTCGGTATTACACAGATCCCGGTTTTCGCTCAGAACATCAGTCCGATTGCGTTGTCATGGCTTGGCGGAAATCCGCCGTCACTGTCTGCAGGAGTGAGTTGGGGTGTGCCGTTGCTGGAAGGAAGATTCATGCCAACCGCCGGTTTTTCGCTAAAAGATTCTCGAGGGCACGCACTACCTGTACAATCATGGCAGTTGGCTTATTGGCCTGACGGTTCGCTAAAATGGGTGGGTTTGTGCACCGTGGTCGATACCAATGCCGGAACTCCATTTGAACTGGAGTCTGAAAAACCGGCCGTCGCGTATTCGCTTCACACGAAGATCGAACTAACTGAGACGAAGAATGATGTTCTGGTGAATACCGGCGTTTTGCAGTGCGATATTCCGAAACATGGCAGACAGCTCATTCGCTATCTCAAGATGGATGGCAAGGAGATTTCCAAGGGCGGAAAGTTGGTGTGTATTCTTCAGAATGGACCAACACGGGAATATGGCGCCCAATCTCTTGAAGAAGAGTTTATTGGCAACACTGGAAAAGTCACGGTTGAGCAAGACGGACCGGTCAGGGCAGTGGTGAAGATCGAAGGCAAGCATGTGTCGGAATCAGGCAGCCGGAGCTGGCTGCCTTTTATTATCCGGATGTATTTTTACGCGAGACAGCAGTCTATTCGTATGGTGCATACAATTATTTATGACGGTGATCAGCAGAAGGACTTTATCCGAGGTTTGGGATTGGTTTTCAATGTTCCCCTCAAGGAGCAATTTTACAATCGGCATATTCGCTTTTCAGGGGACAACGGCAGGCTGTTGGCTGAACCCTGCCAGCCGCTCGATGGAAGGTTTCCGCTTGATTACAAAGAAGAGCTGTATTCCAGACAGCTCACGGGTGAGCGTATTCCTGAACGTGAATCGTTTTCAAAGAGACAACAATTTCTGATTGACCATTGGGCAAGCTGGAACGACTTCAAGCTGGAACAATTGAATGCGGACGGATTTCGAGTGCAGAAGCGGACTAACGATGCAAGCACCTGGATTGATGCTGGATACGGTGCACGTTCTACAGGAATGGCATTCGTAGGCGACGTATCGGGGGGATTAGCGATATGCGTTCGTAATTTCTGGCAATCATTTCCGTCAGAGTTGGAAATTCGAAACGTAAGAAAAGATACCGCTCAGCTTAAAGCCTGGCTGTGGTCGCCGAAAGCAGAAGTAATGGACATGAGAAATTACGACACTCTTGCAAAGGGTCATGATCTCATCGCCAGTTACGAAGATGTACAGCCGGGATTCAGCTCAGCAACCGGTGTGGCACGCACTTCGGAGATACTGTTGTATGCATCGACAAAGGTACCGTCGTATGACACGCTGCAGAGACTAACGCAGCTTGGGGATCAACCGCCGTTGCTAACTGCTTCTCCTGAATACATACACAGTATTCAGGTGTTTGGCATTTGGAGCCTGCCTGATCACAGCACGAAAGGGAAACGCTGGATTGAAGATCAACTCGACAAGGCTCTTAAATATTATGAATTGGAAGTGGAACAAAGGCACTGGTATGGTTTCTGGAATTACGGAGATATACAACATAGTTACGATCCCCAAAGGCACACCTGGAAATACGACATGGGCGGCTTTGCCTGGGACAATACCGAATTGATGCCCCCTATGTGGTTGTGGTACAGTTATCTACGAACGGGTCGGGAGGATATTTTCCGCATGGCTGAGGCGATGACTCGTCATACTGGTGAAGTCGATGTCTATCATCTGGGACGCTTCAGAGGACTGGGCTCACGCCATAATGTTGTTCATTGGGGAGATGGCTCCAAAGAAGTGCGTATTTCTCAGGCTGCCACAGGCCGTTTCTACTACTATCTGACGACTGATGAACGCACCGGGGATCTCATGCATGCGGTTGCAGATGCTTCAAATGAAGCAATAGGCAGGATTGACCCGCTGCGTTATATCTTGAAAAAGAGTACATACCAAACGCACATTCGTGTTGGTCCTGATTGGCTGGCGCTGGTAGGCAACTGGATGACCGAATGGGAGCGTACCGGCGATGCTCGATACCGTGACCGGATCATGACAGGTGTGAGCAGCTTCTATGAAATGCCCTATGGATTCTTCTCAGGAAAAGACGGTGCCTTCGGATACGATCCGAAAACCTGCAACGTGTATCAACTGAATAGGAATGACATTGGCGCAACGCACTTGTCTGTTTTGATGGGCGGACCTGAAGTGGCTTTTGAATGCAGCCCTCTTCTTCACAATGAGAAATGGGATACACTCTGGCTGCAGTTCTGTAAATTCTATGGATCTTCGAAAGAAGAAATTGAAAAGAAATTCGGAAGGGACGTTGAGTTGGGCAAACCCGGATCTTGGTATGCCCGGCTTCCCGCATATTATGCCAAGATAACAGGCGACATGGCTTTTGCGAAAAGAGCCTGGGACGAGTTTCTTGACGCCAAACCCAGGTATTATCATACCGATTTCTCTGCGAAACGATTTGATGGAATGCAAACTCTGCAGCCGGTGTATGAGGTGAAAGGAGTTTCCACCAACAACACTGCACAGTGGTGTCTGAATGGAATTGAATTGCTGCAGCTGGTTGGAGATCAGCTTCGGGAAGATAATCCGCTGTTTCAAAATACTGTTGATACTTTAGGTGTTTCTGATAGCGGCTCGGTTGATCGATTTCAAAAGGGCACATTGCTCTATCAGGATGATTTTGATCATGGTATTAAAGATTGGGTAGTGGAAACACCGGCCTCGCCCTATTCAAAGGTTGAAGTGAAAGATGAGAAATTGACAGTTGATGTCGATCATGGTGCTACTGTGTGGTTCGACAAAAAGTTGTCGGGAAATATCCTCATTGAATATCATCGAAAGGTGATCATGAACGGAGGGCATAACGACCGGTTGTCAGATATGAACCAGTTTTGGATGGCAACAGATCCTCTGCGAGAGAATTTGTTTACGCGCAGCGGGACCCTTTCGGGGTATGATTCCCTCCATCTGTATTATGCCGGCATCGGCGGGAATAACAACAGCACCACTCGGTTTCGAAAATATTTGGGAAATGGGGAGCGCAAACTTGTAGTCGATTTTCAGGATAAGCAGCACTTGCTACAAGCCAATACGACGTACTTGATTCAACTCGTCGTTTATAATGGTACGACGAAGTTCTTCGTGGACGGTCGGCAATATTTTTCGTTTACAGATGATAAGCCGTTGACCGAAGGGTATTTTGGCTTCCGAACAGTGGAGTCACACCAGGAAATGGATGATTTCAAAGTGTACGAGCTGAAATGAAATAGAAGTGGCTCACCTTACGCAACCAGAGGAATAATGATTAGTGGAATATTTGAGTAAGCGAATTAATTCCACTATTCCTCTGTTCCAGAGTAGGAATTTGTGGAATGGAAGTAAGTGAAATAATAAATTGGGAGATTCCAATATGAGGAAAATAAAATATCCAATGATGTTGTTGATTGTCTTTCTTCTATTTCTCCCGGTATCTACGTTTGGGCAGAACAGCCAACATACAGTTCCTGTTTTCAACGTGCTTCAATTTGGAGCGGTTGGTGACGGTAAAACTTTGGATACCGCTCCCATTCAAAAAGCAATAGATGAAGCTGCCATAACCGGCAACGGGGCAGAGGTTTTGGTCCCTGCCGGACATCAGTATGTAATTGGAACTCTGGAGCTCAAGAGCGGCATCAATTTTCATTTGCAGGGCGATGCCGAGTTGCTTGTCAGCATCAACCGGGAAGACTACTCCGGAGACGGTGTTGTCACTGCCAACGGA
>JBEKLV010000170.1:0-6805 GCA_050008835.1 Bacteroidota bacterium | reverse complement strand
TGTATCTCCGCCATGATGTTCTACACGCCGGTGCCAATTCGATCCCAAAAAATAAAATCTTAAACTGTCTTCTTCTGCTTTGTATTTCGAGAGCAACTTGTCCTTCAGATTTTCCCACTGTGCCGGATCAACATTACACTCGAAAACAGAGTTCTGTACTCGTAATCCATAATCAAGACATATCTCTGCTATTTTCCTCAAGCGCGTTACCCCGGCAGGAGTTTTAGTTGAAACATCATAACTAACCAACACAAGCATAGCAATCTCACTTTACATAAAATGGTGGATATTCTGTTATGTCACCGCGTATATACCGTGCCAGTAATTGTGCTTGTATATGCGGAAGCAGTCCAATAGTCATCTTCTCATTTAAAAATGGATGCGTGATCTCTTCTTGCTTACGCTTCTGGTACGCCGCTATAACGGTCTTCCGCGCTTCATCAGACATCCGTACTTCTCCCGATTCGCGGATTTCAAAATCGCTCTTCGTTACCTGTTTCAAATTGATGAGATTCAGCATGATCCTGTCGCCAAGATACGCGCGGAATTCTTCCATAATGTCTAACGCAAGACTTGGCCTTCCAGATCGCATTTGGTGGAGGAAGCCAACTTGCGGATCAAGTCCGGTTGTCTCAAGCGCCGAGCGCACATCATTTGCTAAAATGGAATATAGAAATGAAAGCAACGCATTTGCCGGGTCAAGCGGTGGTCGCTTTGACCTTTGAGTAAATGTAAAGTCCTCTTGCTGTGATGTAATGAGAGAAGATAAAACACTAAAATAGATATTGGCACATTCGCCTTCATATCCGCGTAATCCATCAAGTGTAAAAGATTTTTCAATATCCGCCAATCGCTTCCCTAAAACCGTTGCAGCAGAATCAACTTCAGGCGGACAATCATCTGGATGATTCCGTTGATGCCGTAAAAGGAGACTTCGATAGTTTGCCACTTTCGCCGCAATGATCGGTCGTGCAATGGCAAGGGATTCTTGTTCGTTGTCGGCAATGGTATATTGCGCTTTTCGTAAAAGTACATTTCCGTGCTGTGCGCCGTATACACGAGCTAGAAATTTTCCGTTCTCCGAAAGGTAGCTGATGCCGACATTGTTCTCTGCGCAAAACGCCATCAACGCAGGAGAAAGCGCCTTGAATCCAAAGCAGACAATATTCTCAATCGAATGTACCGGCGCCTGAAAAACTTTTTCGTTATTCACCTCCACAACGAAAGTTTCCCGTTCTTTGCGCACATACGCATCGTCGGAAGTGATGTAAAGAGTATTTAAATGTTTCTTCATGGTTTTATTATTTAGTCATGCTGAATTTATTTCAGCATCTATTCTGAGACCCTGAACCAAGTTCAGGGTGATAGGTCGCCGTTGTACAATTCCTTAATATATTGTTTCAACTTCCTTTCATTCATTGCCCGTGGCATGCACGCATCCTCTAAAGAGCAATTCCGGCATTTCTCGGAGTATTTCGCCGGAGGCACATGTTTCTTCGATACGATCTCATGCACAGATGCAATGATTTTCTCTGTTTGCGTTCGTAATTCTGCGTCCATTTCTACCAGATTTCTCCGGCGTATTTTGCCATAGAAGAATGCTCCTTGTGTTATCTTTGTATTCAACATCTCTTCCAAACAGAAAACCTGCGCGCATAATTGTACCTTATCACTTACATCTTCTTTCGGCTCGCCGGACTTGAACTCCACCGGCAACACTTCTTCCTGCTCGTTCTTACCTTTCCGAAATTCCACTACATCGCACCTGCCGACAATACCAAGCCGCGAGGAATGGATTCTTAACCCGCGCACTGTCTTTAATGTGCCGCGTGTTTCGTATGTGTCGGTATCCACCTTTTCGTGCAGGATTTCTCCACGCACGGTGAACATGTTGTCCGTCCAAACATCTTCCACGTGGATTAGCCCGCATTGCCGTGGACAAAACACGTAATGCTGCAACGCGCTGAGTTGTATGTAATCGTCTTCGGTAAACATTATATGTTCCTCGGGCGGGTACATAAGAAACCCGCCCAGAACGACCATTCTTAGGTTAAGTCATTCCCACGTCCGCGGGAATCAAGTATGCCTTATTCGACTTTAATAATATGAAACGTTTTTGTACAAATAGATTTTCCGTCCAACAAAATATCATAATCGGTAAACTCTCTTGCTGGTTTTTTTTCATCGTTTGTGCGTTTGCAGGTAACACGCTCAAACAGTTCATGTGCAGGTTTATTGCCAAGAGCTGTTTTGTGTTCAAACACAACAAGTTTTCTTGTGCACATGAGACCACGCGCGGCTGAATGATCATGCTCAAACATTTCTTGCATAGCTTTCCAAAAGAGATCAAGGTCTTCTTGGGAGAATCCTGTTTGGTTTGCAAGATGCGCCGATACAAATCCGTGTGCACGATACAAACCATAGGGAACCGTGTATTTGCGTCCCATTTCAGAACCGCCTGTTTCTGCTCTCTCGACAGTGGTTTTTGCAACTCTTGTGATGCTATGTTCAAGAACCACAATAGGCTCTACTGATCGAGAAAAAGTTATTTGAATTGGACCACGGACTTGCCCGGCGTTCGGACCTGTACTCATAACCGCCCCAAATGTTCTTACATCGTAAAAGTCTGCACACATCCTTGTTCTCCCTTTTATGATTTCACCTCCTTGTGCAACACCTTTTTCATTTCGCTTTTTTCCATCTGCTTCGTCTGCCGGTTTTTTGTCTAAGTCAATACCTATCTTTTTAAAGGCATTTTCGATTGTATTGTTGAGTATAGCTTTTTCTTTAATGAAAACATCGAAAAATTCTTTGGGTTTGCCTTGTTTGTCCAACTGAGTCAATTGAACATAGTTTCTCACTTTTCTTTTCAAGCACACGTCTGTTACTAAGCCCATCCCTGTCTCTGCATCTATGCGTGGCAAATTGCCTGCATCTGGGTCACCATTAGGATTTCCGTCTTTTACATCAAAGAAAAAGACAAAGTCATAGCGTTTCTCGATATTACTCATTTTAAATCTCCTTCTTCAGAAGTTGTTGTTTGTTGTTCTGATCCGTTTGATTTCTTTTTGTAAAAATCTTGCCGTTGATGATAATATCCAATTGCAAAACGGGCTTGCTCTTCCATAGATAAATGTGCAGGAATATTATTGACATCCAACTTGTCTATGATTTCGCCTTTTAATCTTTGGAAATATCCTTTTGATTCTATTTTGCCTAAGTGATGTCCATAGAGTTTTTCCAATAAAGGATAAACCGTAATTGGCGATGAAGAGAATGCTCCATAAAAGCGATCACGAATACCGGCATTCGGTTCTTTATAATTATTCGCTACATTTTGAGCATGCTCTAAAACAGCGAAAAGTCTTCCGAGTAAATACCCCGGATTTGTATTTGTTTTATCGAGTGACACAGTGACCTCCTTTGCTAATGGATTATGAATGCGAGTAAACCGATTAATGTATGCCTTGAGAATTGCAGCGCGGGCACGATTAACGTTTGGAATAGAATTACCATTTGGTCCTTTTCGTGCAACTTCTGCTCTTATTCTTCTGATACATTGCTGTAATAATGATTGTGGATACGGGGAACCATCAAGTATACTTGTGACAACAGCTCCGGAGAGGTTTGGAGGCACATTTTCCATCTTGTATTGCAATGCCGTTGATCCAAGGATCTGAAATAATGAAAGGAATTCACGCTCTTCCGGTCCATGAACAATTTTAAAATCATCAAAATGCATTGCAATCTTTTTCAGCCATGCTTTTTGTCGTGCCAACTTTCCAGAATCGTACCGAAACACGAGCAGAACTCGGAGATAAACCTAATACATAGAACCGATTTCCTTCGTCTCGCCAGCCTTGTCCTGTATTAATTGCTTCAAGCATTGCCTTGACAGCTTTAATTCCTTTATCAGGATCGTCTTTGCTTTGAGAAATTGTCCATGGAAATACTTCTTCAAGATTTATTTGACTCGATTTTGAATTTGTTCTCTCAGCCCAAAAGGCTACAGTACTATCAGCAATATATGCTTTGTTAAGTGAGTCCTTTCCTAATAGCATATTCAATGCTGTTGTGTAAGCAAAGGAGGCACTTCTTCCCACAGGGGCGTTATAATTTTTTTCTTTTCTGTATGAACAAAAGGCGTCTTTGTTGAACGAGATCAATGATCTTTCTGCTTTACCGTCTGAGCCAGCGATTCCTTTAACAGCAGGTTCAAGCCTAACGATTTCTGTGATATCACCAGTAACCAAACAGATTCCTTCTTGTGTTTTGTCGTTGTTGCACTTATCTAGAATCTTTCGGATTTCTGGAATATCGGTTACAGGAAACAATCCTTTCTTGTTTTCTACAGCTAAAAGAATATTCTGGTTTGCAGATAAGACTGATTTCCAATTCTCATCCTTGGTAACGATCTTAGTTTGATTATCTGAAACGAATTTTCTTAATGCTTTTATTAATGGCATTTTACCGGTTAGTGAATAAACCCTATTTTGAAATGCCGTATGTTGTTCTTTGATCCGCTTTTTGTCAGGATGGGGTTTATTGGGAGTAGGAACAGGAATACCAAACATATATTCAATATTTTCCCAAAGCATATTTGCCTTTATACCATTCCCCTTTTTTTCTCCCAATGTCGGCACAAGGTAGGGATGCGCACGTTTCTTTTTCCCCCTTTCTTCTCTGGTATCTCTAAAATACTTAAAACTCCCAGACTCATTAATCACACACAAAAAAGGAATCTCTTTCCATTCCCAACCTTCAGGAGCGATATTGCTTTCTTTGTCTGACGCTTTCCTTTGATAATACTCATACAACGCTTGTAAAATCATCGCCGCACCTCCTCGCTTTCCGGTGGGGGAATAGTAACGACACCTTCTTTTATTTCTGCTTTAAAGAACATCGGCTTCGGATCGTTTAAGTCCGTGAAATCCATGTCGTAGAGCATATATCCAAGCTCGCGTGTTTCTGAAATCAGAGTTGCAGGCTCCTTGTCTGGATTTTTGATAAACTTAAAATGGCAGCTAAACTCGCGGCAGCCGAGATATGGCTGATTGAAGCATTGTCCCTTTGTTGCCCGCCGTTCAAAGATGGCAAGATATTTCCCCGGTGTTTCATTATTGTAAACCGTATCTTTTTTACCTTCCCACGCCTTTATTTCTTCTTGCATGAATTCTTTTTCTTCCGGTTCCCAGAGATATTCTGGCGTCGTTGTGTGCTTGTTGTTTACCCTTTTGTCCACCGGAATATATTCCAGCGCAGCATAAAATCGATACTTAACATCCCGCAGAAAGAGTCCTGCTCGCTGTTGGCGGTTGTCTTCTACAAGCAAGCCGGGAGAGCGATCACTCATCACGGCACCGACTTCATTACGCCGCACCGAAATCCATTTGATAGGATTAAGAACTTCTATTTTTGTTACCTGCCATCGAATTGCAGGTTTCCAGAAGATTGCTTCGAAGACCGCTCGTACCGCAGATGGGGTAGGGACATCATAGCTTACACGCTCTACCTTCATCTCTGGTCGTGTGAAGCATGCGTAATCCCCTGAGACCTCAAGGCAAAAAGGTTTATGGTTGTATTTTTCACTCATATTATTCCTCCTATGTGTTACACAAATAGCACGTCATACTTAACTTGGTTCAGCATCTTACACTTAGACCCTGAAATAAATTCAGGGTGACGGCAAGGAAAGTCATGCTGAACTCGTTTCAGCATCTATTCTAAGAGACCACGAAACAAGTTCGGTGTCTCTATTATTTTTTATACAACCCCATCGCCAAGAATCCAATCGCATTCATTTCCCAACAATCCCAATCCGGGTTTGTACAATACAGGATCGCTTTGCACCCAATAACCATGAATTTCTTCGATGTAATGGTTTTCCAATATTCGCTTAAACATATAGGCAGGCACATTAACCACGAACCGTTGCAGCCTTCTGTTTCTTTCTTTTGAAGGGCCTGCAAATCTTAACTCGTTGATCCATTTCTCGCTGTTGTTACCTGTCTTGCTGTTCTTATACCAGACTACAATGCTTCGCTGCGGCTTATCGTCAATCATTTGGAAATCTTGCGCAAGTGTTCTGAATTGAAATTTGAATACCATTGCGTCTTGTACTAGTCGATCATGGAAACGTGGCTTATCAAAACCATTGATGTTAGGATAAAACTGTTGGAAATATCTTTTATAAAGATCAGGCGTCAATTCATGGACATAGTTTGTCCTGAGTATGGTCTTGCATGCATCCTCACCTTTGCGCAATAATCCAGGCGGGGAGGATTTCGGTGGATTAAAGACAACGACATTGCCTAATTTTCCTTCTACCCCTAATTTGTTTTCCCTGTTACAGCGCCCTGCTGCCTGTGCAATGGAATCGAGTCCGGCAAGGGCACGGAAAACAACAGGGAAGTCAATATCAACACCGGCTTCAACAAGCTGTGTGCTGATAACCCTAATAGGTTTTCCGTCTCTCAGGTTTTCCTTAATGCCTGAAATAACTTCGCTCCGTTCCTCTCCGCACATAAAAGCAGAAAGATGAGTAGTTCCTTTGGGCATCAATGCATAGAGCTGACGGCAATCATTCCGCGTATTGACTATGCACAATACCTGCTCGTATTCCAGAAGCTGTTCTTTGATGTTTTCCCATTCTGAGCGAACATTTAAATCGTCGGGGAAATGCACGTCAACACGCTGAAAGTCCTTGGCAAGCGTAACTGGATCATCGATGATCGGAGTAACATCTTTGAGTCCTTCAAACTTGCTTAACTCAGAACCAATTGTACCTTCGAGTGCCGGTTGGGTA
>JBEKLV010000017.1:0-25864 GCA_050008835.1 Bacteroidota bacterium | reverse complement strand
AAGAAATAAGTAACTATCTGATATGCTACTGTTTTTTGATATCAATTTTTTGTGGAGATACAGGTTGCAATGTTTTACGATCTAGTGGAAAAATTTCTATTAGATCATTTTCCTTGTCGTATTGCAGAAAATATGGTGCTCTCTTGCTGAAATAATTAAGAACTGTACGATTTGAAACACTATCGGTATATAGACAAAACACAATATCATCTGTAAACTTAGGAGAAGGACTTCTGTAACTTGAAACCGCACCTTGTGATTGCCACAGTTTTATCATAATGAGAGCATTGTGAATATTAGCAGATCGAACAGTTTTATATGGCTTTCGAATTTGTTCCGTTAATCGAGCAATATGAGATATCCGCTCTGGAATATATGTCGCAAAAGCCATGATACAAGAGATAACAAGAAAGTGAAGAATAAATACTTTCCCCTGATCAAAACGATTAAAGATCGTTTTGTATAAGAAGAATATCCCTCGGGCACTTAATATGAACAAAGGAATTATAGTCTCATAATAATAGATTGGTCCCAGATCTTGAACCCCCGGTCCATAGTAAAAACAATATGCAAAGGCAATACTTCCTAATATTCCGAACAATAATCGGTCGGCAAATTCCTTTTTAGCAAAGAAAAAAACAAACACAAACAGCAGACTGAGAGGGAATCCAAATAATGGACCGTTCATTCGAACAATGCTTATCGCAAGATTATGTAATGCTGAAGATGGTGTATATCGTATACTGAATCCTATGCGCTCAATTGGACAATAGTAGTGAAAAGGAAATTGCAGCCAATTTCCTGTAACGATAGAGTTGTACCATAGCGTTAACGCAAGCATAAACGAAAAACCTATAAAAATAAGCAATCCAATTAAAAAAGTTCTTTTGGGAAATTGTCGATGATCCATAAGCCATACAATAATAAATGGGAACGAAAAACCAATGGCAGTTAACTGCCTCGTATTAAATGCGTACCCAAGAACCAAACCGACAAGAAGCGCCATTAATGCTTTTTTCTGCCATGTTTGTATATGTCTTAGGCGTAAAAACAGATACATAAACAATGCAAGAAAAAAAGCACTCGTCGTATGGCTTAATCGGGAAGAAGAAACAAAATAGAAAAAGGGAGAAACGCATCCCAAACAAAACGCCAGAAGGGCAATCTTCTTGTCATTATATAATTCCTCCGCAATGAGATAGATGAGCAAGAGAGTGAGAACACTTATTCCGATGATAACGATATAGCGGTTCCCTAATGCCATTCCAAGCGCAATGATGGCAGGATGACCAAGTGTATATTTACCCACCCACTGATGTCCATCATTAATAATCCCCCAATTATCAAAACTTGTTTCATCTGAATATTTATCATCCATACTCTTGCCTAAAACTGGAGGCGGCGGGTTGATAAACCTGCTGGCAAGAAGCGTTTTTGCTTGAAAATCATATGCGTTCTCGTCATCTGTTACTTCTGTTTCTTGAAACAGGAACTGCGTGGATAAAACAAGAATTATCGTAACAGTGAGAAGTAGTACACTAACAATCAGGCGGTAATTTATTTTCTCTGGTATTGAAAATTGAAACCCCGCTCTTGTGAAGGCAACCGAAAAAAGAACCGTCGCCGGAAGAAGAAAAATTATTTTCCATAATTGTGACTGAAAAACCTGATTCGGTACCCCGAAGAAAAACGTCGGGATATCTTTAATGTAATCAAAGCTAGTTATTGCAAAATTATGCTGGTATAATGCGACAATAAAATAGAGTATAAAAAGAAACATTGCACCAATAAGTAATCCAAAAAAACGGTTAGATCTCATTTATTCTTCTCCTCATGATAATCTGATTCTGTGTTAACCTTCCAAAGGTTATATATTTTTTTTCATTGTTGAGAAGTCCTTGATATCATTTATAGGTCTAGCACCAATAACTATATCGGCGTGATCATCGATAATCGGTTGAGTAAGTGTTGGAATGTCCTTTGCATCGTATTGATTGTCGGCATCTGTGTTGACTATAACATCTGCATCGAGACGAAGACATTCTCGTATGCCGGTTCAAAAGGCGCGAGCAAGTCTTTGATTCTGTTTATGTCGCACTACTTGGTCTGCATCATTTTCTAATGCAATTTTGATAGTATCATCGGTACTTCCATCGTCGATTATTGGCCATTCTACAATATCGAAACCTCTGACTTTGCGTGGTAAATTTGACATCGTAACAGCCCGCGTCTGGAATTCATTGTAACAAGGTATTTGAATGATTAGCTTCATTTGATTTGATAATCTGTGAAATTTGTTGAATACATTATAAGAAATATAATTTATAAGAAAATCAAGGTTCCTTTAATTCAATACTTAGGCTTTTCGTAACAGAAAACAAAATTTTTATTTTATTTTTATAAAAATTTTTATCGATAATCTGTTCTACCATAAGCGTTAGATAAATCAACATTGCTCCCAGCTTTATGATATGATAGCGAGGCATTTTATATGTAAAGATAAGATGAAATAGGTTAGCTGCCAGTGGTAAAATTGCTAAGGCCTTCAAAGATAAAAAAGTAAATCCATAAAGCAATGCGACAAACAACATCAGCGAAAGCCACCAGAAACCTGAAAACCAGAGACCTCGCCAGAAGAACAGTGAGATGGTTTTAATGTAATTAATAATATAATCCAACCTGATATATGAAGAAAAAAAGGGTGATCGTTATTATATTAAAGATTGTATCCGGCTTTTTGGGCATCAGAGTAGAACATCTTGACGGTTTCGAGGGAATACTCGTCAAGATTTTTCCCGAACAATGATAATTTTTTAAAGATATCATTCGTTACAGTGATAATATGGCATCCAATCTCATTAGCTTGAAATATGTTTAATAACTCTCGTGGACTTGCCCAAATCAGTTCAATATTCGGATATGCTTTTAAAATATCAAGTGTCTGCTTCATAGTGATAATCGGGTCTCTTCCAGTGTCGGCTATTCGGCCCGCAAAAATTGAAATGCAAGCTCGCGTACCACCTTTGAGAACTTGCGAGACCTCAAGTGCCTGATTAACGGTCATCATCGCTGTAACATTCAGTTTTATGCCCGAATGCACCAGATTTCGTATAACATCAATGGATGGCTTGTTTTGGGTGTTCGTTATGGGAATCTTGACATAGATATTCTCACCCCATGAGGCTATTTTACGGGCCTGTCGTTCCATTTCAGGAAATTCATCCGAAAAGACTTCGAATGAAATTGGCCTGTCCTTAATTTCGCTTAAGATGTCGCGTGCAAAAGTTTCATAATTTTTAATTCCCGCCTTTCGCATCAATGTCGGATTTGTTGTAAAACCCTTGATGAGGGGATCTCGATACATCTCTAGCATACCTCGTTTATCGGCGCCATCCGCAAATATCTTTACTTTAAGACTGGATAGAGTACTCATAATTTCATCCTCATATGAGTGATTGAAGAATGATTTCAACTGCGCCTGAGAGCGAGTTAACCCGATAAGCGTTCGGAAGATTTGGCTTTTGCTCAATGTATCCCCGATCAATCCAGATCGAAACACAACCTGCCCGCCGACCGGCTTCGATATCTTTCCACCGATCACCAACCATAAAGCTCGATGTAAGTTCTATCTGATGTTCGTACGCAGCCTGAAGTAAAAGACCGGGATTAGGTTTTCGGCATTCACAATGATCGTTATCATCATGATAGCAGACCTTGAACTCCAATATTGGTAATTTACTCACAAGTAAATTATTTATTAATTCAACAACTTCACGTTTTTGTGTACCTCGGGCGACATCAGGTTGATTTGTTATTCCGACGAGAATAAAACCTGCTTGAGAGAGCCTCTCTAATGCATCATCAACCCCTTCCGGGATCACCACTTCTTCCAGTGTCGATGGTGGATAAGGCTTCCCATTTCTAACCAGAGCCTTAATGATCACACCGTCTCGATCGAGAAATACTGCGCGTTGCCTCTGTTGATTTAACGTAGCGACTCCCATTTTGTTTGAGCCATTTTTAATTGGGGATGAGTTACCAATAAATGCCAGATAACAGACTGAAACGCCTCTGTATGTGGGGTTAGATTCTCAGGATTAACGATAGGAACAATAACACAGGCATGAGCGACTTGTGCTGTGTAACCTCCATCGCGCCCAACAATCCCAATAATTTTCGCACCCTTTTTTTGGGCATATTGTAGAGCAAGAACGATATTAATGCTTACATTTTTTTCAAGATTACCTCCACCCACAGAAAAGACACAGACGCAATCGCCCTCGTTCAACTTACTGGTCCGGAGCCACCCTTCAAAAATTGATGCCCACCCTTCATCGTTGGTACGAGCAGTGAGTTCCGAAACGTTATCCGTCGGTGCATATGTTTCGATTCCTGCAATCTTTCGGAAGTCATTCACGGCGTGAGAAGCATTTGCGGCACTACCGCCCACCCCCAGGATAAAAAGTCGGGCACCGCGGGAACGCGTTTCTACGAGTATATTCACGATTTTTTCGATTGACTCTATATTAAGGCTCTCAATGATAGCCCGGGCTTCATTTAGGTACTGCCGTATAAACTCTTTCATTGTTATTCTATCTCCTTTCTTTGTGCAAGAAGGTTAGCTTCGAGTTCTTTAATTCCGCTTACAGAGCCAATTTCATAAAAACGGTTGTTAATTTCAAAGGCCGCAAGTTGGTTTCGGGATAGTAGTTCTTGATAGAGATCGGCTAGATCGTACGGAGTATTATCTGCAATGTTTTTAAATGCTTCTTTATGAAAAATTCCAAGTCCATAGTCTATATATTGCATTTCAAGGGAAAATTTTGTTTTGTCATACCTCAAAATTTTACCATTTTTGAAAATAATATTACTCCGGTCCCATCGATTTTCATTTTTAATCACCGTAATTAGAGCCGCTGTATTATTGTTTAAAAAGTAATTCCCTACAGATTGATAATCAACATCTAAATACGAATCTCCGTACGTGATAAAAAAAGGATCTTCCATAAGGGGAAGTGCTTTTTTTATAGCTCCGGCTGTGCCAAGAAGTCTATCTCCGTCCTCAGAATAAAGTATTCTCAGGCCGTATTTTTTCCCATCTTTTATAAATTCCATGATTTGTTCACTAAAATTTCCAACACATAAGATAACATTTTCTATACCTTTTCTTTTCAGCAATTTCATTTGATGGTGGATGAACGGTTCGCCAGCAATCGGTATCATCGATTTGGGGATACTCAGTGTAATCGGATACAACCGAGTGGCGAGTCCACCGGCGAGGACAGCGATTGTATTTACTTTCATTTTTTCAAGCAAGATTATTTCTATTTATAAACAGCTTAATTCTTTCAGAAATATTCGTTTTTTTTAAAGCAATAATATTTCATTATTAAATAATTATATATAGTCGTAGCTCCTATCGATCCCAAGTGGGCTAATGATTTTAAATAATCAACCCCAATTATTTTTCCAAATTGCAATATATCAAAGAGTATTATTAAGATATAAGCTATAAGCGAACCAAGTCCGACTGCTAGTGGAGCTACAATGACAAATTTAATAAATTGGGTTGCTGGATATTCTTCGTGGGATTTAAAAGTAAAATACTTGTTTAAAAAAAAACTCACAACGGTTCCCATGGCATATCCCAAAGCGACGCTGAATATAAAACTAAAATATTTTTCAAATTCTATTCTGCTAAAAAAATTAGCCCCAGCAGCGATTCCTCCGGAAATTAAAAATCTTAAAAATTCATGGTTAAATATTTTCTTAAAAAGCATTTTGATTATTCTTTAATTTAGTATTTTCTTATTCATTTTTTCAGCAAGACCCTTGCTACGCATTAACACTTCATCCATATTTATATACTCAAACTCTCCAAACCTCCCGAGTAATTTCACACCAATGGAATTAAAATATTTACGAACGATTGAAATATTATTCTTGTAATTCGAATCATAAACAATGTAACCATATTCAATATTTTGAATATCAGTGACCTTTATATCATTTTTATCAACAATTTTCAAAACCGACAAATCATTAATGGTCTTTTCAATAAGAGTAGCATCTGAAACATTGTGCCACTCATTCTGACTATTAGTTGTAATTTCTGCGATGAGAGATGAACATCCCAAGGGAACATTGTTCGGACTAAAGTAACCCATAAAGCAAAGCCGATGAAACACAACATCATCTTGTGGGATATATAGAGCACTTTTATCCATTAGTGAAGTATTATTAATGCCAACGAGTATAATTCTAATTCTATTATGTATTAATCCAGAAGCGGCTTTGATTACTTCCCGAGGAACATTTTCCATGTGTTTAATTGCTTGAGTAACAGGAAACGTTATAACGATATTATCAAAATATTTTGTCATATGATCGTCTGAAATTGCCCATCCATCTCTGTTTTTCTGAATTTTTGTTATATGAAATTTTGTTGTAATATTTCCCTCAGGCTTTGTACTTGCTTTAATGAGGCTTTCTATTCCACCAAAGAGCGGATAAAGGAAGTGAAGCTGATGGACATACCCTTCACTCTGAAGTCCGATCGCTGATTTTATAATATCCTCAACTGGAGGTTTGGGTACTCTTTCAACCCATTCCATACTCATTTTATCGAGTGGATACTTCCAAATCTTCTTGTTATATGGAACGAGATACTTGTCAGCGATTCCGTTTCCTAGATTATAATAAATCCACTGTAAAAAATTTTTAGGCTTGGGATTTTCGTTTTTAATAAATCCCACTAGGCAATCATATATATCTTCTTTGTCAAGAGAGTTTAACCCGTTTTCAAAAGGATATTTGGCAAACCTATCTTTAAATAAAATTTTATTGTTCCTTTTGCAGCAATTGATATTCTCTTTAAGAATACCTTTTAAGGTAATCATGATCTGATTGTTTTTTGAAAATAAAATATGTCCACCAATATCATAGGTAAAACCTTCTTTCTCAAAAGACCTACATAATCCACCCGGTCTTTCTTCTTTTTCTAAAATTTCACTTTCGCATTGAACATATTTCTGAAGAGTTATTCCACTTAAGCCACCGCCAAGGATTCCAAGCTTCATAGTCCAAAACCTAAAATTTTATAAATAAAATCGAGTTACACACTTGCCATGCTAAATTAAAGTCCACCATAAATATTCATGTAGTCGCATAATTAAATTACACAACATGAACCCTCGTTATGAAATTAATCGTCCGAATCTTACATTTAAAATTCTACGAAGTGTCCACCATGCACTTCTTAACGGTTCCATTGTACTGCTTCCAATTCTTTCTTTGTATTCAATAAAAATAATTCCTAATTTAAAGCCCATTCTCAACGGCTTTAATAAGAGTTCCACAGGTAAAGCCATACCTCGTAGATCAAAATCAAGAGAATCAATCATACTTTTTCGATAGGCGCGCATTCCGCTATGTAAGTCGGTTATTCGTTGTAAGAATAGTATACTAGCAAGAAGTGCAAAACCCCAGTTTGCCAAATAGTTAATCATTGGCATTGCCTTAGGTTTACCTTTTAATCTAGAGGTATCTACAATATCATATCCTCCGTTTAATACCATATCATATAAGACTGGAATTTGATCCACTGGGTAGGTGTTATCACAATCTAAGGTGACGACTACATTACCTTTTGCAGAACGGAGAGCTAAATCCATTGCTTTTCCATATCCTTGTGGAGGAAATTGTCTTATTACCCTTACTCCTAATGATTCAGCTATTACAGGGGTTTGATCTTTACTTGAGTCAACAATTAAAATTTCGCTATCAATCGGAATATTTTTTTTAATATCCTCAGTAACGATTCTAATGGCTTTTTCTTCATTCTTAGTAATCATGACAACACTAACCACTATTTTTTGTCCCTTCTATGTATTATTCTAAAGACCAACACTTTTTTAAGCAAATAGCCGATCCAATATTCTATTGGGTATATAATTTTCGTATAGATATGATAAGAAGGTGAATCAATAATAACTTTTCTTGTAACTGGATTATTACTAAGATCTCTAACAAATATTTTTTTAAGGCAATAATACTCTAATGATATATGGTGAATAATCCATTTTATCTCTGCTAAATCCCGCTGCTCTCATTAAAATTTATGCTGTTCTAAATGCAAAAATCGTATATGTGTTCTGTCCATAACGCCAGTACTCGCATAATTGAAGAAACCAAATAGTATTTTTATTCTGTTTGTCCAGATAACTACATTAGGGACTGAAATGATTAGATGAGATGAATCAGTTAGAAATTGCAAATATTCTTTAAGTACAGGAAAGGGGTCATAAAGATGTTCCAAAACATCAGAAAAAATTATATAGTCAAATTTCTTTTTATTAATGCTTTCTTTAATTGTTGGAATATCCGTCAAATGAGCACATATTATTCTGTTAAATCTTTTATCAACTGTTAAAGAAGCTTTTAAATTAGCCTCAATTCCCCATACTTCATAACCTTTATTTCTAATAGCTTCTGCAAGTGCACCTGATCCACATCCAACATCTAAAACCGCCTTTTTTTCTTGATCATTTTTGGGGATATTTTTAACTACAGATTCATTTATTTCTTTGAGGTATATCATAACTTTTCCCTATTAAAAGAAGAGAATGTGTTTATTCAGATATCTTTGAAATTATTCTTATATCAGATTTTATATAACTTACCGCCGATTGAATCTTTCTTTGGGTTTTCTTATTTCTTTTGTGATATCCCCAGATAGCCTAATCATCTTATTCAGACCTCCAATTATGGGCTATCGATATACTCCAATAATATTTATGTAAGCAATAAAGGTCAAACAGTAATAGTTACAGATATTCGAATAATTCTCATAACCATATTTAGCCTTTTCGCATAGCAGCCTAAAAAAAAGATATGACTTTGTCGCAAACGACTGTAATATATGTTCCCTGATTAGTAGAAAGGTCATTATTTATTAATATTTCTTGAATAGAGGATGGGATATATCGAAATAGTGGTACGGTATGCAATTGCACCTGAATGAAAAATGGGTTTAATTCACTCTAAAAAAATATATGGAAATTTTAACCATTAAATACAATCCGTGCACCGTCCCGTTCAAACGTAAACCACATAGGAGACAATCCCAATTTACACATTTCAGAAATTAATTTCGATTTATTATGCGGACAATATACAAGGAGAAAACCACCGCCCCCCGCGCCCATGATCTTTCCACCAAGAGCTCCGTGTTTTCTTGCCGTTTCATATACTTCGTCAATATAATCATCCGAAATTTTATCTGATAAACCTTTTTTTGTCAACCAGTGCTCATGTAGAATTTCACCGAATTCATTAATGTCGCCTTTTTCAAATATTTTCTTCGTTTGATGCCCCATATCCTTAATTCTATGCAAACGCTCAATAGTGTCTTTATCTCCACTCTCGGTTTTTTTATTTTGGACTGACAAAATCGAACTAGCGGATTGTTTTCTTTCAATGTAAAATAGGAAGATATTACTTTGCAATTCAATAAGATTTTCTTCTTTAATATTTACTGGTTCAACATTGACAGTTCCATCCTGGTTGAACCAATATGCGTTAAAACCACCAAAGGTAGATGTGTATTGATCTTGTTTGCCAATAGGCTCTTTTAAAATATCAATTTCAATATGGCAAGCTGTTTCAGCAAGTTGAGCGAGTGTTACGTAATTACGTTGATACGCAAATAAGGCATTTATTAATGCAACAGTGAATGTCGATGAAGTCCCCAGGCCGCAGTTTACAGGTACATCAGCTATTGAAACGAGTTCAATTGTATTTTCTACTTTCATTAATTTTAAGGCTTCGCGGAAAATATTATGCTCTATTTGATCGACGCTATCAACAATTTCGGTTTTAGAATATGACAAACGAATCGTTTTCTGAAATCGCTTCTCAGCCATAATATAAACGTACTTGTTAATTGCAACAGCTATTAAAAAACCGCCATGCTTTTTATAATAAGAAGGGAGATCCGTTCCGCCGCCTCCCATCGATAACCTCACAGGGGATCGTGATATAATCATCTATTTCACCTATTCAAATTTATTTATTTTTGCGTCTTCATACATAGCAGTGATTGAAAGCTTAATTGCCTCTTTGGTATTATATCGATTGCTCCATCCCAAGTTTCTGATCTTATTAGAATTCAATCGAACAATAGGAACATCTCCTTTCCATCCACGTTTTCCGCCAGTATACTTATACGACACATTCTTTATATCCATTATGTTTATAGTAATATCCGCAATTTCAGTTACTGTAATATAATCTAATGTGGCAATGTTGTAATATGAAAAACCTGCAGGGGCATTTTTTTCCAAAAGCCTTATTCCATTTATTACATCGGTAACATAGATATAGGACTTGCTTTGTGTGCCGTCACCCAATATTTGCAATTCTTTTGAGTTCCTCATAAGCCTTCGTAAAAAATCATACCCAACTCCATGTGTTTGATGTGGTCCAACAACATTCGCAAATCGGAAAGCGCTCGCTGTGATACCAAACATATAGCAATATGCGCAAATCAGTGCCTCACAGGATAATTTACTGGCACCATAAGTAGATATGGGCATCATCGGCGAGTAATCTTCGTGAACCTCAGTAAATCCCGTATCGCCGTAAATACCACTTCCTGACGCATAGAGCAATTTATTTACGCCGTTGATTCGCATCGCTTCAATGACATTATTGGTAAGATACGTGCCTTCCCAGAAATCAATATCGGGTTGTGCTATTGCCTTAGAGATATCCGGATTGGATGCGAAATGATAAACCACATCAACTCCCATCATCGCTTGTTGTAATTTCTCTATGTTCTTGATATCATCTTTAATGATGCTGAGATTTGAATCATGTTCAATCCCCTCAAGATGCCACATTCTGCCGGAAGAAAAATTATCATAGATAATAACATTCGCGTTTTTTTCTTCTACAAGTAATGATTTTACTAGGTGACTTCCAATAAAACCGGCGCCTCCAATAATAAAATATTTCATAGATATACTACTCCTGCCATATTTTCATCTATTTATAAAAAGCTACATTTAACTTGCAGGTGCAACGGAAGCCTTATAGACCTCGTTGGATATTATGAATGATAATGATTTTTTGGGTCTATTGTTCATATGGGCAATCTAGACTGTATTAAATTTTGTTTTCTTAGGTAAGATATATCATTTGTTCTTTTCGTACATCGTGATCCAAAATAAATGAGTCGGTTTCCTTAACAACCTATTTGTATCTGTTATTAGTAAGGTGTCTTTAATATTATTGTATTCAAAACGAGCAAATGGGATATAATGCAAATTCGCAAAGCTAAAAAACCATTTATCTAACTCTTCCCAACCTTTTGGTTTTTTATACCATTCAGGTTGAATATTTGTATAGACGAGAAGTTTTGGAAAGGATGTTTCTACTTGTCGTATCATTTCAGAGCGAAATTGCTCAGCAAGAGGTTGATCTTCACAAATAGAGTAAGTATAAATAAACGATGTCGCAGACCTGCGGTGAGAATAAAATAGGAATTGCGGTTCATTCCCCATGATAGCTATTCGATCTTCTTTTGAAGTATTTTCACTTATTATTTTTGCAATCTTAGAAGAAAAAGTAAAAGGATTACTATGATATACTGTTTCGGTTACCTGATCGAGTGAGAATTGATAGAGGACATCCCAGTGAGCAGCAATAGTGCCAAGAATTGTTATCGTAACAGTAAAGACAGGTGGGAAATAGCGTACTATTGGTGATGAAGCAGATGAAAAGATTTGAAAAATAAATCGTAGTCCAATTCCAAAAAGTAGGGCAGCGGCAGGGAGTACTAAGACAAAATAATGCGCCCTAAAATAAAAACCCACTGATAAAGCGATAATGCCGGCAAAAAGCATTCCTAATGTAAGGACACGTGATTCTATATTATATCTGCAAAAAAATAAAGTAATAAATCCAACAACGCCTATAATCCAAATGAGTGACGCAAAATAAAAGAGGGATTGAAAACCTCCGATAAAATTAAATCTTATATCATCTATTGACTGAATCGAACTATATTCCTTTGCATAAACAAATGTCCATAGGAAGAATTTTTCAAGAACTCCTGCATGAGCAAGGTAGAAGAAACACAGAAGTAGGGGAATAATAATTCCTCCAGTAAAAGCCAAAATATATTTCCAGTAAATCTTTTTATTAAATATTTTGTTTTGCCACAACGAAATAAGTATAGTCGTAAAACCAAAAATGCCGAAAAATGCGCCCTGCTGTTTTACAAGAGCTGCACACCCAAATGAGATGCCGCTTATGAGGAAGTAATGTATTCGGTTTTTCTTCAATCCATAAAGCAAGAGGATATTTGCGCATATCACGAAAGGTAAAATAAAATGTTCAGCATTTGCCCAGAACCCTTGAACATGGTAACTCATACTCAAAAGCGCAAAAGCGCCTGCAGAAGCTACCGCAACCCAATCATCATATGCTGTGCGCGCAAAAATATAAAGCAGTATAATCGAGAGCACATTGAAAATGAGCAGACAAAAATGGATTGCTGTGTGTGTCTCACCGAAAAGCCACAATATTCCGGCATAGATAAAGTAAATACCGGGGAATTTCATATTATATGCTTCGGTGTAAGGCGGAGTTCCATCGAGAATGAGTTGGCCTATATAAGCATACTCACCTTCATCGCGTTCTAAGGGAACATTTAGTAATCTCATTCGCAAAACAACCGTGGAAAAAACAATAAAAAAGAGAAAGATCAAGGGAAGAAAAGTATTTAGTGTTTTCAATCTCATATAGAATGTTGTAATCGCTTTGCTATTTAAATGTATAATTTGAAATTACTCGGCAAATTATTCATTATCCATATATCATCCTAGGGCCATAAAAAAAATCATCCTCAAATGCTTTAGCCGTGATTTCAGAGCACCGGAGTGGTCTGGCCCTCGATTCATTTTGACGTCGTTGAGAATGGGAGTGCTAATCTATTAGAATATTTTTCTGATTAAGTACTTTAATGCGGTTCCGATCGTTCCAATTCCATATTGCAAACTACGATAGAAATTAATGCTGGAAGCTTCTGGAAAATACCGAACAGGCACAGGAATTTCTCCAATGCGAAAGCCATGCTCCACAATTTGAAATAACACTTGGCTATCGAAAACAAAATCATCCGAATTCTTCAAATAATCGATTGACTCTAGTACTCGACGGCTGTATGCTCTCATGCCCGTATGCCATTCAGATAGATTTTGCCCTGTAACGATATTCTCTATGAGTGTCAAGAGTCGGTTTGAGAAGTACTTATATCGCGGCATTCCTCCTGCTAAGGATTCCTTTCTTGTGCGTATTCGAGTGCCGAGCATTACATCGAAGTAGCCGTTTTGGATAAAGTCAACAAAATAAGGAATGAGCTTAGGATCATATTGATAATCAGGGTGAAGCATTACAACAATATCTGCATTTCGACGAAGGGCTAATTGATAGCATGTTTTTTGATTCGCGCCATAGCCTAGATTCTTTATATGTTGCTCGACAACAAGATTAAATTTCCGTGCGATCTCCACAGTATGATCATTACTCATATCGTCAACCAAAATAATTTCATCGACCACAGATAGTGAAATATCGCGAACAGTTAGTTCTAATGTCTTCTCAGCCTGATAGGCTGGTAAGACAACAATAACTTTAGATTTTGGCTTCACAATAGATATATACAATTAAGTTTTTAAAAGAAAAAGTGTTTTCTATCATTATGCGGATAACGACATTTTGCGGAATGGCCCTAAAAGATAAATACAAGTATGATTAGGT
The DNA here is from genome assembly GCA_050008835.1 of Bacteroidota bacterium. Classification (GTDB taxonomy): domain Bacteria; phylum Bacteroidota; class Ignavibacteria; order UBA10030; family UBA10030; genus Fen-1298. The sequence goes on along the minus strand of JBEKLV010000017.1, from coordinate 12,040 downwards.
GAAACAGATTAATGATTGTTCGGTGAAGTGCAAAATTGAAAAATAATTCCAATGATCTTTATCTAAAGGATATGGAATATATACTAAACAACTTTGCCATAGACAGGCATGGAACTTAATTGAAGTCCGGGCCAACAACAACCCAACCAGGAGGAGCAGGCTTACCATTACCGCCGATTGTTAACGAAACTGAATTGCCAGGATAGGTAATAGAAGTACCTGTGATAGTACAAGTAGTCGGGGTATTGACAGCAACGTATATGCCATTTGCGTTGCTCGACAACATCGTTGGTATCACATATGCGTTGCCGCCATTACTACCATCAAAAGCGTATGCACCGCCTCCCATACTTCGGGGACGAAGATAGTGGTGATAGGCACTTGCCGCAAAAATATTAAGAAGATCATGAGTAATTGCATCTTTATTTGCTTGAACGCCATTAGCGCTAAACAAACCCAACCCAACAGCCAGTGCGATACCAATTAAGGCCAGTCCAAGTATGATTAGCATTAACTGCTGTTGTCCCATGACAAATTCTCTAATGAATTGTTATTAACTATCGCAAAAATACATTTTCATTCCTTCCCGATTTGTAACAATCTAACGGGACCGGAATCTATATAATCTCTTGCATATAATATGTTGATCCCCATAGAATCGGGACAGTCTAATTTTGTTGTCTACTTTTAAGATATAATATTGTAAACAACCGAATTACTATATAATTCCACCTTAACTTAAACAAATATCCCAACCACTTGCAACAAAAAAATGGTTGGGATATATATAAGAAAATCACATATATTCTTGTTCAGAACTATAACTTACCAAGCATATGAAGTAGTTATATTAACTACTCCTGTATTACTTACTGCAGCCTGTATGGTAGCACCGGATACCGAAGCTGATGTACCTGTAATAGTACAGGTATTGCCGTTAGCGTTAACAGTGTACGCGCCATTTTCGTTAGACGACATTCTAGACGGAATGGTATAATTTGTATAAGAGTTTGCGCCACCTCCCATAGAGGCAGGACGAATATAGAATTGATATGCGTTTGCCGCAATATTATTTAAATCATTGATAATTGCATCATGGTTTGCCTGAACACTTTGTGCACTGAACAGGCTCAATCCTACGGCAATTGCGATACCGACAATGATAACGCCCAGGATGATGAGTAATAATTGTTGTTGTCCCATAATAGATTCTCCGATAAAAAGTTAGTAATAAAGTGAATTATGTTAATTATATTAATTATCCATCTTTTCGGTCAACGAATATATTACCCCAAGTTCCGTACCAATCGAGCAAGATCAATTTCTGCTTACCCACCCTCTTTTTCTGCCAAAAAAGCTTCAACAATTTCTTGAAGGAGTGGAACAATTTACCGTACACAGTCAAGATGACACAGGACGGAATTACCTTTATTTTCGTTATATCAATCATTTCGTATTTATAGATCAAGTTTGCTTTCTATTCTCCTCCTTTGTATCTTGGAAATAATAATACTACAGAATCTAAAATGTCCGTTAAAAGAAAAAAACATATACTCGTTATAGACGACGAGCCGGCATGGCAGAAGATTACTTCACATATCCTCCGAAATCATGGGTATGATGTCCTAACCGCTGGAAGCGGGGCAGAAGCGTTAAAAGCACTGGCGACTTTTAAACCAGATTTGATTTTTAGTGATGTGCGGATGCCGGATATGAATGGTTTCGATCTAGTAGATAGTTTGAAACGTAATCCTATGACTTCTTCAACTCCAGTGATATTCTTCTCTGCCATCGATGATTATGATGCCCGCAAAGTTGCGCGCATGCTTGGTGCAGTTGATTATTTGATAAAACCGTTCAATGAAGACGAAGTGAGTTCCGTTCTCTCCAAACATCTACCAATTTAAGAAATTCGCAATGTAGTAATTTGGTTTATTGGATATAAACCGCCCAAATATAAAGATCCTATAATAAGAATGGCAAACTTCCGTAACATCCTAAAATTTCGCGCTTCTCTTGGGCCAGTTGAACAAGCACAGATCGTCATATCTACCGCTGTAGTAGTAACCCTCATAACAATTGTGGTTGTGCGGATAACGAGCGGCCACACACTTGAATTACTATTATTTGGTAGCGTTCTCACCGTCGGTGTGTTTGGATTTATTATTGTTTTCTTCACATTAAAGTATGGACGACTGCTTGAAGAACAAAAACAAGAATTGCTCGCACTAAACACATTTGCCGAATCTGTAAATCGGGCTATTGGTGTTCAATTCCTCCTCCACAATGCTCTTCTCGAAATGAAACGTTTACTTGAGGTAGAGTACGGATGGATATTTAGTGTAGAAAACAATCAACTTGTGCTCAAAGCTCTTCGTGGAACTGAAGAACTAAATTTTTCTATCGTAGATACTACTCTTGGGGTCGACAACGAAAAAATGAGATGGATTCATTCTCCTCGTATTGTGAAACGACCAAAGAAATCTGCTTCGAGCAAAGACTCTCCATGGGCATACGGTGTTATTGGATCATTAGCATCAGTGCCAATTATGATGAAGGACAAGATGTCCGGGCTGATTGTTTTAGGAAGCAGAAATCGAGAGACATTCTCCAATAAACAAATTGCTTTAATCATGGCATTCGCCAACCAGATCGGTATTGCTATGGAAAATGCCATGCTATTTGAGCAAGTCCATAAATCGGAAGAGCGCTATATTGATCTCTTTGAAAATTCTCCGGATATGTCTCACATTTTCAACAAAGCTGGCATAATTATCAGTTGTAACAAAACAGAAGCGACTCGATTGGGATATAGTAAAGAGGAATTAATTGGCAGATCTATTCTGAAACTATATCCATCAGAATACAGAAAAGAAGCACAACAGAATCTTAATAATATCTTTAATCGGAACAAAGAAATCAAAGGACTAGAGGAAAAATTTAAGGCAAAAAACGGCGAATTAATTGACGTAAGCATCAACACCTCTATAATTCTGGATGAAGCTGGACAGCCATTTGTGCGTGCAGTGGCACGCGACATCACAGAACAAAAGAATTTCGAAGCGAAGATCATTCATGCTCAACGCATCGACAGCATTGGAAATCTTGCCGGCGGAATTGCTCATGACTTTAATAATATCCTCACCTCAATTCTTGGCTCAACCTCAATTATGAAGCGAAAGATGAAACATGATGATCGTTGGTATCATTTCGCTGACATCATTGAGACTGCCGCTCGGCGCGGCGCTAGCTTAACACGACAGTTGCTAACATTCGCGCGCAAGAGCAATGTACAATTCCGACCTATAGTCGTAAACGATATTATCGAAGAAACGTTGCGGCTTTTCGAACGCAGCACCGATAAAACAATTTTTATTGAGAATAAATTAACAGATGAAGTGTGCATCATTAATGGGGATGACGGACAACTTCAGCAAGCATTCCTCAACCTGCTCATCAACGCTCGGGATGCCATGCCAGATGGAGGAACTATCACTGTCCAGAGCGAACTCAAACAGGTAGAAGAGGATACAACTGCCACGCCCGAGATTCACAAAGGATTATATGTTGCTGTCTCCATTACAGATACAGGAGTTGGGATGGATAAAAAAACCCAACAACATATCTTCGAGCCATTTTTTACGACGAAAGATATAGGAAAGGGAACAGGATTGGGGCTTTCTGTAGTGTACGGTGTTGTCAATTCCCATAATGGTTTCATCACAGTTCAGAGCGAACCAAAACTTGGCGCCGAATTCACTGTATATTTTCCAATTATACCTGTTGCAAAAAATTTCCATCAGCAAGCGAGGCCTTCAAAACTCGAACGCGGCACCGAACGGGTACTTGTGATTGATGACGAAAAGGATGTTGCGGACGTTATTAGCGGAATGTTAGATAGTCTTGGATATCAAGTAACACATGTCGATAGTGGACAGAAGGCGATCAATCTCTTTAAAAAGAAAAAACGATTCGATGTTGTCATTCTCGATCTCAATATGCCAAAGATGAGTGGGAAGGAAACTTTTATGAAGCTGAAGAAAATTGACCCAGATGTCCGTGTAGTTATTTCCACAGGTTATGGTGACAGAGTTATAGATGCTTCGCTTGGGAAATCCGCAGGTGACACATTCCTTCAAAAGCCATATCAGATTGAAGAACTTTCTAAAGTAATGCGCCTTACATTAAACCGCTATAGCGAAAAAACATCTCATTGAATATTATATCACGTGCTGCTTGAATTAATACCAAGAATGTCATTCAATACCTATATCCAAAGCCCGCCCGGAGGAACGCAGTAGAATGAACTCACTGAAAAAATGCTTTTTTAGCGATTTCTTCCTACGCTCCTGGCGCCCCTACTTTTGGCTAACACTTATCGCTTCCTTACTTTATCTGCAGATTCTCACATTTTCTGAATACACTCATTATGACGATTATTTCCTCATAGTTGAAAACTTTTCACATATAAATAGTTTATCTAAAATAGGCCACGCTTTTTTGGAGGATGTGAGTCATCAAGGGCAAGGTGGTAACTTATACCGCCCATTATTAACCATCTCCTTAATTCTCAGTGCACAAATAAGCGGAACAATACCTTTCGGCTACCATTTGATTGATATAATCTTGCACTGCGCAAGCTGCTGTCTTCTTTTTGTTACCTTTCAAATGCTTGGTTTTAAAAAATCGGTATCCTTTCTCGGATCGCTTGTGTTTTGTATTCACCCAGCATTAACGCAAGCAGTTGCATGGATTGCAGGGAGAAATGATTCTCTTCTTGCTGTTTTTGTTCTGCTATGTTTTATCTCATTTATAAAATTTCTTACAACCTCTCATCTAAAATGGTACTTTATTCATCTTCTTTTTTTCACGCTTGCTATGTTCACAAAAGAAACAAGCATCGTGTTTCCCGTTCTTGCAATGCTTTATTTTTATAATCTGGACGGAAAAAAAATATTCTCAATTACAACGGTTCTCTTCTTTGTAGGATGGGGAATTGTCCTGTTCAACTGGTACATTTTGCGGTCTGCTGCGATGATTGTGCCTATGGGAAACAAGCTTCTGGCAGCGATAACTGTATTTTCAAATCTTTGGATTGGAGTATATTATTTAGGGAAAATATTTTTGCCATTCAATCTTGCTTTTGCTCCTATCTCAAGTGATATCCACGTCACTGCCGGCATTATCTCTGGATGTCTGCTTTTACTTGCTCTTTTGCTATCCGAACGAAGAGACTGGAAATTTATTATCTTTGGCCTCGTATGGTTTTTTGCCTTTCTTATCCCCACATTTTACTATAATTCTGGAGTTCACACGCCGCCTAAATTCTATGAGCACCGAATATATCTTCCGTTCATGGGAATATTGTTCATTCTCCTTTCCCTGTCTTATAAAAACAGATTGGAATATTTTAAAAGATATTTTCCTCCAATATTAATTCTCGTTTTTATTTCTTTAGGATGGCTTAGCTATTCACGCATGTCTAACTTCAAGAACTCTCTTACACTTATGGAATATGATGCTGCTACATCACCGAACGATCCAAGACTGTATAGTGATATCACAAGAATGAATGTTCCCGAAAAGCTTAACCATGAAATAAGTGCAATAAAGGAGTCATCACAACTGCGAGGAATTAAGCGTACGGAAGTGTCGAAAGAAGAATTATGGAAAATCATTGATGATTTAAAAAAAGAACTAAAATTAAGTCCTAATGATCAAGAGCTGCATCATGCTCTTGCGGTCGCCTACTTTGCACGAGGATTATTCCTCTCATCCGAAGAGAATTTTTTTGCTGTGACCCGAAGTAACCCGCAAGATGCCTCTATCCAATATAATCTAGGTATTCTCTATTACGGTGCTCACATACAAACCAAGGCCGAGAAAGCATGGCAAGAAGCCTTGCGATTGAATCCTATAATGGGTAATGCACATCTTAACCTTTCAGTCCTCTATTATGAATCTGGTCAATATCAATCGGCATTAGATCACTGCCAAAAAGCGATACAACTTGGAATACCTGTTCCTTCTAGCTTGGTAAATGAAATTCAAAAAAATTTATCTAAGTAAATAATACTGTCACTAGAATTTTTATCCATTTTTTCATTGAACAAGAAAAAGTCTTTTCTTGAAAGTAGTTAGAATAATTGCTACTATTTTGCCATAGCAAATCCAGCATTCTATTGAGTTGTACGTAGTATAGGCTTTCCCGTATGAACCTTGAACAATTCGGTGAAGAACTGAAGCAAGCTCGCTTGGAGAAAGAAATATCATTGATGGATATTTCTGCTGAGACGCGCATCAGTTTAAGATTTCTCGATGCAATTGAGTGTGGACAGCTTCAGATTCTTCCTCAAACATATGTACGCGCATTTCTTCGTGAATATGCCTTGATGACCGGTCTTGATCCGAATGATGTTATGGAACGATATAAATCTGCTATGCAGGAATCTTCTTCTCGAAAATCGGATGATGTCAACCCAAAACAAATTTCTCATCAAGAAAAGACACCGATTCAGGATAGCAAGAAAAAACAATTTTCACTTTCGCTTTTTCAGCGCAATTTTGCTTTCGGAGTCTTTATCGTTGCAGCTGTTGTTTTGGTTGCCATTCTGACAAATGTGAATAGAAGTTCAAGCCCCAGTAATTCTGTAGAAGAAGTTCCGTTCGATCGTGTAGTGCGCGAAAGTGAAGCCGCATCAATTCCACCGCCAGCTATAGCCGCTGATTCTGCTCCGATAGCCAACACAGTCCAGCCCGATAGCTTGCGATTAGAGATTACCACGCAAGATTCAGTTTGGATTAATATTCTTATTGACGGCAAGACTAGCGGGACGTATCTTTTGGGAGCAAAAAGAAAACGAACATGGGTGGCAAAAGAGCGTTTCGTTATAACGATGGGAAATGCAGGCAGCGCAACTTTTCAATTAAACGGTAAAGATATCGGTACTCTTGGCAGACGTGGCGCAGTTGTCCGCAACGCTATCATTACTGAAGCCAACCTTAAGAATTAACAACCGGCAAGGCTAAGCTGGTATGAGTTCATCTATCCAAAAAGAAATTGAAACACTTAGCCGGAAAATCCTTGACCACGATTATCGGTACTATATTCTTGCCCAACCAACAATTTCGGATGAAGAATATGATAGATTGATGCGCCGCTTACAGGAACTTGAGCGGCGGTATCCAGCACTGGCACTACCCGACTCTCCTACGCAACGAGTGGGCGGTCACATCATAAAAGAATTTTCTACTGTAACGCATGCCGTGCCAATGCTCAGTCTTTCCAATACATACAGTGAAGTTGAGGTACGTGACTTCGACAGACGTGTGCAGGAAACACTTAGAAATGAAACTTATAGGTTTGTATGCGAATTGAAATTTGATGGAGTCGCCATTAGTCTGCGGTACGAAGATGGCGTTTTCGTGCAAGGCGCCACACGCGGTGACGGAACTCAGGGCGATGACATCACGCAGAACTTAAAAACAATCCGCTCGATTCCGCTTAGACTTCGATCCGTTCAAAATGCACCGCGCGCATTAGAAGTGCGCGGCGAAGCGTTTATGAAGCGAGCAGATTTCCAACGCATGAACGAGGAGCGCCAACTTGCTGGCGAAAAGACGTTTGTTAATCCGCGTAACTCGGCAGCAGGAACATTAAAATTGCAGGACTCAAAATTAGTAGCACAGCGGCCGCTGAATTTTGTCTCTTACTTTCTCCGCACGAACGATATCAAATTGACAAGTCAGTACGAAGGCTTGCAACTCCTCCGCGATCTCGGTTTCCCGACTAGCGAATACACAAAGATCTGCCAGTCTATTGATGAAGCGATTGAATATTGGAAGGAATGGGAACGCCGCCGCGACGAGATCCCGTTTGATATCGATGGTGTAGTAGTAAAAGTTGATTCACTTCAACAGGAGGAACGGCTTGGCGCTGTTGCGAAGAGTCCCCGATGGGCTGTAGCATTCAAGTTCGCTTCCCGGCAAGCAGAGACCCGATTGAAAGATATTCGACTTCAAGTTGGACGGCTGGGGACTATCACGCCGGTAGCGGAATTAGAGCCAGTGTTTCTTGGCGGCAGCACTGTCTCCCGTGCGACACTACATAATGAAGAGTACATTCACGAGTTAGATATTCGCCTCAGTGATATTGTGGTTGTGGAAAAAGGTGGCGATGTTATTCCAAAAGTTAGTGGTGTTAAAATTGAAAAACGGCAAACCGGTGTAAAAACTTTCCGATTTCCAAATCAATGTCCTGAGTGTCATTCTAGAATATTTCGATCTGAAGGCGAAGCAAATTATTATTGCGAGAATAGCGAGTGTCCAGCACAAGTAAAAGGACGTATTGAACATTTCGCAAGCCGCGGAGCAATGGATATTGAAGGACTTGGGGAGGCTGTTGTAGATCAGTTTGTCCATCTGGGTTTGCTGAAGAATTGCGCCGATCTTTACGATCTCCATAATCATCAAGATACTATTCTTTCGCTTAATCGATGGGGAAGGAAAAGTGCTCAGAATTTGTTAGATGCCATTGAGACAAGTAAAACACGCCAATTTAGTAGAGTAATCTATGCACTTGGCATACGTCACATTGGGGCAAGTATTGCACAAGTTCTTGTTGATAATTTCAATACAATTGAGCAACTTATAGCGGCAAAAGAAACCGATTTGCAATCTATACAAGGCATTGGTCCACAGATTGCAGAAAGCGTTGTTCGATTCTTTGCAGATAAACACAACCAGCGAATTATTAATCGCTTAAAATCGGCTGGTGTGCAGATGCTTGAAAAGAAAAAGCGAATTCGTGCTTCTCAGCAGTTCGCCAATAAAAGTTTTGTGCTGACTGGCACGCTCGCTACGATGACACGCGAAGAAGCAAAACATCGAATCGAATCGCTCGGGGGAAAAGTTGTATCAAGCATTAGCAAGAACACGAATTTTGTCATTGTTGGAACTAATGCCGGTTCTAAATTAGAGAAAGCAAAAACGCTGGGCATCCTCTTGCTTGATGAGCAGAAGTTTCTTAATATGTTGCAGAATGAATTCTAAATTCACCATTATCCACTTACTTGTGAGGATATCATGTCGAAATTTTCGTTTTGTTATCTGATATCACTGCTCCTTATCTTCATTCTCGTCGTTCCAGGTTTCGGGCAAACACGGGTTGGAAAACTAGGCGTTGGAGTTGATGGTTCCATGCAATACATTTTCGGTGCTGGAAATGTAAACACATCGCCAGCAATTGGTTATGGATTAAACATGAGTTATTCTATTATGGAAGGTCTTGGAATCCGTTCCAAAATTGCTTATAACCAACTCTCTTGGAAAGCCTCCACAGGCGCTTCAGCGACAACAGATTTAATGTCGCTTAACTTCTATTTATCCGGCGATTTAATGCCCAACAGTCCATTCAACATTTTCGTTTTGGGCGGAGGGGGATTTGCCTTTTATGATCCAAAGCAACCAGATGGATCGCATACAACAGGTATTTCAAGTTTTGATGTACATTACATCGGCGGGTTAGGCGCTGACTACTTCCTGAGTGAATTCTGGTCCATCACGTTGATGGGTGAATATGTGTTAACAAATTCGAAGTATTACAATGGTCCGTTGAGTTCCGATAACGATAGTTTTCTTCGTGGAAGTATTCAGATACGTTATCATTTCTTCGATCAATCGTTCATAACTAAGTTGCTTGAAGCCGAACATGAACGGTCTAAACAAAGCAAATAGCATTTATAGTGCAGAATGACGATGTTGGAGGGTTTTCGATTCAAAGTAGGACTTTCGTACTCGCGGCTGCATTTTCGGCACATGCACGACCGGATAATGAATTTTACCGATGCAATCACACGATCACGCCGCGCATTGGTTATATTTCCAGAATCATCGCTCGACGGTGAATCAGCTTCGATTTTTCTACGGTATCTTCTTCGGAAATTTTCTTCAGAAAAAATGATGGTAGTAATTCGAGACGATCAACTTTATACGATGGCATCTGCCCCGCCACTGAAAACCCTCACCTATTCAGTGCGCGATATTAACAAATGGTTTGTGCCTCGCCGTGAACTGCTGCAAAGAATGGAAAGCAATAACTTCGATGTGGCATTAGATCTCAATTTAAATCTTTCTTTAACAAGCGCATTTCTTTGCAAAGCATCTAACGCACCTTTGCGCATCAGTTTTGAAAAAAAAAATGGCGATCAATTCTATAATTTCCAAGTTAAAACTAAAGGAAACAATAGTAATAGACATTCTTATCGAGGTCTTTTGAAGTGCCTCGATATGTTTTAATGATTTTATTGGAGTTCACGTATGCGTTTTGAAACCAAGAAAAGGGGAATTGCAACGATTTTTAAAGTCCTAGAGCAAAAGCTTGATGCGACCACTTCACCGGAACTCAAAGGAAAATTTCTGATGCTCTGCAAACCGCAACTGAAGGAACTGGTGATAGACCTCTCTGATGTTGAGTTCTGCGATAGCACTGGCTTGAGCGCTCTGCTCATTGCCGAACGCCAGATGCGCGAAAACAACGGCAAAGTTAAGCTGGTTGGAGTACAAAAAAAAGTACTTTCACTTCTTAAAATTTCCCATCTTGACCGCACTTTTCAGATTTTTGATACTCTGGCGAAAGCAACAAAGGGATAATCCTCACCTCACTTTCTGCACACGACGGAAAACTAATCTAGAAAGCTACTAGCGCATTCTCCTTATTATTTCTTCTTTGTACCATCTTGCACATTCATCGGAATCAATGTAATTTGCATCCAACGTCGCTCATTGTTAGAATAAGCATCCTTCATGAAAACAAAATCTCACATAGTGAAACAAGCGGCAGAGCAAAAATCTGCCACAACAAATCTTGATCGCCAAATCCATAACTATTTAGATTTTCTTCGCCTCGAAAAGAACCTTTCTCTGAATACTTTAACATCTTATAAATTCGATTTTGCCAAGTATCGCAGTTTTCTTATTTCTGCCGGAATTCAGATAGCATCCTCAGTATCAGAGGAGCATATCAGTAAATTTTTAGCTGTGCTGCATCGAGAAATGCTTTCACCGCGAAGTGTGGCGCGCACACTCTCCACCATCCGTGGATTTCATCGCTACCTTCTTGGTGAGGAAGAGGTGAAGGACGATCCGACGCAGATTATCGATTCACCTAAGCAGGAAAAAAATTTGCCCGATGTATTAAGCATTTTTGAAGTGGATGAAATTTTAAAACAACCGGATACATCCAATCGACTTGGTATCCGCGACCGCGCAATGCTTGAAACACTCTATGCCACCGGTATCCGCGTTTCAGAATTAGTGAATCTCAAGCAATCAAATCTAATGATTGATGACGGACTGATTCTCGTCTATGGTAAAGGATCAAAGGAACGTCTAGTTCCAATTGGACGGTCGGCAAGGCAATGGATCGAGGAATATCAGAAACAATCGCGCGTTCATCTAGCTAAGACCGACAAATCGCAAGACGTTCTTTTTCTGAACGTGCGCGGTACAAAGTTAACGCGGGATATGATTAGAAAATTAGTGGAAAAATATTCATCGGCAGCGGGAATCGGGAAAAAAATTCACCCGCATACGTTCCGTCATTCGTTTGCAACACATTTATTAGAAGGAGGTGCCGACCTCCGAGCTGTACAGGAAATGCTCGGTCATGCCGACATCTCCACAACGCAAATTTACACACATATCGATCGCGAGTATCTAAAGGAAGTTCACCGCACATTTCACCCGCGCGGATAAAGAAGCACTCGCTTATTGAACCTTGCGGAGATTATCAAAGTTTGCATTGAGTAATCTTCGCAAGAGTAAAAGTTACTGTACAATTTTTCCTGCGCGTAATTCCTTTGCAATCCTCTCTACTTTATAGATTTGCTCCAAGCCTTCAAGCAATCCCGAAGAATGAACTGCAACAGACCTGTTGTTTGTATCGTCAAAGATAAAATCCCCCGGCAGACTTTCCATATTACCATCAAAAATCAATCCAACAATTTGCAGATTTTTATTAATCACGGGGCTTCCCGAGTTA
>JBEKLV010000169.1:0-6808 GCA_050008835.1 Bacteroidota bacterium | reverse complement strand
GTTACCGAAGAGCCTGAATTAAATGTACCGTTTCCAAATGTAGTTCCGCCTGCCGTCGGACTTGATGTTAACGTTACTGTATACGGGATAACAGTTGTGAAGCTCCATGGATAGTTACTTGCGAGTGCAGTACCTTCCACGTCCTTGGCCCCGGTTGTAATTGTGCAATTATATGTGAGATTTGGTTGTAGACCGTTCGGGACTACAAAAAGTGCAGTCGTGTCGGAGTACGACACCGTTCCTGAAATAGGTGTAGCGCCTTGCTGTACGGTAAATGTTGTTGTCGTAATTGAATTCGGGTCCATCGGCGTACTGAAGGTTGCCAAGATCACCTTCACAGCGGTGACTTTAGCTAAGCCAGTAGCACCACTCGTCTTGGAGAGAGGCTCATTCGTCGCACCATTAACGGGGGATGTGCGAATCACCGTGGGTGTGATACAGACGTTTACGATTCCTGGAGACTCTTCTTTACAACCTCCCATAAAAATGACGAAGAGTAAAGCGGCGCTCAGTCCTGCTGAAAACAAGACGCCGAGGGATCCCCAAATCATTCGTGATAAATGCGCCAATCGGCCCAAAGTATTTGTTGTTGAAGTGTTCATTGTTTCCTCTTGTGTAATCAATGGATGAATAATTTTCTTTATGATTAGGATTTTACATCTGCTTGTGATGTTTATCGTTTCCTCGATAACGGTTTTGTTTTCACCGTTCTTCCGTTCGACTTCTTCTTTATTTTGCTCGATGATTTATGCGCTTTCAAGAGGTTGGCATTGGACTTTTTCAAACGGTCGATGCTTTTTTTGAACTCAATAACTTGCTGCTTAGCTTCCTCTTTGGCAACTCCGTATTTCTCTTGGAGAATTCCTACAAGCTGCTCGTGTTTCCCCGCGACGGCAGCAAGCTCGTCGTTCATCATTTTCCCCCAATGACTCACAGCTTTTCCCCTCCGTTGCTTCCATTGACCTTCAACTCGATCCCAGTTCATAATGCAAGTTCCTTTCCTTTCAAGTGTTCATCGGTAAAAGTTCTATTCGGTCGATGAAGAGATGAAAACCTTCCCTGAACCGTGAACAAGTATACAAATGGCTGCATTGATAAGTAATAGCCCGAAAGGATGAAAAAATAGCTAATCCTGTTAAAAGCCTAAACAAGGCATGCATATTGAATGCGGTCGAATTGCCTTAATAAGAAGGACAAAACGAAGCGCCCGCGTTGATGGAAAAGGAATTAATCCTTTTTAAAAGAGCCTAAAGAATACATGCAGATCAAACGCGATCAAATTATTTTGACCATAAGGCAGAAAAGAAATGCGCTGCGTAGTTACGAAAAAAAATACTGGGAAAACGAAGGGGTTGTTTGTTGTGTTGGAACTATTCTTTTTGAGGATACGAATGCCGTTTCCATTAAATAATATTTTGTCTCAGAAAATACGATTACAAATGGAAACGAGCACTACCGCTATTTTTACATGGCCACTAAATAAAAGAACACAAGTATATTTATTAGAAGTGGCAGTAGGAAGTATAATTTATTATTGAACTTTTTATTCTATTCAATAATAGAGACTTCTGAATAATTATTAGTCCCTTGTCATTCTGAGCACCCGCCTGCCATAGCACGTTATATGTGCGGCGGGCAGGTAGCGAAGAATCTTATTTTTCGTTTCAAGCCAAAAGCCGAGATTCTTCGTCGCTTCGCTCCTCAGAATGACGGTGAAATTGCATTATTCAGAAGTCTCTAAAATTAATTGGTCTCTTCGTGGGTAAACTTTGCTATCTGCAGGCGAGTGTGTAACGCTAATTTTTCCATGATATTATGCACATGGCTTTTCACGGTGTGGGTGGCAATGTTGAGTTGCTGAGCAATCTCTTTGTTGCTTAGACTATCGGCAATAAGTGCGGTTATTTCTCGCTCGCGTTTCGTCATACAGACTGCGCTATTGATCTTTCCTTTCCCTTCTTTAACTGCGCGCTCAATAATATAAGAAAAAAGGGAACCGGTCAACGGCGGCGGAAGCACTTTAATTCCTTGCGAGACCGATCTTATTGTTGCGAGAAATTCCTTTACTGTCGCGGTTTTCAAAATGAAGCCCAATGCCCCTGCCTCTACAAACTCAACAATGTCTGATTGTGTTGGCACAAAACCCATTCCTATTACTTTCACTTGAGGCATATTCTTCCTAATCGATGCTATAGCAGACGACTCTTTGAAACTTTTCAAGCCCAGGTCCATAAGAATTATATCAGGGGTCTTTTGATTTGCTTTCAGCAAAATTTCATTACCGCTTCCTATGGTAGCCACCACATGCATATCCATCTGTTCATTGAGCATAGTAGTTATACCATCGCGCAAAACGCGATTATCCTCAATGATCATTATTCGGATTTTTTTCATTGGACAGTGTTTCTCACCGAGATTTTTTATTATAAACTGTGGGTTCCATTGTTGCATCACTTCGGCATCTATAGTGAGGCCTATTTTCTCTACTCAGCATTACACCGAATAACAGATAAAAATATTAATTGTATTATAAAAAAGCAAGATATAAATAAATCTGTATTATCTGTGTGCTGTCAGGACTTTTTTATCCGCTATCTTTTTAGCGGACGTCCTGACAGATAGAAAGCGCCATTAGGGACAGGATTTAATATCTCCCCAAAGTGTCAGGAGGGAACTCCTGACACCACTTAGAATAATTTCTTTCGTTTCTTTACTAGAATAAGTAAACTCGAAATGTATAAACCATGCCTGTACTGCGGTTCTGTAGAGTTTCATGCAAGAGCAGTGGTGCTGATTTCTCAGTCGTCTCGACTTCAACTTCTATAGTCTTAATCGTTTTGTTTTTATTACCGGACACTATAATAGAGGATAGTTATCATCCGGCAACTCATACTTGCGCTTTTAGCGCGCTCCGTTCTATGAGGTCTAACCCAACCAACACACGCTCTATATTAGAAAGATCGCCAATGATATTCCTCACCGGCAAGGGTAATTTACGCACTAACGTTGGGACGGCAAGGATTTGATTATCACGAGCAAGCTGAGGCTTCTTCAGAAGGTCTATCACTTCTAAATGGTATTTCCCTTTTAATTGTTCTTCACAAATTAATTTGAGATTGTTGAAAGCGGCAATGGATTTGGGAGTCTGCCCGGCAATATACAAACGTAAGATCCATATGTCGCTTCTTGCTCTCGTTGGCTGTTTTTTTCGCCGGCGGGTTTTCGATTTCTCAGGTTTGATTTTCATAGTACGTTCCTTATACTTTTATTTTCTTCCTGTTTATGCCGGTTATTTTTATGGAAACATCACCTTTCCGACTCTTCGCCATTTTTGCCTTGTCTTGAGTGAACCGTTCGTCTCTTGCCTTTTCAATCCCGATGGCTTTGAGCGCTTCTGATTCTTCCGCTTCAAATTCGGATCGCAACAAAAGAATCTGTGCTTCCATTGCTTCACGCTTACGCTCTAATCCAATTTGTTTGCGTACGATTTCTTGCTGTTGCAATAATTGTTCCGCATCGTCTTGCGACTCCTGTGATAATCGCGCTGAACCGGTCAAGACGCCTCCTGCACCAACATAGACATCGAGCAGTTCGATACCGTGGTTTGTCAGCTTGAACTCGCGAATCTGATTGGAATGCTCCATGCCGCGGGATTTGAGAACGTACAATCCTCTGTTCCGTTCACCTCCGATTTCAATGTCACGCAGAAGCAGCCAAGTATCTATGAGCGACGAGACGTACACATCGGTATTCTCCATGACTTCGTCAGCTGAGGTGAGATTTGTGAAGAATGCCGTAATTTTCTTCATCTTCAGAAAATCTACGAGGCGCAGTAGCATTGTTTTGACCTCAACGTGGTTCTCACCCGTCACAAATGCATTAATAGGATCAAGAACAACAACGCACGGTTCAAAGTTATTGATCAATTTGATACTCGTCGTCAGGTGGGTTTCCAGGCCATAGTGTGTCGGACGTGTTGCATGAAACTGGAGCAACCCCTTATTCACCCAAGGTTCTAAATTTATTCCAATGGAACGCATATTGCGCGTAAGCTGATTTGGTGATTCTTCGAACGTAAAATAGAGAACGCGTTCTCCCCTCTTGCATGCCTCTTCAACAAATTTCGCTGCAATGCTCGTCTTACCTGTACCGGCAGTGCCTGAGACAAGCACTGTACTGCCACGAAAGTAACCTTTCCCGGAAAGCATGGTATCAAGACGCGGAATACCGGTGGATATTCTCTCGCGGGAAGAAGCGTAGTTCAGTCCCAGGGAAGTGATAGGCAGAACAGAAAAACCATCTTCATCAATAAGGAAAGGATACTCGTTTGTACCGTGCGCTGAACCGCGATATTTGACAATACGCAGCCGTCGTATTGATGATTGATCGTTCACACGATGATCAAGCAGAATGACACAATCAGAGATGTATTCTTCCAAACCTTGGCGCGTTAAGGTATCGTCGCCCCGCTCTGCAGTAATTATTGTTGTTACGCCTTTCCTTTTCAGCCAGCGGAATAACCGACGCAGCTCTGCACGCAGTATGAGAGGACTTGGTAATTCTGAAAAGAGTGATTCGACTGTATCCAACACAACACGCTTAGCGCCGACGCTCTCAATTGCATGATGGATCCTGATAAACAAACCTTCCAAATCGTATTCACCGCTTTGTTCGATTTCATTTCGTTCAATGTAAATGTGCTCAAGCCAAATCTTTTTACGCTTTACCAGGCCGTCCAAATCGAACCCCAACGAGGCAACGTTCGCCGAGAGTTCCCGCTCTGTTTCCTCGAACGAAATAAAGACGCCCGGTTCATTGTACTCCAATGCTCCGCGAACGAGAAACTCCATTGCAAAGAGGGTCTTTCCGCAACCTGCGCCGCCGCACACAAGAGTCGGCCTGCCTTTTGGTAATCCTCCGCCCGTGATTTCGTCTAATCCCTGAATACTTGTGGGGGATTTAGGAAGAAAATTCCGATGAGATTGTGCTTCTCTTTTCTTCATAATATTTTACCTCTGGATATTTTTTACTTTCATTATTTAAAACTCTGTTTCACATTGCATTTTTGTGAAACCTGGCTGCCGATATCACTCAGCGGGGGAAGATTGGAAACGAGATAATAAACCTCAACTGGGTGTTTGAGTGAGAAGCCCTTGATTCATCTTTTCATTTTTCTTCTCTCGTTTAGCCGCTTTTTTTTCTTTCATAGTTTTTGCCGGCTGCTTCTTTGAACTCTTTTTACTGTTTTGACTTTTACTCATAATTTTATCCTTTTAATGTTAGATGAAAATCCCATGCTTTATAAGACAACCTTTGTTATTCGAGCTATTGACAACGAATTCCTAAATCATATTATCTAAAAGGAAAATACCTCACAATAGAGCGAAAGAATGGAAAAAGGATTAATCCTTTTTCCATGCAAGGATTAATCCTTTCAGACAACAAAACCGTTCTTTGATTACATAGATGGTTGACGATAAACTACCTAGCAAGGATCGGTACTCGAAATAGTAAAATGAGGCGAATCCATTTCACTCAAAATCCTACAACGTCACGGACTGCGGTGCGAAGTGCGAACCACGCAAACTGGATGAACGGGTCATCCGGCTGCCGTGTATATTTCACCTCACCGATCTTCATTGAACCTGATTTATCCGGCACATTGGTCTTGCGGATCTTGAAGTTGTTACCAATGAACGAAGTGATACGGTCGGATAAACCCTTTTCGCTTCCAGTATTTTTGTTAATGGCTGCAAGTGTCAAGTCATTGTAGACACCCCGCAAGGTACCGATTGCATGTCCCGAAACAACATTGACATCAAATGTCGCCTCCTGAAGGACACCCGTCTTGATGCGCATCTGATCGGATATCTCGAGCATTGAATTGATTGGGCTGAGATCCATTTTGCTCAGCGAACCAGAGTAATGGAACGAGAACTCCGGCGATGCGACAGGAATTCTCATAAGCACTTTCATCGTCCCGGCATTCATGAACTTCGCTTGTGCTTGAATGACTAAAACGGCGGCACGACCGCCATGATTGGCAATTCCCTCTGCTAATACCTGCATGTTATCAAATGTTACGAAACCTGGCTTCGAGCTGGACACAAACTCCTCACCGTAATTCAGACTTCCGTTCATGAAACTCAGGCTATCGACCCGCAGGGTATCTTTTATTGAAGAAAGAATCTCGTTCGGCATAAATGGACCTAAAGTATCTCTGCTGTCAGGTTTGTCCTTGTTAACCAGAATATCGAGGAGCGCATCGTGAATGTGAACGGAACGGGCACGATAGCTCTTCCCCTGCAGCAGTTCGAGACATGCAAAACCCATCACTCTGGCATGCGGAACAACAAGGCGAAACCGGGTTTGTCTGAAATTGCTTCCTGCAAAAAACTGCTCATCATCGCCCAGAGGATGATACTTCAAAGCTTCAACTGCTATATCGGAATCCGGCACCGATACACTCAGCCGTTTGCAATGAAGTGCATAGTGCAACTGTCTAAGATTCAGCACGATATCTTGTGATTCTACAACTGAGTTGGCAAAGTCATTAGGTGCAAGATTTCCTCCCCAGAGAAGATGCAGCCATTTTATTCCGCTCACTGAGAACGATCCCATGGTGCTCGAGAATGTACGATCGACTGCACTTAGCGCAACGGAATCAAATCTGAAGCGGTTCTTCAAGACGCTGTAATTCATGTCGGCGATGTACAACGAGTACGCGGGATACGCCTCAGTAAATGCTTTTATAATCCTTGGCTTGACGAATCTGTTCACAAGTGGATCGGAGAAGAGCAAGAGAGCC
>JBEKLV010000168.1:0-6820 GCA_050008835.1 Bacteroidota bacterium | reverse complement strand
CACTTCCTTCATTAGCAGGTATGTTTGCCAGATTGTATATGGATAAGTATGGAGTTACTTCACGTCATCTCGGTATGGTTGCCGTGAAGAACCATAAGCATGCGATGGATAATTTCTATGCGCATCTCCATGAAGAGATCACGCTGGAAGGCATTCTGGATTCGAAAGACGCATTAACCAATAATCCGATGGTTGCAGATCCGTTGCGCTATTATGATTGTTGTCCGGTTTCTGACGGAGGGGCATGTCTTATTCTGACAACAGCCGATATCGCAAAGAAGACTGGAAAGCCAATGGTACGGCTTGCAGGTGTTGGTCAGGCAACAGACACGCATGCAGTTCAAGATAGAAAAAATCCGACAGATCTACTTGCTGTCCGTGAAGCCGCAAAAAAATCTTTTGCTATGGCTGCTTTGAAACCGAAAGATGTTCACGTAGCAGAGCTACATGATGCTTTCACGATTCTGGAAATTGTGGAAAGCGAAGAAGTAGGTTTCTTCGAAAAAGGTCAGGGTCATATAGCTTTGCAGGAAGGATACACGAAGTTAGGCGGTAAGCTTCCCATTAATCCTTCCGGCGGATTGAAAGCAAAGGGTCATCCTGTCGGTGCGACGGGCGTCGGTCAAGCACAGGAGATCGTCCTGCAATTACGAGGTGAGGCAGGAAAGCGTCAGGTAAAAAATGCTAAGGTGGGCTTTACATGCAACTTCGGTGGATTTGGCAATAATGTAGTATGTCTGACTTTTGTGAGGGAGAATTGACCATGGAAAAGAATATTTATGCCTACAAATGTAAACGCTGCGGCCATGTGCAATATCCTTATCGAACTATCTGCCGCAATTGCCATGATAATGACCATAATGAATTCGACATTGTTCCCCTGTCTAAAAAGGGGAAGATTGTCACCTTTACACATCTCTACAATCCTCCGTCAGATTTCGAAACGGTATGTCTTACACTCGGGATTGTAGAACTGGACGATGGCAATCGTGTAACCTGCCAGTTGAATATCCCGAAACCCAAAATGGGGATGAAGGTAGCCGGCAAAGTAGAGGTCGTCCGCAAAGATGAGTATAACAAGTACTATGGATTCGTGTTCTACGAAGCCTAATACGGGATTGGTTGTCTCCCGAAAAATTCGCAATAGAATAACAGCTTCCTTCGTGTACCAGAGAGATGTACGACACCCAGAGCCTATGAGTTATGGTGACCTCATTGTGCCCGGTGAATATCGAACTCATTCGCGATTTTCACACGCCGCTAACTATCTTCAAGGTGAACACTTTGTATCTATTGTTGATCCATCGATTGGTGCAGGTCCCTTGAACATCGTCGTCGATAGGTATGGCGACCAAAAGTATGATCGAGTAATCGTTGGGAATGGTTATGTGATTCTGAACGACTGCGCTTGTGAAATTAAGCCCGCATCCCGCTATGATTCTTCATTACCAAATCTTTCGCAGTCCGAATTTCAGATAATCAAATATAACTTGCCGAACTTCAAACGTCTCCTGATTGAGCTTGCACCCACAAAAAGTATTGCCTTTCTATTGGATGAGTCTGAGAAATCGAATACTGCGGCATCTTTTGAAGCAATGCTGAAGAACCAGTTTCTTAAAAGTGCAAAGCTGATTGGGGATGGGAGAATCCTGGATGCTATTCGTATTATGAAAGGACTTGGGTTTGGGTTAACTCCCAGCGGGGATGATTTCATCTCCGGTCTTGTTCTTGGACTAAATCTCAAACAAATGCTATTGAAAATTGATTTTCAAAATCTTATCGAAGATATAGATGCGATTGCTCAGAATGAAAATCCGTTGTCTCGAGCATGGCTTCGATGTGCAAAAGATGGCCGGGTCTTTGAAAAAATGAAGCGGGCGATTCTGGCACTTGGACAAATGGATCCAGATGAACTCTTGCAAGCGATTTATGGCCTTTTGACTGTCGGATCAACCTCGGGGGTTGATATGGCGATAGGATTCATATTTGGAATTGAGAAAGTACAAGTATGATCATCAAAGGCTCTATCAAAAAAGGTGAATATTACGACTCCGTCACTCTGATGTCAGCTGTTAAAAAGCTCAATGAATTGAATGGCGTGCATGACAGTGCTATCGTAATGGGCACAAAGGAAAATAGATCGATCCTGGATGCATCGGGGCTTTTGTTGGATGATTTCAAAGCGAGTAGCGATAATGATCTCCTCATTGTTGTAAAGACAGAGACCGCTGAACAAGCAGAGAAGGCATTATCAAGTGTCGGTATTCTTCTCCAGTCTGTCAGAAAGCGCGATCATTCCGGTTCTGCACTTCTGCCGCACACTCTTCCGATGGCACAAAAAATCATTCCTGAAGCAAACCTGGCTCTCATTTCAATTGCTGGTCGATATGCCGGAGATGTTGCCATGAACGCTTTGGAGCATGGACTGCATGTCATGCTTTTTTCAGATAATGTTTCGCTTGAGCAGGAAATTGCCTTGAAGCGATATGCGATTGAACATGAATTGTTGGTGATGGGGCCAGATTGCGGCACAGCAATCATCAACGGTGTACCGTTGGCATTTGCTAATGTTGTTACTCGTGGCGATATAGGGATCGTAGCTGCCGCTGGAACCGGATTGCAGGAGGTAAGCTGTTTGATCTCACAAGCTGGATGTGGAATTTCACAAGCTCTCGGTACCGGGGGAAGAGACGTAAAAAAAGAAGTTGGCGGTTTGATGTTTATCAAAGCTTTGCAATTATTGGTGCAAGATCCGAAGACGAAGTTAATTCTTTTGGTATCAAAACCACCGTATCTAGAAGTGTTGAAGAAGATTGGGAAGCTGGTAAAAAAAATCTCGAAGCCGGTTATCGGAGCTTTTCTTGGTGCAAATAAAGAGATGGTTAAAAAATATGGCATACATCCTGCGGATTCGTTGGAAGAAGCTGCAGATCTTGCAATTACTTTTTCATCCGGCGGACACGTAAAAGAAGTCGCAGGCCGAATAGAAAAAGAAAATAAGTCGATTAAAACGAGAGCCCAGCTGGAAGCAAGGAAATTACAGAAAGAGCAAAAATTTATCCGCGGATTATTCAGCGGTGGAACATTTTGTTATGAAGCTCAACTGCTTCTGAAAGATTTAAAAGAGCAAGTATATTCGAATGCACCAATCGGTCGTTCTACGAAGCTTAAAAATTCTCTTAAAAGTCAGAAGCATACTATTATTGATTTAGGGGAGGACGAGTTTACCGTAGGGCGTCCGCACCCGATGATCGATTATACATTGAGGAATAAACGTATTATTGAAGAATCAGCGGATCCTGAAACGGCAGTCATTTTACTGGACCTGGTATTAGGATATGGGTCGAACCCCGAACCTCTGACGGATATTATTCCGGCAATCAAAGAAGCACAGCGTTCTTTAAGGAAGAGAAATCGCCATGTTGTGATTATCTGTTCGGTGACAGGAACAGACGCGGATCCTCAAAATCGTTCTGTCGTGGTTAAAGGACTTGAGGATGCAGGAGTGATCGTGATGAAATCGAACGCCGTCGCAAGTTTACTCGCAGGTGTCATCATTGCAAAAATCCAATAATGGTTACCTATGAAAAATCTATTTGAACAAGAACTTCAAGTCATTAATATCGGATTGCAATCATTCAAAGAAACTTTAGATGCCTGTAATGTGAAGTCGGTTCAAGTTGATTGGAAACCGCCGCTAGCTGTTTCAGCTTGGGCAGCTGCAGTGATTCGGTCACAGCGCGACAAAATAGATCAGGCGAATCAGCTGGCCGTGCAACGAATCATGAATGGCAAGCCGGCGCTGGTCGGCATAGGAAAGGCGATTGATGTCATTCCGGGGATGAAAAAAAATCTGTTGCTTCATGCTGGACCACCGATTAGATGGGAACGGATGTGCGGGCCAATGAAAGGTGCCATTATCGGTGCCTTGATATATGAGGGAATAGCGAAGAGTCCGGAAGATGCAGAGCAGATAGTAAATTCCGGAAAGATTAAATTTGCGCCATGTCATGAACACAATACAGTTGGCCCGATGGCTGGAATTGTTTCTGCATCGATGCCCGTGTTCACCATTAAAAATGAAGAGTACGGAAACTTTGCCTACAGTACGATGAATGAAGGGCTGGGCAAAGTGTTGCGGTATGGAGCATACAGTGAAGAAGTGATTAATCGGCTGAAATGGATGGAGCAGGTACTCTTTCCAGTCTTGAAACAAGCGGTGACAGCTGCGAAACGTATTGATCTGAAAGCAATCATCGCCCAGGCATTGCACATGGGAGATGAAGTTCATAATAGAAATCGAGCAGCAACTTCCTTGTTGTTTCGGACGCTCGCGCCCCATATTGTGCGAACATGCGGCGATCGAATAAACGCTGCAAAGGTTCTTGATTTTATTAATGGGAATGATCATTTCTTCCTCAACCTTTCCATGGCTGCAGGAAAAGCCTGTCTTGATGCAGCGCGCAGTAGGGGACACAGCAGCATCGTTGTTGTGATGGCAAGAAATGGTACAGACTTTGGTATTCAACTTGCAGGGACAGAAAATGAGTGGTTCGTCGGACCGGCGCCTGTGCCTGATGCCTTATTCTTTCCCGGATATTCAAAAGATGATGCAAACCCCGACATCGGGGACAGTGCAATTACAGAGACATATGGACTTGGAGGATTTGCCATCGCTGCATCTCCGGCGATCGTTCAATTTGTCGGTGGACAAGCAAAGGATGCGCTAAATTATACACTTCAGATGTATGAAATTACCACCGCGGAAAATGCGGGGTTTCAAATTCCATCATTGGATTTTCGCGGAACCCCAACTGGCATTGATATTGTCAAAGTAGTGGAACGAGGAATTATGCCGTTCATCGATACTGGTGTAGCGCATAAAAAGCCAGGAGTTGGTCAGGTTGGTGCGGGAGTTCTTTCTGCGCCGACAGAACCATTCATCCAAGCCTTCGAAGGCCTTGCAAAGAAAATAAGAAAATAGATTTACTCAATCGCCCAACATAAAGGAGTGCGTATGAATTCGAAACAATTTTTTGATTTTATGAGTAAAGTCAAGATGTACGATCTGACACAACGCCTATCCATCCATACGCCTCCTTGGCCAAGCTATATGCCGCTCGGTATCCAATATTTCAAACGTATTGCCGGAGCTCATATGGGGCAGGGAGCGAACGGACAGATCATTACCACGAGTAATCACGTAGGGACGCATATTGACGGTGAGATTCATTTCTATGCCAGCGGACGGACAATCGGTCAGGTACCGATGAAAGAATGGATCGGGCCCGGAGTCATTGTGGATATCTCGAAAGAGGTTTCGGATTACAGTCTCTATTCTCCAGATCTCTTAATGCACAAAGCAGAGATTAAGAAAGGGGATATTCTTATCATCAATACGGGCTATCATCGATATGCATGGGATCAAAAAGGATCGGATGAAATAAGATACTTCGTAAAACATCCGGGTCCTGATCCGAAATTCCATAAATGGGCACTTCAAATGAAGTTCAAATGGATAGGGCTCGATTGCGGAAGTGCGGATCATCCGATGAATACAATCATTAGGAACTGGCATCCGAAATCGTTTGTTGAGGCTGAGAAGAAGTTACAGCAAGACTTCGGTAAAACCTGGGATGAGATGTTCCCACTCGAGGAGTACTATCAAGTTATGCACTTGAAACTATTTCCCAAGAAGTTAGTCCATGCCGAAAATCTTGGCGGTGATATCGATCAATTGTCCAATAAGCGGGTGTGGATCGGGCTTTTCCCATTGCGCGGCATTGAAATGGAATCTTCCATGTGCCGCATCGTGGCGTGGATGCCATAGGAGGCTGTATGCCTATTCTTCACAATTTTGAATATTTCAAACCTGCCTCACTCAACGAGGCTTTACTATTGCTCTCGCGTTATAAAAGAGCGTACGTGTTGGCAGGAGGTACCGATCTCGTTAACAATCTAAAAAGTGAAATAGATCAGCCCGACGCCGTTGTGGATATTAAAAGTATTAAGACATTACATGCGATTACGTTTAAAAAAAATGTTCTCACAATCGGTGCGTGTGTGACTTTTTCAGAATTGATCGATTCAAAAATCATTCAGTCAAAATTTCCTGTGATTGCGGAGGTTGCAAAAACCGTAGGCTCTGTTGGCATCCGAAATAGAGCAACGATGGTCGGGAATATTTGTTCTGCAGTCGCATGTGCGGATAGTAGTCCGATGCTTCTGGCTTTCCGAGCTAACGTTCTTATACAGGGAAAAAAGGGAAAACGCAAAGTTGCCATCGAAAAGTGGTTCAAGGGAAACAAGAAAACAGATTTGAAAATAGGGGAACTTGTGACAGCGATTGAGATTCCGTTTCCCGCAAAGAATTATGCCGGATGTTTTGTGAAATTAGGACGATATTCGGGTGAAGATCTCGCTCAAGCAAGTGTTGTGGTTCTCGCTTTCCCGAAGAATCAATTTGCCGTCGCTTTCGGTTCGGTCGGGCCTATTCCAATTATGGCAACAAAGATCGCGAACGCACTCAAAGGGCGTGAACTATCTCAGGAATTGATCAAGCAGGCGAGTGCACTGATACCAACAATGATCTCACCGATCACGGATATGAGAGCAACCAAAGAATATCGGATGCATATGTGCCAGGTAATATTTGAACGCGGGTTGAAAGCTGCAAGCGACCGGCTTCGGGGTGACGGCCCAGCATATGGTGTGAGTCTCATTTAACAATTTCAGTGTGAAGACTGTATGGAGATGTGAATAATGAAACGAAAGATAGCATTCCTTCTCAATATGCGAAGTGTTCAGGTGGAAGTTAAGC
>JBEKLV010000167.1:0-6854 GCA_050008835.1 Bacteroidota bacterium | reverse complement strand
TTTATTTTTTAGACAATGCCAATTTCTATGGCCGCGATGGCATTTACCAAAGTCCAACGACAAAGAAAGATTATAAGGATAATGATGAACGGTTCATCTTCTTTTGCCGTGGTGTGATAGAAACATTAAAACGGCTTGGGTGGCAGCCGGATATCATCCATTGCAACGATTGGCAGTCGGGCTTAATACCTGCATATCTCAAGACAATGTGCATGGCAGATCCGTTCTTCAAATCTATGAAAACGGTTTTCACTATACATAATATGGGATATCAAGGCGCCTTTCCACAGGAATCATTTGCAAAATCGAACCTGCCAGCAGAGTTATTTGATACAAATGGCGTAGAAGCGTACGGCTATTTCAATTTCCTTAAGGCGGGCATCTTTTTCTCCGATGCTATTACGACAGTCAGTGAAAAGTATGCTGACGAAATTTGCAAATCTCCTGAAATCGGAGCGGGACTTAATGGCTTGCTTACTACACGACGAAAAGACTTAAGTGGAATTCTTAATGGAATTGATTACCAAATTTGGGATCCCGCAACAGATGAATACAGTTTTCGAAAATTTGATGTCAAATCTATTGAAGCTAAAGTCGATAATAAACGTGCGTTACTAACGAAGTTGGAAATGGAATTTTCCGAAGACCGTCCTGTCATCGGGATAATTAGTCGCCTTGCGGATCAGAAAGGATTTGATTTAATCTTTGATATTATAGAAGACGTCATTCGGCTTGATGTTCAGATAGTTATGCTTGTTGCAGGCGAAAGAGACTACGAAAAGAAAGTAGAAGCACTTCAAAAGAAATATCCAAAACGAATTTACGCATTCATCGGTTATGATAATGAACTAGCGCATATGATTGAAGCGGGAACGGATATGTTTCTCATGCCGTCTAAGTATGAGCCTTGCGGGTTAAACCAGATGTACAGCATGCGGTACGGCACGGTTCCAATAGTCCGTGCAACCGGCGGATTAGACGACACCGTAGAAGATTACATCGGTAATGGAAAAGGCACAGGATTTAAGTTTGAAAAATATGAATCTAAAGAGTTAATGAAGGTGATCCAGCGGGCTCTTAAGGTCTTCCAACAGCCTGAAGAATGGAAACGCTTAATGCGGAATGGTATGATGTGCAATTTTTCATGGGAAAATTCAGCACGGAAGTACATCAACCTCTATAAAGACCTTTTAAAACATAATGTATGAATTTAATTGACGTTGGATTTTTCTCACCTGTAACTGTATTGACAATGCAGAGACTATTCGCCTCCACCGTCCAAAATATCTCTAATTGAGATTATTTCTCATCTTACATCGCTATCAAAATAGACAAAGGATATTGTGAATTGAAGGTGTTCCGTTTTATTCTCCTCTTCTGCATCGCATCGATACTGTTTCTAATTAGCGGCTGCAATGACACTCCAAATTCTGTAGGTAAAGGTTCGCTTAAACAAGAAGATTTCGGCGTGGTCCATATCGATACATTTTATGCCACAGGTCATTCCTCGCTTCCAAATGAAATATTCACAACCTCAATTGATAGATTCATGCTTGGCCAGTATAAAACATATCAGGCATGGACTTGTTTAAAATTTTATAATTGGCCAGATTCGCTGATTGGCGTCACTATTACTAGCGCAACAATTCACTTGAGAAGTGTTTACCATTTCGGCGATTCATTGGCACCTTTGGCTTTTAATGTGTACTGCGCAGTATCAAATCTTTTTTTAAGCGATTCACTCACGTATGATTCACTAAAATTAAATAGCGTTAATAGCGTAAATGGTATTTATTACAACAGTAATAAGCAGGTTGGTTCTTTTCAGTCCACTTCTTCTGGAGATACTGATGCTATTACAATCAGTAATCTTGATACGACAATGCTTCGGAAGTGGTTTTCGACAAACACAGATACTACGGATCTTAACGATGGTCTTGTCTTGCGTCCAACTAATTCAAACATTATCAAAGGATTTTATTCCTTTAACAATTCTGACACATCCCTTGTTCCAACTCTTTATATTACATATATAGATACAAATGGCAATTCTAACAGCTATTCTCATAAAATCGGGTTTTCAGAATATGTTTCAACGGTTAATCAGGCAAACCTCATTACAGATAACAATTTGATCTATGTGCAAAACGGCATTTCCTATCGAGGGCTTGTCTCATTCGACAGTATTCCTATGGCTTGGCCTGTATCTGTTCACCGTGCGGTTCTGCAAGTAACTTTAAACTCATCTCAATCCTCCGCTCAATTTACTCCATTTGCTCACGATACAATGTATGCACTTTCCGTAGGAACGAACCTGCAAAGCGATGGAGGGGCATATGGACTGAGCTTACGTAACGATAGTTCTGGTTATCCCACTTATTCATTTGAAATAAGACCAATTGTGATACGTATGCTTAGTAATGCCTCAATACGAAAGGTGGCTTTGAGCGGGTATTCTGAGAGTACGTCTTTTGATTTACATTCATTATATGGTGCTATACCAGATAAAAAATTAAAACCTAGAATCATTATCACTTATTCTGTCCAACGTTGACATATTATAGACCATGAATAATTCTATAATCAAAATATTCCTCATTATCTTAATTGTCATATTTCCATTGATTACTTTTGCTGGCGGATCTTCCTTTTCTCGGTATGGATTTGGCGATATCTTACGTTGTGGCGACAGCCGGACATATGCTATGAGTGGTACAGGAATTGCTTTAATAGATGATGGATTTATTAACGGATTAAATCCTGCAGGTATGGCTCGCATATCTTTTACAAGATTTTCAACTGGGTTTGAGTACAACAATTTTTTATCAAAAGATGAAACTGGTTCTTCATTTTATTCCACAGGTGGATTTCAAGGATTATCTTTTGCTTTCCCGATTTCAACAGAAAACGGGATTGTAATGTCTGCCGAATTCACCCCATACAGCAAAGTTAGTTATGGTATTACTTCTTCCCTCTTTGATACTTTAGCACAATCAATAAAGAATACAACATTTTATGGCAGTGGTGGTCTTTCTTATATTGGATTAGGACTTTCTGCTTCTCCATTGACAACACTCCACTTTGGAGCACGGTTAAATTATATGTACGGGCGCACAAGGCAGTACCAAACTACGTCTTTCGATAATGAGGATTTAACTCCTACTACTTTTGATCGTGATACCTATTATTCAGGTTTCACTTTTACGTTAGGAACCATTTATGAAGGCATAGCTAATCTTTTCGATGTTCCTGCTCTTCGTTCCCTTTCAATTGGATTGTCTGTAACGACTGCTGGTTCACTTGATGCTGATTTACAGCGAACGTACTCTTCAAGTTCCTACACCTCCGGTGATTCAACTGTTACGGAAAACGGTACTGCTGGAATTCCGCTTTCTCTTGGCTTCGGACTTTCTTACTTGCTTCAGAATCGTTACCGCTTTCTTGGGGACCTCGTGACTGAGAATTGGGGAAGTACAAAATATTTCGGATCACATCCCGCTGAGCTTCGGAATTCTTTACGTACTAGTCTCGGTTTCGAAGCGCTCCCCGCAAAAGACGCAGATACTTTCTTAAAGCGTATTGTTTATCGAGCTGGCCTTGCTTATAATTCAACATATTACCAAATCAATGGTATTGGGATAAATGAGTTTACTGTAAGTGGAGGTCTTGGATTTCCGATGGGGCCGGAATCTCTGCTAAATATCGGTTTACAAGTTGGTGTACGCGGCAGTACAGACAATTATCTGCAAAGGGATGCAATCATTCGTCTTTCAGTTGCGGTATCTGCAAGTGAAGTATGGTTTTTAAAATTTGAAGAGGAGTAAAGCTTATGATTGCACTTGGCAGCGATCATGCAGGTTTTGATTACAAAGAACGTTTTAAAAAACTTCTTGGAGAAATCGGTAAACCTTATCAGGATTTCGGTACTTTTTCTCCAGATTCCGTCGATTATCCTGATATTGCACACATGGTTTCTAACGCGGTCGCTTCTGGTAAATTCCAGCGCGGTATTTTAATCTGCGGGACTGGAATCGGAATGTCGATTGTCGCCAACAAACACAACGGAATTCGTGCCGCTGCTTGTGAATCTTCTGCATCAGCAAAACTTTCTCGCGAACATAATGATGCCAATATCCTTTGTCTGGGTGCACGCATCACTAATTTGGAAACGGCAATGGAAATCGTGAAAACTTTTTTAGCAACTCCCTTTAGCGGTGAAGAGCGGCACATATGCCGAATTCAAAAGATTCACTCTCTCACAGGTTTATAAAATTTAATTAATCACTATTCAATTTAAAATTCATTTTCTAATTCAATCTAACAATGAATAATCTCAAAATATCTGATCCAGAAATCTTCGGTGCTATTCAGAGCGAAGTTCACAGACAAAATTCCAAACTCGAACTTATCGCTTCAGAAAACTTTGTAAGCCTGGCTGTGCTTGAAGCGTTGGGCAGCGTTCTGACAAACAAATATGCCGAAGGATATCCGGCAAAGCGTTATTATGGTGGATGTGAATTTATCGATGTTGCCGAGAATCTTGCACGAGACCGCGCAAAAAAATTGTTCGGTGCTGAATATGTTAATGTCCAGCCGCATGCAGGCTCACAAGCGAATATGGCTGTCTACTTTTCTTTCATTAAACCGGGTGATACCGTTCTTGGTATGAATCTTTCTCACGGCGGACACTTGACTCATGGGTCTCCTGTGAACTTTTCTGGACAGTTATATCACTTTTCTGCCTATGGCGTTTCGAAAGAGACAGGTCGCATAGATTATGATGACGTGGAAGAAAAGGCAAAACGAGATAAACCTAAAATGATTACCGTCGGTGCAAGCGCTTACTCGCGCAACATCGATTACAAAGCGTTCCGAGAAATCGCGGATAGAGTAGGTGCATTCCTCTTTGCTGATATTGCACATCCTGCAGGATTAGTTGCTGCAAAATTGCACAATGATCCTCTTCCGTTTTGCCACGTCGTCACAACAACAACTCATAAAACACTTCGCGGCCCCCGTGGAGGAATGATTATGATCGGTAAAGATTATGAGAATCCCTTTGGGCAAGTAGCGCCAAAATCCGGCAGAAGAAAAATGATGTCAGAGTTAATTGATTCGATGGTCATTCCCGGTATTCAGGGCGGACCGCTTATGCATGTCATTGCAGCAAAAGCCGTCGCGTTTGGCGAAAATCTCCAGCCGCAATATCAAACATACGCAGGGCAAATTATTAAAAATGCCCACGCGCTTGCTTCTTCATTGACCAAACATGGATACAATATTATCTCCGGTGGCACAGATAATCATTTGATGCTTATAGATCTCCGTAACAAAAATCTAAACGGCAAAGAGTCTCAAGAAGCTCTTGATCTTGCCGGCATAACGGTGAACAAAAACGCAGTGCCATTTGATGATAAATCACCCCTCATCACAAGCGGTATTCGTATTGGTACACCTGCCATTACAACACGCGGTATGAAAGAACCTGAAATGGAAATCATTGCGGAATTTATGGACCGCGTCCTCAATAATCGGACAGATAATAAATTATTAAAGCAGATCAGTGAAGAAGTAAAAACATTCTGTGAAGGATTCCCTCTATATCCTGAAATGATTTAGCAGTGGCTTATGAGTATCACGAAAGCCATCCTCGAAAAAATATTTAAGTCGGCAACAAATGGCATTTCCACCGAACGCGAGATGTCATTTCTCGATCATCTCGAAGAACTGCGCAAGCAGATCATTAAAATGATTGTCGGTATTCTCGTTGGTACTTTTTTATGCATCTTCTTTGCTGATTTCATAGTGCAAACCATTCTATTAAGTCCTCTTCGTTCATTAGGATTAAAAACGCAGGTGCTTTCGCCATACGGCATTGTAATGCTATATATGGAAGCTATTCTAATCTGCGGTGTCATTCTTAGCATGCCTTATTCGATTTACTGTCTTTGGAAATTTGTAGCACCAGGATTGCTTCCAAAAGAAAGGCAATATATTTCGCGTATCGTATTCTTCACGTCTATTTGTTTTTTCACTGGTATTGTATTTGGATATTATGTATTACTACCCGCTGCACTGACCTTTTTTTCCACTTTTGGTACACAAAACATTGAACTACACATTGCACTCGATCAATATGTTAGTTTTATGTTGGCTCTGTTGCTTGGAGCCGGACTTGTCTTTGAGCTGCCGATGATTTCGTACTTCTTATCCAAGATGGGAATACTAACGCCAACATTTATGCGAAAGTACCGGCGGCATGCTATTGTTGTTATCCTAATTATTGCCGCTGTAGTGACACCAACACCTGATATGGTTACACAAACTCTTCTCGCTCTGCCAATGTTTTTCCTTTATGAAGTAAGTATTTTTGTTTGCAAGTTTGCACAAAAGAATAAAACTCCATCAGCAGAAAATACATTATGAGTATTATACATTCATCTGATCATTCACTCGATTCAATTCGCAAGCCAGTTTATGAAGAATTAAAGAAATTTGATAGTGTTTTTAGAGATGCAATGCGTTCTCAAGTAGCGCTTGTGGATGTCGTTACACGTTATCTTCTTCGACAAAAAGGGAAACGCGTTCGTCCGTTATTAGTCATGCTTAGTGCAAAATTATGCGGTGAAATCAACGACAGTACATACAGAGCTGCAACACTTATTGAGCTTCTCCATACAGCCACACTCGTTCACGATGATGTAGTGGACGATGCCGATACACGCCGGGGACTTGCGTCCATCAATGCCGTCTGGAAAAATAAAGTTGCTGTATTGATGGGCGATTATCTTCTGTCGCGCGGATTATTATTATCCTTGCAATACGATGATCACTATTTTTTAAATTCAACATCA
>JBEKLV010000166.1:0-6926 GCA_050008835.1 Bacteroidota bacterium | reverse complement strand
TCTCGATCTCTATGCGCATTGTAAATTGCTCTCATTTACCCGCCACGCTTTTTGGCGGGCGCTCATTTTGTCAGCTTGAGCAACTTGTTAGGCGGCGAATAATTTATTATTCCTTCATTTATTATTTGTATGTCCATCCACAAGAAGGACAATGATCGAGTCCTTCGGGTATTACCTTTCCACAGGATATACATTCACTTGTCCCAGAAAGTTTATATGGATCCATTTCAGGAATGACAGTTTCCTTGGACGTTTCCGACGGAAGCGAAGAAACAGGAATTTCTGATGGGAGTGTAGAAGCAAACCAGTGAAAAAAACCACACCTACTACAAATAAAAACATCGACAGATGTACTCATCCAGTCAAGTCCTATAAAATTCAGTCCATCCTTACTTGGATTGTACTTGCTTGTATAAAACTGATCAAATTCGCACTGATTGCATACTAACTTTGCATCGTTTATAAATATTTCTTCGGGATCTTTAGTCTTCATCATATTTATGCTATTTTGTTAAATAAAGATATGTTTTGTAATTCTTGATCTTCACAATTACCACTTTATTGATTATCGCCGCCTAACGGATTGGCGCTCCGCCAAACAACCGGCGGACAAGTAAGTCCCGATTCGATCTTCGATCGAATCGAGGATCCCGTACAGCGGGACTGCGGCACTGATAACCCGCAAGTTGCTGAAAACAGGCGGAGCCCCATAACTGTAACACGCGCAGCGTGTTTCCTCTTCTATAGTTCATGCTGATAAGTTTATTATTAAACATCTAAACCTCTACACGCCATGCTTTATCTTTTGGCGGGCGCTCATTCCGTCAGCTTGAGTTGCTGGTTAGGCAGCACCAGCAGACTCTTTGGCGAGTTCTGCTTCCCAACCATCATATTCACCACCGTACTTTAATGCGATCTCAACCATACTACCGCGAAGAGTTGCAAGTGTTGTTGTCTCTGGAAACAAATCCTTTGATGCAAGACATAGCCACTTCAATTTTCCAATTGATGAAAGTACGTCGACTTTGAAATTCATAACGCGCAAATCATTTGCTGATCTAGTTGCATCGTCTTCGGTTGAGAAGTATAGAAAAAATCTAATTGGACATGGTTTTGATAAACAAGGGTGTAATTTCTTAATTTGGGCAACCACTGCCGCATCTAGTGTCCTAGGTTTTAGATTTCGTAATTTTGCTTGCTTACGTTTCATTTTTGTTTGGTGCGGCCTAACATGTAATTAAATAGACTTAGTCTGTATTTTGTCCATAATAGGATGATATATATGTCGAAGGCATCTGCCAAGGGTATGGCTTTGCCACCTTCGGGAGACTGAGTCTATATTTTGTTCGTTAAATGCATAACAGATAGACATATATTCTATGAAGATTGAGAAAAGTAGTAGATGCCTAGTACCTCCACGTAACGGCAACTGCTTGGTGATAATGTAGCTCTGTTTAAAATCATTGTCAATAAACAAAATCCCCGGCGCTTTGCCAAATGCCGGGGATTAATGATATTTTAAAAGCGATAAAAAAAATCTGTATTTCCGCAAACCCGTCTTTATTATTTTTATATAATAGTTTTCCCGCCTGAAATATATTCGAGAGGATCCCGCCTCATAACACCGAATATCGCCTCTAATACATGTTTCAAGGACGATTTTAGAATATATCCATCCGCCTTCGCATCTAATGCCCGAATTCGATACAATGGATTGTCGTGTGTTGTCTGGATCATAACTTTCATATCCGGCCAACGCTGCTTGATGATGCGTGTCGCCTCAATCCCGTTTTTCTTCGGCATCGCTATATCCATCAGAATAATATCCGGCGACAATGTTTCAGCCTTTTCTATTGCTTCATCACCATCGACGGCCTCGCCTACAATATTGATGTTCGGCAGACGATTTAAGAAATCGAGCTCAACGCGGCGAAAATCCTGTCGATCATCGACAACAAGTACTTTGATTTGCTTCATACTACCCTCGAATTAGCGAAAATATTCCATAAAATATGAACAATTATCAAGGAAAAGTCTGTCGTATTTTCACCAATTGTTTGTCACAAAAATAACCAAAAGCGGTTTGTAAAAAACACAAGTAGCGCTTGCCTTGAGCAAAATCGAAAGAAAACGAGCATCTACATTCATACAGACATTCCTGTGATTTCTTAACAGTCAGTTGTCTCTTACAGCTACAACTTCAACTTTCGGTTTTGATCATAATCCTTTCATTTCGACTACGTAAAAAGTATTCGCAATGTATTATAATCCGAATCAACGGCATCATCGCTCTCATAGTCAATACTTTTAATTGTAACAGGTAAAGATCCATCCGCTTTATGATGCTCAACGGCATAGGAATATTTCGTAGCTTCACAGAATGAAATTACAAGCGTGTGAATAATATCCCTTTCAGCCGGAATGTCTGCCGGAGTTTTTGGCCATTTACACGAGTAATCCTGTTGTGGATTAGGAAATTGAGGGCTTTTCATGATAACTCTGCTCTTTTCATCCACAATAGAAAATATTCCTCGAGTTCCCCACACTTTCAATTTATACAATAGGTATTCACCATTATTTAGGTCCGAGAGTTTTAGCGAAATGGCTTTTGTTTCATTTCTAACAGTTCTCGCGACATTCATAATGACCTCCTTTTCTATCATCGTAATATTATGTCTTTTATCAAGGAAGGCATATCACATTTTATATTTCTATCAGAAGTTTTGATTTGTGTGAATGAACGTAGAAGCGTCATGTTGCCGTTGGTTTTTGTCTTTGTTCTGACGGGAGAAGATACTACTAAAAGTATTTACTTGTCAATCACGCAAACGCGTGATTTTTAAAAACCGGCAATAAATATGCCAATAAGAAATGATTCGGAAACAGGAATTATTCAAGCAATCCTAAAGGATACAAAAGCAGAAATGAATTTAAGAAGTCTAATATAGAAGAGGTGTAAAATTGGTTTTTGACGCCCGTTGGTAAATATGGGGATGAATATATAGGATAAAAGAGAAGACCTAAACTTGCAAATCCTTCTTACTTCCCTTCTAGTACAATCACAAATTCACCTTTTTTTTCATCTTTTAGAAATTTCTGATACAACTTTGGCGGCGTACTGTGATAAATCTCTTCCGAAGGCAATGTCAGATCAAATGCTACGCACACGCGCCGCGTCTCTCCGAAAACATCCGCCATATCCCGCAAGAGTTGTACAAGACGATAAGGTGTGTCCATTAAAACAATTGTTCGCTGTTCTTTTCTGAGGTTGCGTAATTCGGTCAGCCGCCTGTCACGTTTTGGCGAGAGAAATCCTGCAAACACAAATTCTTTAATTGGAAATCCTGAAACGATGAGCGCCGGCAATAGCGAGGAAGCGCCGGGCACTGGAACAATCTTAATGTCGTGCCGAATTGCTTTCTCTACTAATACTCTTCCCGGATCAGAAAAAACAGGCGTGCCTGCGTCTGATATCAATGCAACCGACTTTCCCTCTTTCAATACATCGATCATAATACTTGCTGCGGCAGCTTCATTATGTTCGTTCAATGTCTCAATTTGTTTTTCAATTCCATACTGTCGAAGCAAACGCAATCCCTCACTTCGCTCTTCGCATACAACAACATCTACAGACTTAAGTACATTCAATGCGCGTAAGGTGATGTCATCATAATTACCGATTGGAATTGCTACAAGATAAAGAGTGCCTGACATTAGAGCGCCGCTGTAGAAGATTCTCCTGAAGGTGAATTAGTTCCTCGTCTCCGCGCTTCCCAATCTCTAATAAACAAAATGATTAACGCTGTAGTCGGGACGGCAATCAGCAAACCAACAAAACCGAGAAAATACATAAAGATAAGCATTGAAAGAATAATGAGCAGCGGATGCAATCCTACTTTACTGCCAATAATTTTAGGAGACAGAAAAGTAACTTCTGTCATATGAAGGACCGCGATAGACACGATGGCAATTGACAGCTTCGTCAAAACCGGTGGACCACTGAAGAGCGCAATAACTGCCGATAATGCCATAATTGCGAACAAACCAAAATACGGCACAAGGTCGAATAGGCATGCAAGCAATCCGAGAAGAAGTGCATATTTGATACCAACAAAAGAAAAAAGAATCGCAATAACTATACCTTGCAGAAACGCTACAGTCAATGCACCACGCAAATAATGACCAATAAGATCATCGGCGCGAATCAAATAATCTTCTACCTGATCGCGTTTTCGTCTTGGAAACAACAACAAAAAGCGACGACCTATTTTAGGAAAGTCCGTCAAGAAATAAAATGTAAGAAATGGCACCAGGATGATATAGAATATTTGAGTTATGAAACCAGAGATACTGCTCATCAAAGAACCGAGCGCTTTGAGGAGCGTTTTAAGAACGTCTTCAAACCGAGGCGTCAATTGATTTGAAAATGTATTACGAAGTTCATTTACAGAAATGCCATAACGCTCTAGAATTTTTATGAGATGGCTATCCCATATCGTATTTCGATAGTCATTCATAATATTTGAAAGTGTGTCTAACACTCCTTCAAACTGTGTCAAAGCTACTGGAAGCACGAAAAATATAACGAGCGTTATACATGTAATAAATAAGAGAATGAGCACAAGCGAAGTAACCCATCGCGGAATCTTCCAGCCCTGAAAAAGATCCACAATCGGGTTTAGCATATACGCGAAGACCAGCGAGACAATGAACGGAGCAAGAATCGCTGATATGGCGTTTAAAAACCACAAAGCAAATAACACGATTGCCAGCCACATAATATTCCTTGCAAGTACATAGCGGCGAAGCGGAAAAAGAATAAAGAGAATAGCGCCGAGCGCAAGGAATGGAGAAAGGATTTCATGAATAGTATAGATTAGAACCAATAACAGCAGCATTCCACCGACAAGCAGGACAATTTCAATTCTACCAAGCGATGAAAAAAGCGAATCCCATCGCACACCATCTTTCATATTCGACTCTGGGGAATTCGTGCTCGTCGATTTTTTTGCTGTCCGCCCTTTAGCCATCTTAGTTATTTCCTTTGGATATAACCCCGGTATGCCCGAAACCGCCATTTCCGCGCACAGACTCACGAAGCGACGATGCTTCTTCCCATTTGACACGCTCGTATTTTGTTATGATCATTTGAGCGATACGATCACCACGGTGAACGATGTACGGCTTTTTTCCAAAATTAGTTAAAATAATTTTGACTTCACCGCGATAATCGGAATCAATAGTGCCGGGCGAGTTGAGAATTCCAATACTATGCTTGATGGCAAGACCGCTTCGTGGTCGAACCTGAGCTTCATGCCCTTGCGGCAGCTCTACGACAAAGCCCGATGGAATTAATGAAGTCTCACCTGGCTGAATTTCAATGTCCTGCTCCACCGCCGCGCAAATATCCATTCCGGCAGATCCTTCTGTTGCATAATTTGGCAAAGGAATATCTATACGTTCCGGATTGATTCTAAGAATTCTTGCGTGCAATGTTTCAGTCATTTATTTTTCCTCATTTTTCACTTTGAATCCGAGTAATCGGAGTACATCAACAATTTCCTTTGCTTTATTTGGAAGAGAAACTGTAGAATTATAAAATTCTCTTCTAATCCTGTACTCTGCACGGAGTTTTTGAAAATACTTACCGCGTTCTGTTTCTAGAAGTGATATCAACTGACGCAAAAGCCGATCGTCCAAACGAATATCGTAACATTCTTTTACGATTTCGCGAAGCGCTTGTTCAATCGATAACTTTATCATGTCAATTTTTATTTCCGGTAATGTTGGATCCGGCACAAGTGTGTTAATATCTTGATCGATGGGTAAAGATAGAAAACGGCAAACAGATTCATAATTCATTCGCAATGCGTTCACTTTGCCGTCTAATGAATATCCGGCAACATGTGGCGACCCAAATGTCACAAGTTCAAGGAGAGAGGTGTTGATATTTGGCTCTCCTTCCCAAACATCAAGCACTGCAGCCGCAAGATATTTATCAAGCAAAGTACTTTTTAAAGCTTCTGTTTCCACAACGGCGCCCCGTGATGTATTGAAAAGAATTGCACCATGTTTCATTTTACGAATTCTATTCTCATCAAAAAGATGGTACGTTGCATCGGGTCCTGTACGAGTTAGTGGAACATGTAGTGTCACAATATCTACTCCCATCAATTCATCCAAAGAATGCAGCGAATAGCTGCTTCCCTGCCGCTCAAGCGGCGGATCATTCAGAAGCACTCGCATACCAAGCGCTTGCGCTTTACGCCATACTTTGCTTCCAACATTGCCGACACCTACAATGCCGATGGTCTTATCATGCAACGAGAAACTCTGGCTATGTGCTAATTCTAACAGAGCTGCCGTTATATACTCGGAAACTGAATTGGAATTACTGCCCGGTGCGCTGACAAATGTAATCCCATTCTTCGCAAGATATCCTTCGTCAACGTGATCTGTTCCAATAGTTACGGTGCCGACAAATTTCACACGGCTTCCTTCAAGAAGATCGCGATTCACTTTTGTCTCTGAGCGGACGATCAGAATATCGGCATCTCTCACCGCGTCCTTTGTAATTTCGCGCGTGCCAAGCGCCGTTACTTTTCCGATTTTCTCAAACGCCTGTACAACATACGGTGTATGCTTATTGACAACGATATGAACGTCTTGCGGCATTAATTTTTATAATATTTTCCTTTTACCGACGTGTCTGCGACCGGTGATTTGGTCATCTGTTCCAACATTTGAATTCTCTGCTTTAAACCGGGATCTGTCGGATATTTAATTTCAAGTTGTCGCAAAATACCCAGCGACTTATTGTATTCCTTTGTCATCTCGTAAAGATCAAGAAGTGCACGGTACGGATTGTAATAGGAATTCATATTTACTTCGCCCTTTTCGATAAGATCGAGACATGCCGGCTCTAC
>JBEKLV010000165.1:0-6945 GCA_050008835.1 Bacteroidota bacterium | reverse complement strand
GTGTGTCGAAACCGAAAATCCGTAGGTGATTGGCGAGTTTTCCCAGATGGACATCAAGGATGAATTTCGGCTGACGGAGAGGATGATCTCGTACTTTCGTTACGGATGAGATGTCGAAGTTCTCGAAGACCGGATAGAAGGCGATCCGATCGTTTTCCTCCAAGTGGTGCGATAATCCGACTGGTTTGTTATTTACAAGGACTAAGTCAATGAGATCGAAAGGAATTCCGATTTTGTTTGCTATATCTTTTAAAGCTATGTCTGGTGGAAGAGATAAATGGAAGGTAACGAATTCCTGATTCTGTGGAAGGAAATCGTTTAGCTCAGCATAGCATCGAATAGAAACAAATGGCATCGTTTCCTCAGAAAATCTATGTGGGTTATAATCGGAGTGTTAGTGACCGCGTTATACTAACGTCAACGTAATAACTATTTGACCTGGAGAAGTGGGAAGGAAAGAGAAATAGTCGTTCCATTTTCCTGTATGCTGCTTACGCAAATATTGCCGCCATGAATTTCCGTCAAGCGTTTTGCAATCATCAATCCCAATCCCAGCCCCTGCTGTTCATGCCGTTCTCGATCGAATTGCAAGAACAGGTGAATCTTCTTGATTTGGTCTTCGGACATTCCGCGCCCATTGTCTTTTATTAATATTGTGCCCATTTCATTTTCGCAACTAGTCGAAATAATTACTTGCGCACCGGCAACAGAAAACTTGAATGCGTTATCCATCACTTGGCGCAATAATTGTTCAAAATATTGTTCAGAAATTGCTACAGACATTGGAGAGAGATTCAAGACAAGATCGACGGAACGGTTATAAGAAGACGCAAGCTCTTCTGCAACACGCTTGATGATCCTATGGGCTTCTTTAGAACCAATTTGGCGGGAAGCAGAAAGTTTTGTTTGGTTATTCGGAAGAAGCAAGCATTGTGTGTGGATCCAAAATTTTTCTAAGGTCTGATTCATCCGCGCAGCCGAATCAAACAGTGCTTGTGTAAGTTCCTTAATTTCTTCGGACGTCATCTCTTCTGCATGCGATTTTAAAAGCTCTGCTAATCCTAAAATTCCTGTCATCGGCGTTCGTAGTTCGTGTGGTATCGCGCGAGTAATATTTTCACTTAACTCATCGATTGCACGCTGTGATTCGGTTTTCCTTTTTTCGGCTTCCTCCAAACGCAGCTGGATTGCTTTAATGAAATCATCCGCATCAATTGGCTTGAGAATAAAATCATTAGCACCGAGATTCATTCCTTTGCGAAGATGAGTCCGTGGATCTTGACCAGTCATGAAAATGAATGGAATATGTGCAGTTGATTCGTGCTTGCGCAATTTTTCCAGAGTTTGAAATCCATCCAAGCCCGGCATCTGAATATCACATACAATGAGATCTGGCACTGTTTTCAAGGCCAGATCTACCCCTTCTTGTCCATCTGAAGCTTCTTCTATCTCGTATCCAGAGGTTTCGAGCATCAGTCGGATTACCCCCCGCATATCGTGGTCATCGTCAATACATAAAATTCGTTTTGCCATGCTTAATTCTTCACTTTTGCTCTAAGGCATTCCTATACAAAGATTGGCAGTGTCACACTGTTCATCTGGCAAATCTCCATCGCCCTTTTTCTAAAAGAAATATAAACACCAAACGTGCCAATAGAAAGAAATTATAATAAAGAACAAATAATGTATGAAAGTAGAACAATACGAGTGAAAAAGGGATAGCCGGTAAATTGGGAAAAGTGACTAATAAATGTGAAAAATGAAGAATATACCTATGCCGTTTAAAAATTCTATTCTAGGATCATTCTGAGATTAAGATTTTTCGCTTTTCTTGACTTTTCTGCTAAGTTTATGTATCTTTTCCACGCAAAATTCAAAAAATAGTATCATTTTTGTGATAAATGGAGAGGATTTGAAGGTAAAGTATGGCTTCAACTTCTGATTTTCGTATTGGTATGGTCATTGTATTTAATGGGGAATTACACAGGATTGAGGAATATATTCACAGAACTCCAGGAAATCTTCGTGCATTTGTTCAAGCAAAGCTGCGCAATCTTAGGAGCGGTCGGGTAACAGAGACTCGCTTTCGATCTGGCGAGGAAGTGGAAGAAGTACGCGTTGAGCAAAAGGAATTCCAATATCTCTTTCATGATGGCGCCAGTTATCAATTTATGGATAAAGTAAGCTACGAGCAGATGCCAGTGGATGAAAAAGCATTGGGCGACGGCGCAAAATTTTTAAAGGAAGGCGAAACAGTTCAACTGCAGATGGTAGGTTTGGATATTGTTGGCGCCGAAATTCCGCAGCATGTGGAGTTAAAAATTACAGAAACGGAGCCAGGTGTTAAAGGTAATACCGCCACCGGCGCTTTAAAACCGGCCACAGTAGAAACTGGCGCCAGCATCAATGTGCCGCTCTTTATCAACGAGGGCGATGTTATCCGAGTGGATACAAGAACCGGTAAATATTTAGAACGAGTGAATAGTTAAATGTAGTCACTTGCCCCAAAAAGAAGTTTGCCTTACTGAGGTTTTTTATAATGGAGATCTGATGAACCTTTCTTATATAAAAAAAATTATCAAGCTTGTCGAAAACAGTACAATCGATGAGTTAGAACTTGAAGAAGAGGGGACGAAAATCAAAGTTGCGCGTAATCGCAACTCAGGGATTCTTGTACAAACTGCAAATACCGGACAAACGGCAGTACCACAAACCGTACCGTCGCATATTCTCCAGCATGCGGGCTCGGAAAATCCTGCATCACCGGCTGTTCCACCGGAATCGAAATATCATGAAGTTCGTTCTCCTATTGTTGGTACTTTTTATCGTGCCCCATCTCCCGATGCTGAACCATATGTTGAAATAGGGCAAACGGTACAGGTCGGTTCGGTTATGTGCATTGTTGAAGCAATGAAATTAATGAATGAGATCGAATCGGATTGTACGGGTACTGTAGTGAATATCATTGCAGAGAACGGTAAACCAGTCGAATATAATCAAGTCTTGTTTCTGATTGAGAAGGCGTAGTGATTCATTCCCAATCTGGAAACCGCACTCCTTTGTTTAAGAAAATCCTTATAGCAAATCGTGGTGAAATTGCACTGCGCATCATTCGCTCCGCTCGTGAATTAGGAATCAAGACGGTCGCCGTCTACTCTGAAGCTGATCGCGATTCTCTTCACGTCAAGTTTGCCGATGAAGCCGTTTGCATCGGTCCGCCGTCAAGCAAGCAGAGTTACCTTAACATTCCGCGTTTGATTGCCGCCGCAGAAGTTACAAATGCCGATGCTATTCATCCCGGTTATGGCTTCCTTGCTGAAAATGCAAACTTCGCTGAGATCTGTGCTTCTTCCGGCATCACTTTCATTGGTCCTAGTCCGGACGCAATTACTTCCATGGGCGATAAAGCGCTTGCTAAAGAGACCATGAAAAAAGCGGGGGTGCCGGTTGTCCCGGGAAGTGAAGGCACTATTTCAGACATTACTGAAGCAAAAAAGATTGCACAAGAAATTGGTCTTCCTGTAATCATTAAAGCAACGGCAGGCGGCGGTGGCAGAGGTATGCGCATAGTTCGTTCGTTAGAAGAACTTGAGAATGCTTTCCTTACGGCACGCCACGAAGCGGAAACCGCCTTTGGGAATGCAGCTGTCTATATTGAAAAATATATTGAAGAGCCGCGCCACGTTGAAATCCAGATTATGGGTGATCGGTATGGAACGGTTGTCCATTTTGGCGAGCGCGATTGCAGTATTCAACGCAGGCACCAAAAGTTAGCTGAAGAATCCCCATCGCCAGCACTTACGCCGGAACTCCGCGAGGCAATGGGCATTGCGGCAGTAAAGGGTGCAAAGAGTGTTAAATATGTTGGAGCAGGGACAGTGGAGTTCTTGTTAGATAAAGACATGAGCTTCTATTTTATGGAGATGAACACACGCATTCAAGTTGAGCATCCTGTTTCGGAAGAAGTGATGGGAGTAGATCTATTAAAGTTGCAAATCCAAATGGCGGCGGGAGAGCGGTTGAAAAAAACTCAAGTGAAACCGCAATGGCATGTAATTGAATGCCGTATTAATGCGGAAGATCCGGCTATGGGATTCCGGCCAAGCCCAGGTAAGATTACGAGCCTGCATTTCCCCGGCGGTTTTGGTGTTCGCTTAGATACGCATATTTATGCCGGATATGTTATTCCGCCTTACTACGATTCGTTGATTGCAAAACTTATTGTGAAAGCTAAAACCAGAGAAGAAGCGATTACTAAAATGTACTACGCATTAGATGAATTTATTATCGAAGGAATTAAGACAACGATTCCATTCCACAAGAAGTTGATGATGAATGATAAGTTCAAAAGCGGCGATTTCGATACAAAATTTATCGAATCATTTGTGTTTGAAGATTAAATTTTAGACATTCAACAAAGAATTTAGTTATGAGATTTGCCGGTTTAATTGGCAGATAAACAACGTTACTAATAAACCTTCTATATAAGTAAGAGGTTGCTATGAACTTCCCCGAAAACGTGAAATATACAGCAGACCATGAATGGATCCGAGTTGAAGGAAAATTTGCCTGGATTGGAATTACAGATTACGCCCAAAGTGAATTAGGAGATATTGTGTACATTGAGATACCTTCTGTCGGAGCGAAAGTAGAAAAAGGCAAATCATTTGGAACGATTGAAGCTGTAAAAGCTGTCTCCGATTTGTTTGCACCTGTCACCGGCGAAGTGGTTGAAACCAACGCAGAGATGAAAGATCATCCGGAAGCGGTGAATAAAGATCCATACGGTGAAGGATGGATGGTAAAGATCATGATCACCGATCCTGCTCAGTTGGATACTCTCCTTGACGTACAAGCTTACAAAACACTCATAGGAAAGTAGTCCGCGCACAATACTGAAAATTCTTGGTAAGACATACGCATCTGCCTTGCGCATGACTAAGTGATGAATAACCCTGTGTGGAATAGTAGTAAATTAAACGAAAATCCTTTTACATCGCCTGCGAAACACACTCTTCTGTCGTCGGCATTTTTACTTTGCAGCGGTTTGCTCCTGATGCTTCTTTTGGCTGCAAGTATATATTTCTTGCAGAAGCCTGCGTTATACTTTGTACTCATCGGATTTTGTTTTGTTTTCTTATTGCTGATGGCACATCGAGGTCGAAAAATCAGTTACGGCCTTAAACGATTCAATGCAGTGCTTAACTCTTCCTCAAATCCAATTCACATAACTGATGGCAATGGTGTAACTCGTTATGCAAATCCGGCATTTCTACAATGGAGTGGAAT
Source organism: Bacteroidota bacterium (assembly GCA_050008835.1). Lineage (GTDB taxonomy): Bacteria > Bacteroidota > Ignavibacteria > UBA10030 > UBA10030 > Fen-1298. The sequence continues at coordinate 1,656 of JBEKLV010000165.1, read as the reverse complement.
GAATCAATCTTCCGTAATTGGACAAAACCTTTTCGATCTCATGAAAATCACAACCTATACGGGAAGTAAAGAAAATGTTTGGTCTTTAGCGAAATTAGATCTTTTGTCCGATAAGATATGGAAAGGAGAAGTGGAATTTGCGAGAGCAGATGGACAACTGGCTATTGCCGATTTGATCCTTTCGCCAGTTCTTAATTCGAACGGAAAGCTTTTGGAATGTATCGCCTTGCACAAAGACCTCGTAGAAAGAAAAGAGTTAACGCGAAAAATGGTTGAAACACAGCGTCAGTACCGCAGCATTGTAGAAAGCTCACTTGATGGTATTATGATTGTGCAGAATGAACGACTTGTGTATGTCAATCCATCAGCTGTTAGTATCTTCGGTTATGCATCAGCGGAAGAAATGCAATCGCTTAATTTTTCAGAGACCATTGCTCAACCGAGCAAACCATTCCTTGCGATGACGCCCGATGGGCGTGGAATAGGAGAAGAAGTTCTGAGGAATTACGAACTGCGAGGCTTGACGAAACAGGGAAAGATAATAGACCTGGAAGCAAACGCGCATGTGATTGCATGGAATGATTATCCTGCCGTGCAAGCGTCGTTTCGTAATATCACAGAACGGAAAATGCTTGAACGGGAACAGACGCTATGGTTATGGGAACAAGAAACACTAAGTGATATCGACCGAAAACTTGTTGGCGTTGTCGATTTACAAAAAATATTTGCCGCAATTTTACAGCACACGTTGAACTTGACACGCGCCCATTTTGACGGTGTTCTTCTGTTCGATGAACCATATATGCAATGGATTTCAATTTGCGGTAACACACTACAGCATTCGGAAGAAATGTTTAGTCCCAGTGAAACGCTGCTTGATATTGTAAAAAACGAAGAACCGCTGATCATCCATAATTCCAGCACAAATACGCAATATCCGCTTTCCCAGCTTTCCATTGTTGGAGAGGAAAAACTTATTTCAACTGCATGGCTTCCATTGATTGTAGAAGGAAAGCATAGAGGGATGCTTGTTGTAGGATACCGCCAGTATCATGATTTTGCTGGACGCGAGATGCGGCTGCTTATCTCGCTTGCCGAGAAGCATTCTATCGCAATGGTCAACGCTCAACTTTATACGGATCTTCTTCAAAGGGAAAAAGAATTAGAAATTCTCTCTGGTGCGCGTGTACAGGCGCAGGAAGATGAACGCAGGCGCATCGCACGAGAAATACATGACGGTCTTGGTCAAATGTTGACTGCTATCAAATTCAATCTTGAAATTTTGGAAGATATGATTACGGCAGGCAAGGATGAGCGTGAACGTATTGACGATATGAAGAACTTGCTCGACAGCGTAATGAAAGAAGCGCGCGAAATTTCTTACAACCTTATGCCGAGCGTTCTGGATGATTTTGGATTAGTGCCCGCACTCCAACTTTTAAGTGAACAATTTGCTAATCGTACGAATGTGAAAGTTCAATTTCAAGCGCATGGTGTAACCAACCGGCTCGATCCAAATATGGAAATAGGTCTGTACAGAATCGCACAGGAGTCACTCAACAATATATCTAAGCATGCAGAAGCCACAGAGGTTAATCTACAAATCATTAATCATAGCAATGGTATTCGCCTGGTTATCGAAGACAATGGAAAGGG
>JBEKLV010000164.1:0-6952 GCA_050008835.1 Bacteroidota bacterium | reverse complement strand
GAATTGTAGCAAACGTATTGTCGATCATCGTTAGAATAGGATGGCTTAATCTTTTTTCTACCTTCTTGGTTTGACGTACGACTTCTGCGATATCCACTATGGTAAGTGTCGGATTAGTTGGAGTTTCAATATAAACGATGGTCGTTCGATCGTCAGCGAGATGAACAATCTCTTCGAGATGATTAGGATTAACAAAACGCACGTTGATATTTTGTTTCGGTAATTCATCGCGCATCCATCGGTACGTACCGCCGTATAAAGCCGGAGTGCTAATAATATTGTCACCAGCTTTTGTCACCGTAAGAATTGCAGTGGTGATTGCAGCCATACCAGATGCAAAGATTGCCGCCGCTTCACCGTTTTCTACCAATGCAAGTTTCTCTTCTACGTCGTGCACTGTTGGATTGTGATAGCGCGAATAAACATATATAGACGGATCCCCTTTCGCATACCTGATTGCGTCTTCAGATGTTTTAAATCGATATGTGGAAGTTTGATAGATCGGAGTTGCAACCGGTCCCTTAAATGCGAATAGCTTTTTTCCGTGAATTGCCCGTGTGGCGATGGAGACGCGTTGGGAGATTTTCTTTTTCATAATATTTATCCTTAATCAGATATTTTTAATAATTTCTTTTACGACTATGTCGCTTTTGCTCACCTAGACGTTCGGGAAAAAATTGTTTGAAGTTGTGTTTGCATACTCATTCCAATATTCGAGCAATAATTCTTGCTGGCGAGCTATCAGCATGAATCTTCAGTGGCATTGCGGTTACCTCAATCTTTTTAACTGAAAGAAGCTTGTCAATATTTGTTAAATTTTCTGCAATAAGCACATTGTTTTTTAAAAGCAGTTTGTGGATTTCAAATGGATACCGATCAGGTGAAGGTGAATCTATGCAAACCATTTTCACCCGTCGTTTGACGAACAATCGTGCAAGCTCTTTGCTAACCGTTGGATAATCGTTAAAGTATTCTTTGCTCCCAAATAAACTGCTCATTCCAGTGTACAGTAAAACAATGGTTTGCGGTTGAACAAGCAATTCATATTCCGTTGTCAGCGGGACATTCTTTTTGCCGGCGGCATTCAGAATACATCCAATGCCAACACATTGTTCCAATGGAATTTCACTTATAAACTTTTTGCTTTGTGTTAAATGCATCGGTCCGTCAATGTGCGTGCCTGCATGCATATTGGTGGATAAACGGAAGTTGTTGAATCCATCCCGTGCAAGATCGTTCGCCTTCAGAAGGTGCGGCGATTCATCACCGGGATATACCGGCATCAAGTCGGTAATGGGAAGCGAGAGATCAATCATGGTCTGCATATTTGTTCGTTAATTAAAGAATTTTCTAATTAGAATTAATCACAAATTACCTAAGTAATCCACAATTCCCTGGACTAGACTCTCCGCAGTCTGTTGTTTGGCTATTATGTTAACTTCTAACTCAACTTCTTTCACTGCCTCTGCTGTTGTTGCGCCTATAACAGCTATTAAAATGTGCTGTAATGTATCAACGCTGATCATCTCTACGAAATTACGAACGCTTGACGGGCTAAAAAATGTTATGATATCGATCCTTCCGTTTGTTAAAAGGGCTCGAATGTATTCTAGATTCTCCGGCTCGGGAATAACGGTTTTATACGTTATAATTTCATCAACAATAGCGCCGAGTGATCGTAATTCCTTCGGCATAATATCACATGCAATGTTACTTTTCGGGAAGAGAAAGTGTCTCCCTGAAATATTCTGTCCATAGAATGATTGCGCCAGATTTTCTGCAGAATGTTTCTGTGGAATCGGTTGCACAGAAAACCCACTTGCTTCCAATGTCGACTTTGTCTTTTCTCCAACTGCGTACAGATTTCGTGTGGCCAAAGTATTTAATGCCTGCGGGCGCAGGAGGCGAATCCGCTTGACGAATTTATCGACAGCATTCTTGCTTGCGAAGCAAACGCTGTCATATTCAGCAAGCTTCCAAATTTTCGCATCGCATTCATTCCATGAATCTGGATCGACAATCTCTATCGTAGGCAAGCAAATAATGGATGCAGCTCGGGATTCAAGCAAGCTCTGAATCTCCGCACTTGCATTCTTTGAACGTGTTATGAGTATTGTTTTACCAGAGAGTGTCAAGATAGTATGGTTTTAAAAGTTTGTCTAATTTCCCTTAAAATTTCTTTTCTGCCTCGTATAAGCAATTCCTTCGCTAAATCAATTCTTATTTGTTCAGCATTCGCAATTGTTCCGACAGCAAGACAAGGAAGGTGGAAAGGCTATCGTGCAAATCAGGATCGGCGGTTTGGCCTATTTTGCCCATATTTTATTGGCAAAAAATGATTTATTATACGCCCACACCAATACGAGAAAAAGGCAGAGAGTAATTAAATATGCTGCTTACGACGATTACCATTATAGAATATTAATAAAAAAGTAAGGAAATGTCGTAAGAGAAACAAGACAAAGCGGTATTTGAGCACGATATTAAAGATTGGGAAAATTTGCGATAGTTGTCTTGTGTAAAAAGTAACTCCATCTCTGGCATTACCCTTATTCGTTCCTTCAGGCTCCGTCGCTTATTGTTCACTTACCCCATTATTCGAATAATTGCATCTGGGGCAGATGATCTTTTACACTTGTGAGAATATAGTCAAGGTCTGTTTTATTGTTGACGAAGTCGAGGTCGTCGCTTTCAATAATGAGAAGCGGACCAAGTTTATAGCGGGTAATCCAATCTTCGTACAGTTTATTAAGAGTCTCAAGATACGAGCGCTGAATGCCCTGTTCAAAGTCACGACCGCGTTTTGAAATTTGTTTTTCCAATGTATCAACATTCGCCCGAAGGTAAATCATCAGATCAGGCGGTTTAAGGTATTCCATCATCACATGAAAGAGCGATACGTAGTTTGTGTAATCACGCTCTGTCATTTTACCGATGTCGAACAGATTACGCGCGAATATCTCGGCATCTTCATAGATAGAGCGATCTTGAATTACCGACTCGCTTGATTCAACGATCTCTTTGTGGCACTTGAATCGGTTGGCAAGAAAATAAATTTGAAGATGAAACGACCAGCGCGACATATCTGCATAAAAATCGGAGAGGTAAGGATTGTCATCCACAGATTCGAAGTACGGCTTCCATTGAAAACGTCCTCCTAGCAATCGCGCCAGCGAAGATTTGCCGGCGCCGATATTTCCTGCGACTGCGACAAAAAGTGGTTGAGATGGCATTGAGATTCAGTTTAATGGAGTAAATGTTAAGAGCGAAGTTGCACGGATATTCATCGTACCCGTACACCGGCAATTACTTGAATGCCGCGATTGCATTGTTCACGTTCTTGTGAAGATCAAACACTTTTAGCAGCTTTGTCATTTCTAATAGATTCTCAACTTTCTTGGAGGCACATGCGAGTTTCAATTCGCCGCCAGAGTGACGCATTGTTGTCAATCCGCCGATAAGCATGCCAAGGCCCGAACTGTTAATAAAACTAACTGCTTTAAGATCAACAATAACTTGATTCTTTTTTTCGGTGATTAGTTTGTGCAAAAAATCATTTAGGGCGGATGCATCCGGACCGCCCATCACATTGCCTTCCAGCTCGACAACTGTGACGCCCTTGGTCTCTTTCGTTTTGAATTTCATAGATGCCCTTTCAAACCGATAATAAAAATTATGCTGCGGTTGTTACTTTCTGGCGATTCCTGTATCGAGTCCAATCAAGTACGAATGCACTTGCCACATAGATGGAGGAATAGGTACCAGTGACAATGCCAAACGCCATTGTAAACGCAAACCCACGATTGACTTCGCCGCCGAAAATTAATAAGATCACCAACACAACAAAAATTGTGCCCGATGTAATAATGGTTCTACTAAGTGTTTCGTTCAAACTCTTATTCATCAGATCTCCCAACGACATAGACTTGAAAATCTTCTCGTTTTCTCTAATCCTGTCAAAGATAACGACAGTGTCGTTGACAGAAACACCGATAAGTGTTAAAAAGGCTGCGATGACCTCCTGCGTGATCTCAAGGTTCAGCCCTGGGATCAATCCATTCATGATCGAAAGAAACCCAAAGGTCGTCAATACATCATGGAAAATCGATATCGTTGCTCCAAGACCATAACGGAACTTAAACCGAAGTCCAATGTACACAAGAATGGCGCCGAGAGCCCACAAAACTGCCATGAGGGCAGAGGTTCGGAGCTCTTTTCCGATTTTCGGTCCTATTTTATCTTCGCGGAGAATATTGATTTTATTGCCGGGGAATCCATCGTTTAACGCATTCCTAATCTTAGTGCCAATGGTGGTTCCTTCAGCTTGTTCACTTGTTCGAATTAAAAGCGTTGACTCTTTACCATAAGATTTGATTTCGCTTTTACCGAGTCCAACTTTATCGAGTACGATACGTACATTTCCGATATCTACGTTGGGGCTGAATGACACAATCATTTCTGTTCCACCCTGAAAATCAATCCCGTAGTTAATACCTTTAAAAACAATAGAAATAAGTCCAATCAATACCATTATCGTTGAAACGATGTACCAGAAAAAGCGTTTTCCGATGAAATCGATATTCGTTTTTTTAAACAGTCGCATTGAAAATCCTTCGCATTTGCATGTTTAGTGGAATGATGGATTATCCGAATTTTGGATGGTACCCATTATCCATCATAATATTCATAATTACGTGAGTGATGACGATCGCGCTAAAGAGATTTGCGACCAAGCCAATCATCAGCGTGAGTGCAAATCCCTGCACCCCGCTTGAACCAAATTGATATAGCACAATACCAGTCAGAAATGAAGTAACGTGGCCGTCAAAGATGGCAGTGAACGCCTTGGAATATCCGGTATCAATTGCCGCACGTAAAGTTTTTCCAGTTACTATTTCTTCACGTACACGCTCGTCCACAAGGACGTTTGCATCTACTGCCATACCTATGGTTAACACAATACCCGCAATACCGGGAAGGGTAAGTGTTGCACCGAAGCTTGCCATAACACCGAGGATGAATAAAATGTTAAAAAATAATGCAAAATCGGCTACGGCACCTGCTGAATGATAATACACAATCATAAAGAGGACTATGAGAATGAAAGATATTAAAATCGATGTCAAACCAGCACGTATTGAATCTTCGCCGAGTGATGGTCCAATTGATCGCTGCTCTATGATTGAGGTTGGTGCCGGCAATGCACCTGCCTTAAGTACAATTTCTAATAAGCGTGCTTCATTCGGAGATTCCATTCCGGTAATGCGTGAATGGCCACCGGGGATTTTTCCCTGCACAACCGGCGCGGAGAACACACCTTTATCCATAATAATTGCTATCCGCTTGCCGATATTAGATCCAGTGATGCGTGCCCAATCTCTCGCACCTTCACTGTTCATTTCCATATTTACAACCGGACGGTTATCTTCAGGGTCTACACTTGCTTGGGCATTTGTTACAACACCCCCTGTAAGCTCAGGTGTTTTTTTAACAGCATACAAAAGATAAAACTTCTGCCCATTTGCGAATGGTTGAGGTTTGGCAGAGAACAAAAATTCAAAATCTTGTGGAATAAGCTGCTGTAATTCCTGTCGTTGGAGTAAACGAACAACACGGTCTTTATCTTTTTCAGCAACATACCCTTCACCGGAACCGCGCTGGTCGGGCTTCACATACATAAAGAACGGATGTTCGCGCGCAAACTGAGCTTCCTTAGTTGTATCTGTTTCAGCAACCGTCGCCACACCGCCGGTTAATTCAGTAAGAGCGTCTTTACGTTTTGCCTGCTCCTTCTTTTTTTCCATGGGTGCCGCCGATGACGCAATTGTGTCGGTTTCTAATTTGCCGGTAAGGAATTTATCGACGGATTCCATTACCTTATAAGAAATTTGCGGGTCCTTTAACATTCTGAATTCTAACATCGCCGTTCCCTGCAGTAATTGGCGTACCTCGTTTTCATCTTTCACACCGGGCAATTCGACGATAATGCGACGTCCGCCTTGTTTCTGAATCGTTGGCTCGGAAACACCGTACTGATTTACACGGTTATTAACAATTTCCGTAGCACGGTCAACCGCTTTGCCAGCCTCATCTTCAAGCATGCTCGTAATTTTGTTGTTGTCGTCGTGCCTACTGCCGTAGTATCGGCTTAAGCTAATTGTATCATCTTTAAATTTTTGTGTGAAGATTGGAATGATGGAAATATCATTTGAAGCTGTTTCATTCCGCACGTCTTTTACTATTGAATGGAATTTATCATCCTTATTCTTGGCCAAATCGTCCAATAATTGTATGATATCCACTTCCAGCACAACACGCATGCCGCCTTGTAAATCCAAGCCAAGCTTCATACGTCTCAGCTTTGCATCCAGCATATCATCGTGATGTTTTTCTGCATACGCGATGCTGTCCTGTCCGACAAGCTTGCTAAGTTGTTTACGATAGTTATAATCCTGTATGGTCGGCCAAAGAAAATAAACTGCAAGGATGACAAAACAAATGGTAATAATAATTCTGGTTAGCTGATTTCTCACAAATTGTCTCCAAACTTATAACATTGGTGATAAATAATGAATAAACAAAGCGCGACAATAAATCCTTCGCGCTTTGTATGAAAACTATAGTCGTGAATAAATTTTCGTTGAAAAATATAACCTGATATGCCAACAAAGTCAACAAGAAAGTCGTTGCATATCAAGCGAATGTCGGCTATATTCATAAATATAAAAAAAATGCAATTTCAAGTCTCGATTAGGTAAAGAGGAGTTGTTCTAACATGGCGGTATTGAATGACATACGTGAGAAGTCTCCAAAATTTATTATTGCTGGTGCGGCAGTCATCTTTATAGTCTTGATCATTTTCGATTGGGGGCTTGACCTCACCGGACGCAGGGGGCGTGGTGGTGGCACAAGCGAAGTGCTTGGCAAAGTGAACGGCAAAGAAGTGAACTAT
>JBEKLV010000163.1:0-6958 GCA_050008835.1 Bacteroidota bacterium | reverse complement strand
TGTGAAAGAGTTAATGTATTCCTCAGCGAGAGAACATTTTTAAGAAATGTGCGGCACTGTTCACACACACCAAGATGCACAAAAAGGTCAATCTCTACTGTTGGCGGTAACTCGCCGTCTATAAACTGGCTGATATATTCTTGATATTGTTCGCAATTCATAATTCACCTCGGTATCTATTCACGGACGAGGTAAGCCTCGCCCTTATGTGTAATATTCTTTCAACCTCTTTGTTAATGCTTTACGTGCCTTGAACAAACGCGACTTTACAGAACTTTCTGAATCACCGGTAATCTCAGCAATTTGCGTATAGGAAAGTTGTTCATATTCCCTTAATAAAATTACTTCACGGTATTCGCTTTTCAAATTCTGAAGAAGTCGTTGAACAATTTCTGTGGTTTCTGCGGCGACCGTTAAATCGTAGGGCGTTTGTTTATCCCAAATGTTCTCATCGCTATGAACATCATTGCGCCTGTTTCGTCGGATGTGCATCATCACTTCGTTGCGAGCAATACTGAAGAGCCAAGGCAGAAACGATTCAGTATTCTTAAGTCCTTTTATTCCAGCAAACATTTTGATAAACGTTTCCTGTGTCGCGTCCTCTGTTGCGTTGGAATCGATAAGCATGCGAAGACAATAGCGATAAATCGCGGCTTTGTGATGTTCATACAAATCGGCAAATGCTTGCCGGTCACCATTGTGCAATAGTTGAACCAATTCAGTATCTGTTCTCACCACGCAATTCTTTCAGTACCGCAAGAGTTGATGTTCGTGCGAGCTGATTTTTCATCGCTCTATATAAAAGATGCACAAAGAGAAAGAAAGTTGCTGGAGAAAAATGATTATTTTGGCTTCCATTATCATACTTCATCGTTGCAACACACGAACTTATTGGCTACATTTTTGCAGGAAAAACAAACTGACTAAACGTGGCTTCCATTCTTTTAAACGATACCGAACTTCATTTTCCTAATTTTACTATCGTTTCTGCGTCTGCAGGATCGGGTAAGACACACACACTCACACTAAGAATTTTGCAGCTATTATTGTCTCCGAATGTGCCTAACAATCGGCTCAACAATGTGCTGGCGATGACGTTCACCAAGAACGCCGCTGCTGAAATGCGCCAGCGCGTTCTGGAATATCTGAAGAAGGCATACCACGGTGATAAATACATTCTTGATCAATTATGCCCTCTTGTTTCAATGGATGAAGCGAAACTTCGCACTCAGTGCGGCGAATTGATTGAAACGATATTGCAGGATTACTCTGCATTTCAGGTGCAAACGATAGACAGCTTTTTGTCACGAGTGTTTCGCGCTTCGGCATTGGAGTTTGGTTTTTCACCAACACTTGAAATTGTACTGAACAACCGCACAATACTTGATGCGGCTTTTGAACAATTCGCCCGCGAACTTGCGATTGACCCTTCAAAACAGCGGTTACTCGAAGAACTAACAAATATTCTTGTTGAAAGCCAAAATACTTCTTCACGATATATTTGGAATCCATTTCAAAAACTCTCAGATGAAGTTCGCACTCTGTATAACACCTTGAGCGCACAATCAAAAGATGTTTTGCCCGCTTCTGAAAACGGCAAGCAGTTAAACACACTGCGCACAGAAATTCTCGATTCGTTTCATCAGCTCCATACACTTGTAAAAGATTCCGGTTTAGAGATGACTAAGAATTTTGAGAATGTTTTTGCTGTCGCTAATGCCGGAGATGTAGACAAGCTGATAGAGCTGAAGAGTGTCAATAAACCGCTGAAAGCCGGCAAATCGAAAGCTGAAAAAGAAAAAACGGAAGAGTGGAACGCACATTTTATGCCGCTGCAGGAAAAGTTCAATTCGCTTGCCGCAGAATATGTTGTGCAACAGGCATATCACTATTACCTTCCGTACGTCGAAGCGCATAAGTTGTTTCGAGGCACCATCGAACAGGTTATGAGGCGCAACGGTCAGGTTAATCTTTCCGATGTTAATCGAACGCTTTTGCATTATATCTCGGAAGAAATTGTGCCGCAAGTATATTTTTATTTGGGCGAAGCCATTTTTCATTATCTCATCGATGAGTTTCAGGACACTGCGCCGTTGCAGTGGGAAGCAATAAAGCCGTTGCTTGCCGAAGCGCTTTCGAAGCAGGGAAGTCTATTTGTTGTTGGAGATACCAAACAATCCATTTACGCTTTCCGTCATGCCGATTGGCGTATTATGAAAAACGTAATGACGAACAACGTCTTTCCATCGGCACCACCGGAAGTGCGGGAATTAGAAACGAATTACCGAAGCTTTGAACGAATTCTCGATTTTAACAAGACTATATTCCAAGAGATTATACCCCAAAAAGTGGAAGGGGAAGCACCTCACGCCAGCGGATTGTCAACATTCAAACAAGAGGTAGAAGAAAAAAATAAGAAGAAAGGATATGTTGAAATTGTTTCGCTTGAAAAAGATGAAAATCAAGAACTGGAGCATGTGAGGATTTTAGAAATTGTACATGATTGTCACGCGCGTGGTTATCGGCATGGCGATATCACAATCCTGACGCCGAAGAATGAACATGTCATTGCTATCTCCGGATGGCTTAACGGCGCACATATTCCGTTTATTTCGCACAGCAGTCTCGACATTCGCGGGCGCGCGATCACAGGTGATATTATGGCACTTCTTCGTTTCTTGGATTCACCAATCGACGATCTTGCATTTGCAACTGTTTTACTGAGCGGTACATTTCATCGCGCACTTACCGCGGACAATGTGAAGTTGACACAGGAGGAACTTCATTCGTTCCTTCTTCAAGCGCGAAGAGCAGAACATTTGGCGCCGCTGTATGCATCATTCCGCCTGCGTTACGCCAATATCTGGCAGAAGTACTTTGATGAACTCTTCACAGTCGTCGGTTACTTACCGATGTACGATCTTCTGTCGGAAATCTATAAACAATTTCGATTGTTCGAGATTGCGCCCGAAGAAGAAGGCACACTTGCAAAGCTGTTGGATGTAATGAAAAATTTTGAGGAGACTGGACAGAATAATCTGAAAGATTTTCTTGCCTTTGCTGATGATGAAGCGGATGATTCTGATTGGAATATTGCAGTGCCCCACGGTGAAGATGCGGTTTCGGTGATGACAATCCACAAAGCGAAAGGATTAGACAATCGCGTGGTCATTGTTCTGTTGGTAGATTCTAAATTGAGATCCGATAATTTAATTGTCGAAGAAAGTATCGACGGTGTCCGGTTAGTGCATATCACTCAAAAGAATGCAGCATTTGATAAGACACTTCAGGAATTATACAATCAACACCGTTTCGAACGAGCGGTAGATGATCTCAATAAACTGTATGTGGCGTTTACGCGGGCAAAAGAAGAGATGTATATAATCAGCGTCAAGACTGAATACGCCGATGAACCGTCAAAATTCCTGCAATCTTCTGGTTACGAGCCATCGATAAAACCGGAAGTAGAAAAACAGAAACAATCACTCGAGCTGGTTATGCCTCTGCATCATTCGTCGATGCGAGTACCCGTAGGCAATATTTCATCGGAGAAGCTGGCGCTGTATGAACGTCGCCGTGGCGATGCTATTCACGATGTGTTGTCGCAAGTGGAGTTTGTAGGAGCGGATATTGATATGCTCATCTCATCATCGATAAAGAAAACTGCGGGAAGCTGGATGCAGCCCGCTGATGAAATCCATATCAAATCGTTAGTATTAGAATTTCTGCGTTTGCCGGAAATAGCACCATTCTTTATGTGCACTGAAAACAGAAAAATAATGAATGAGCAAGAGTTTGTTAATCCGGATGGACGACTATTCCGAATGGATCGGATTGTTGTTGATGCAGACGTAGTGACGGTGCTCGATTTCAAAACGGGAGACGATAAAGATGCGTATACAGATCAAGTGAGAGGGTATGTCAACATTCTTAAAAACTTTTATCTAGGCCGCACTATTCGCGGTGTGCTGGCTTTTGTGGACCAAAAGAAATTGCGGGTGGTTACATGAGCGAGAGCATTGTCCTCAGTTCAACCGAACATCTTATTGAAACCGTTGCTTCTCATCTGGAAGCGAAAGAAAGAGATTTTTCAACCGCCGCAATTGTTTTTCCAGGAAAACGCCCCGCGCATTTCTTGCGTAAGGAGCTTGCTCATCGTGTTGGCGGCAGTATCATTCCCCCCAAAATATTTTCCGTAGATGATTTTATTATTTCGCTGTATCAGCAGCTTCATCCGGGGCCCGTGCACGATCTGGAATCGATTGATGCAGTCGCATTGCTTCACCTTGTGCACAGCGAATTAAAAGAACGATTGGGCGGCGACTACTTTGCATCGCTCGATGCATTCATCCCAATTGGATTGAAGTTGTTTGGTGAATTGGAAGAACTCCGGCTTGCCAATCTTCCCGGGAAAAAAATAAAAGAAGTAATATCTGTGCTCACGTATAACCGGCTATTTTCACTTGCGGAATATTACACAAAGTTTTATGCGCTTACCGCAGAAAAAGGTTTTACAACACGTGCAATGCGTTACGTGGAAGTTGCCGAATATATCGGTGAATTGAACCTCAGTGCCTACACTCAGATTATTGTGGCGGGATTATTCAAGTTGACTCACGCCGAGCAAATCATTTTTAATGACCTAGAAAAGCGTTCGAATACGCTGTTTGTATTCCAAACTGATAAGACTGAAGAAGGAACACCAGAACCGGAAATTCATTTCTATAAAGCGTCGGATACGCACGGACAAGTCTTTGCACTTTCGGCGCTTATCAAGAAACAATTAGACGCCAGCTCACAACTTGACGAACGCTCGGTAATTGTCATGCCGACTTCGGATGCGCTCTTTCCCGTGGTACATCAAACGCTTCCGCTTATGCCGCAGGAACAATATAACATTGCACTTGAATATCCGATGGCGCGCACACCGATCTACGGTTTTCTGAACAACCTCATGGAATTGCTGTGCACGAAGCAAGGCGAACGGTACTCGGCAGCACAGTACATAAAATTTATTCTGCATCCGTACACAAAAAACATTCGCTTGGATCAACGTACAGATATCACGCGCATGCTTTTCCATGCAATAGAATCTATGCTGACGAAAGATAAATCTAAAATTCTACTGACATTAAAGGAGATAGAGCAATCGGATGAAATCTTTACGAATGTTGCATTTGCAATTTCAGATTCCAACAATAAAGTTACACCGGAACAATTGAAAGAACATCTTCACACTATACATTTAAGCACCATTCATGCTCTTGAAAATATTGCATCGGTTAAAGAATTCGCACACAATGTCATTAAAGTTCTTACGTATATTTATGAGCAAAGCACGGCACGCATGCATCCATTGTTCCGCCCTTATGCAGAAGCGTTGTTGAAAGTTTTTCTGTACTTAGAACAGTCGTTTGTCGGAAGTGCATCGTTTCGTGATGCCTCTGGATATTTCAACTTCATTCAGCAATATGTAGCTCTTCAAAATGTCCCGTTCCCCGGTACACCGCTTCGGGGTTTGCAAGTACTCGGCTTATTAGAAACGCGTAGTCTGCACTTCGATGACGTATATTTCTTAAATGTGAATGATAACGTCCTGCCAGGCGTCATTGGCAGCGATATGCTTTTGCCGCAACAGCTGCGTGAAAAATTAGGATTGGAAACGAGGCACGATCGGGATAAATTGAGCGAGTATTATTTCTACCTGCTCGTGCGCGGAGCAAAGCGCGTGCATCTATTTTATTCGGAATCTGGCGAGAGCGAAAAGAGCCGATTCATTGAGCAATTGTTATGGGAACGCCAGAAGCGCGACGGTTCATTTTCATCCGACAATTACGTTCAGACAGTGCGTTACCATGTGAAACTTGCCAACGAAGCCGTTATGTCAATTCCAAAATCGAATGAAGTGCTTGCACTGATACATGGGTTCACGTACAGCGCGAGCGCATTAGACATGTATCTGCAATGTCCGATTAAGTTTTACTATAGGCACATTTTGCACATAAAAGAAAAAGAAGAAGCATCTGCCGATCTTGATAATCAGGATATAGGTATCTTCGTCCATGACGTTCTGAAAAAATTCTTTGAGCCATGCATCGGAAGGAAATTAGAAACCCGCGATCTATTGCCTGAACATATGAAACAAGTGGTAGATGAATTGTTCGCGCAGAAATTCGGAACTGAGCCGGCGGGAGCGGCATATTTACTGAAGCGGCAAATTCAGCGGCAATTGGGAACGCTGCTCAAAGAATACCAGCAGCCGGCGGCAGAGAAAAACGAAATATTTCTTAAGGCACTTGAGGAAAAGATTTCCGTCAATGCATTAGGAGCAAAGTTTGAAGGACGTCTTGACCGCATTGAGCAGCGCGGTAATAAAATTTTTATTCTCGATTATAAAACCGGACCCAAACCAAGCAGGCTGCCGATTAATTTTGGCAAACTCAATTTTAGTGAACGGGAAAGCTGGAGCGAAGCAGTTATGTCTTTACAGCTGCCGATGTATCTTTTGTTGTACAGCATTCATACGAAAACTGCGATAGAAGAAATCGTTCCTGCGTACCTCTATCTTGGTAAGAACCGGCTCAGCAAGGAATGCGAAGTGGCTTTTATGGAAGGCACAGAAGAACGCGTGGCTTATTTTGAGCAATCAAAACAGCTTATTGAACTTTTAATAAAAGAGACAAATGACGCTGCTATTCCTTTCTCGCCGCCTGTCGATCTAACCAAAACCTGTCCGCGTTGCCCTTATACAGGATTCTGCGGCACATCATGGGTACGGGGTTGGAAAGTTTAAGTGAAAATAATCTCTTTTTATTCTTATATATAATAACATCACCACTCTTTCTTTAATATTACTCATCATCGCTTTGCTCTTCTGCGCAAGTACCGCCTATTCAGAAAGGAACAAAAGACCAGCCTAAAACGTTTGTACTATTACAAAAAGCAATCATCAATAGGT
>JBEKLV010000162.1:0-7003 GCA_050008835.1 Bacteroidota bacterium | reverse complement strand
GGGAGCCATAACGGTGTACTGTTATTTGACATATATAATATAGAGAGGATATTTGACAATATCAAATGATTTTTTTAGAAAGTTTTCAGGATCTTGAATAATGTAAGAGATAAATGTATGAAGCAATTGATATACCGATTAACTATGATTCCATCGCATTCGTCCTGACTTTCCTTTGCTTCTTTTCGTCGCAGAATTCCGCATCTCAACCAATTCTAATTGACTAATAGTGAATATAATATGATTATGAATTCGCAATTAGAAATGAACGCCGTATCATTTAGAAAATGTTTTAGGGTTTTTATTCGTTAGATGACGGGAAAGAATACATACTATATTAATCCATTTTGACCTTGACTTGACACAGGAAACGATTTCATCTATTATAGTATCATATTATTGCACAATATAGCGGTTAAATCTGTCTTGTTATATTATGTCGCGATTTACCGCAGTACCCTTTTTTAGGGAAAAAACAAATTTTATCAATTAAATTACAGACGAATACGATGCACAATAATGAACAACTCTGCCAATATTTTAGGAAATATATGAGAAAGATTCTTCCTATTCTGATAATCGGACTGCTTCAATCGACGGTTAGCTATTCTCAGACGGCTTCTGTTGCGTGGCCATTGACCGTGGATACATCTGTGGTAACCTCGGGAAATATTACTGCTGTTACGCAAAAATTGTTTGGACTTTCAGCATTCTACGAAATTCCACCCAGTATTGATGGAGTTCCGAATACATCCATATCGGTTCAAAAGGATCGACCCGATTCTACAACTAGTGGCACATCAACCGGATATTGGCCCGCAGAGACGGGATACAATTCTGCACGCTATACACAATTTGCCATTTCCCCTAAAGCGGGCACTAATTTTACTGCCACTTCTCTTTCTTTGTATCTTGGTGCTAAAGCCGTCAGTACGATATGCGCCGCCATTTATTATTCGATGGACAGCACTTTTGCGACGAAAACTCCTATCGCGGAATACGATAACATGTCTAGCAATGCTGTGGTAACAAAAACAATATCATTTTCTGTGACAGTTGTAAGCGGCCAAACCTTTTATGTTCGTGTTTATCCATGGACTACGGTTGCGACTACTGCCAATTCAAAATATTTATATATTGGCAATGTTACGATTGCTGGAACGTCTGCATCGGCTGGATCATCATCTATAACACTTTCGCCCAGTACTCTTTCTTTTGGGACAATCAGCGTGCTGTGGACAAAAGATAAATTATTTGCTTTGTCCGGTTTATCTTTAAATCCGACGAGTGATAGCATTCGCATCACAGCTCCGGCAGGATTTAAGGTCTCGACAACATTGGGAAGCGGCTATTCATCGTATCTTGCTTTGCCATACTCCGGATCAACATTAGGATTAGATACAGTGTATGTTCGGTTTGTGCCTTCTACAGCTAAGACGTACAGCGATACCGTTTTTGTGTCCGGCGGTGGAGCAGCTAGGCAGTCGATTCTTGTAAGCGGCACTGCGGTTGATGCAAGCGTCATCCTCGGAATATTTGTATCGACGACCGGCAGTGATGCCGATTCTGGAACGTACACCCACCCGTACTTAACACTTCAAAAAGCGATCTCAGTTGCCACTCCGGGGGACAGCATCTTTGTGCGTGCCGGAAGATATGTTAATAACTCGACAATCAATATTACTTCGAGTGGAACAGCAAATAAAATGATAGCTCTTTATGCCTATCCACCGGATAATTCTCGGCCGTTTCTCGATTTTTCATTTATGGCATACAGCGGCTCAAATCGCGGATTATATTTAACGGGCAGCTACTGGCATATTAAAGGCCTCGATATATATAAAGCAGGTGACAATGGAATGTTCACGGCCGGCTCGAATAATATAATTGAGTTTTGCGTATTCCATGAGAATAGAGACGGCGGATGCCAACTTGGCGGCGGTGCATCGTATAATCAGATTAAAAATTGCGATTCATATTTTAATTATGATTCTGTTACTGCAGGCGGTAATGCCGATGGATTTTCTCCTAAGATGGATGTCGGCACAGGTAATTATTTTTATGGCTGCCGATCATGGATGAACTCTGATGACGGCTGGGATGGATACTTACGAGGTGCAAATAATGTCACAACAACATTAGATAGCTGTTGGACGTGGCGTAACGGTTATCTAAAAAATGGAACAGATCCAGGATCGCAAGCAAATGGAAATGGTTTTAAAATGGGTGGAAGTGACACTAAGGACCTGGCACACAACTTCATCTTGAAAAATTGCCTATCATTTAACAATAAAGCAAAAGGTTTTGATCAGAACTCTAATGCAGGTTCTATCACTTTGTATAATTGTACAGCATATAAAAACACCGGGCAGGATTATATGCTGAACAGTTCCGGTGTATCTTACAGTGCATCCAGTGTATTCATGATCATAAATTGTTTGACATTGGGAACATCGGGGACATCATTTAGAGCAAGCTCTATCCTCACAACGAATAACTTTTCTACATCTGCGGGTGATTATGTTAGTATAGACACCACTGGAATTAGCGGTCCACGCAAAGCAGACGGCAGTTTACCTGATATTAACTTTATGCATCTTGCACGCGGCAGTCAATTCATTGATGTAGGAACGAATGTCGGATTGCCGTTCAATGGTTCTGCACCTGATCTTGGATGTTTTGAAAGCAATTATCCGACTTCTGTTGCAAACGAAAACGATATAAAGATAGATGGTTTTCAACTTCTACAAAATTATCCCAATCCATTTAATCCATCGACAACGATAATCTATCAAGTGGCAAAAGTTGGTTTGGTTACTCTTACAATATATGATCTACTGGGACGTGATATCGTAACGCTGGTCAACGAAGTAAAACCGGCGGGAAAATATACGGCAGTGTGGAATGCGAGTAAGATGCCAAGCGGCATGTATTTTGGCCAGCTAAAAAGTAACGGTGAGCAGCAAATCAGAAAAATGATTCTGCTGAAATAAATTCTTCAGCATCGGAATTCTAAACGTAATCAAGGTAGAAAAAAAGTTTGTACAGATGCAAAATAAACGAAGAAATATTTTACTCTTTATTAATTCCATCTCATGGTATGTATTCTCCATTTCGTCGTATTATCTTGCGATTCGTCGCAATGATTTTTCCTTTGTGTTAAGAAATACATATGTTCTTTTTATTAGGTGCGATGTCTAAAGAGAATCCTGCGGTACATGTTTTACTTTACCGTATTGTCTGCATAGAAAGAGAAGAACCAGCCGTTCTTGCAGATGTGCAAAATGTTACACGCCAAATATTATTAGTGTTTTAAACATATTGTTAATATTGAAAAAGTACTTGCAAAAGAGATATCAATTCTATATACTAAAGCCCGATAAGTGAAAAAGGTTCACCGCCTATGATTTTTGTGCTACGTAATTTTGTTTTCACTTTCCTAAATTATCTAATAGCGGTTTGTTTTGTTGCTGCTCAACAAACAGCAACTATTCCCCAGGGATGGGATGCATATCCTGCAATATTAAAAACAATTTCTCCCCCCGCATTTCCTCAAAAAGATTTTCTTGTAACAAAATTTGGTGCAGTCGGCGATAACAAAACTGATTGCACTAGTGCATTTCGAAAAGCTATCGAAAAATGTTATAGAGCAGGCGGCGGAAGAGTCGTCGTGCCGGAGGGTGTCTATCTTACTGGTGCTCTTCATTTGCTTAGTAATGTCAACTTGTACATTTCAAAGGGAGCCGTTATTAAATTTAGTACTGATCCAAAAAAATATTTGCCGGTAGTGTATGCACGGTGGGAAGGCGTAGAGTGCATGAATTATTCTCCACTGATCTACGCATTTGAACAGGAGAATATTGCGGTTACAGGCGAAGGTGTACTTGATGGGCAAGGTGCTAATACTAATTGGTGGAGTTGGAAGGGAAGCAAAGATGCGAGCAAGCCAAACCAGAAAGAAGCCCGCGCGAAACTCAACGGGATGGGAGAGAAGGATGTTCCTGTTGCGCAGCGAATCTTTGGAGAAGGTTCGTATCTTCGCCCGAATTTCTTTGAACCGTACAGATGTAAAAATGTTCTGGTTGAGGGAGTAACGTTTAGGAATTCTCCCATGTGGTTTTTGAATCCTGTTCTCTGTACTAATGTCTCCGTCCTTGGTGTCACGACAGAAGGGCTGGGTCCGAACAATGATGGATGCGATCCCGAATCGTGCACCGATGTGCTTATTAAAAATTGCAACTTTAATAATGGTGATGATTGTATTGCTATAAAATCAGGACGGAATAATGATGGCCGACGAGTGAATGTTCCTTGTTCCAATATCGTTGTTCAAGGATGTCGAATGAAGAATGGCCATGGTGGAGTATCGCTGGGAAGCGAATGCTCCGGCGGCATTCAAAATGTCTATGCAGAAAATGATACGATGGACAGTCCGAATCTTGAGCGCATGCTTCGAATTAAAACAAATTCTATACGCGGGGGTGTAGTGGAAAATGTTTATTTCCGGAACATCAAAGTTGGGCAGGTCTCAGATGCTATAATGCAAATTGACTTTTATTATGAAGAAGGCGATGCGGGGAATTTTGTGCCGCTTGTGCGGAATGTGGAATTAAAGAACATTGAAAGTAACAGGAGTAAATTCGCAGTCTGGATTCGTGGCTATGATAGATCGCCTGCGACAAATGTGAATATCGAAAACTGTACATTCAATAATGTTGCTGAAGCTAATGTTTTGGAGAACGTCAAGAATCTAAGTATGGTTGGCGTTAAAACATCTATGGCAGTAAAATCAGCAATTAAATAAATCATAAACACTTAAACATCTTTGTCATCTTATAGTAACGAGGAGCTCAAATGACAAATCACAACATAAAACGAGCATTATATGTTGGTGCATTAATGGTGTTTGCACTCAGCATATTATGTGCACAAAATAGCGGTAAGATTTCAGGTGTAGTAAAGGATGCTGAGACCGGTGAACCGCTCATCGGTGTCAATGTAGTCGTTATAGGAACTAGTCTGGGCAATCCAACAGACGTCGAGGGCAATTATTTTATTTTAAATGTCCCTGTCGGAAAATATGAAGTCCAAGCATCAATGGTTGGATATGCAAGAACGACGAAAACCGATGTTATCGTGAATTTGGAAAAGACGACGGAGCTTGACTTTAGTTTGAGTCCTTCAGTCGTCCAGCAAAAGGAAGTAATTATCGAAGCAACCAGACCGGATGTTGAAGTCGAAAAAACATCCACTAGTATGATAACACGTTCTGATGACGTGGTACAACTTCCAGCTATGCATAGCGTGAATGACGTCTTGAATTTATCATCTGATGTAGATAACGGTCACTTCCGCGGTGGTCGTTCGGGAGAAGTTCTTTATACATTGCAAGGTGTTGGGACTATTAATCCGTATGACAATTCTACTACGTTGGATCCAATCATGAGTGCGGTGGAAGAGGTCGAAGTTGTGACTAGTGGAATGGGTGCGCAGTACGGCAGTGCCCAATCCGGTGTGGTGAATGTCTCGATGAAAGAAGGAAAAGCTGATAAGTGGCACAGCTATGCAGAGGTTCGTGCCAGCGTACCAGACAAGAAACATTTTGGAGCAAGTCCATATGATGTTGCTTCTAATCCATATTTACAGGAATTGGATAATTTAGCTAACTATAATTTAGTTACTTCCGATAATAAAGTACCTGCGCGATACGGTGGACCTGGTCAAGTCGGAGATGGTTATCTTCGTCTTCTCAATGATACAATTGAATGCGCAGAAGTTGCTTATGCATTGCAACAACAATTACTCAATCACCAGAACAGGTCATATGGAAACAAGCCGGATTATTCTGGTGAATTTTCCACAGGTGGTCCATTAAGCGAATCTTCGCGCATGTTTTTAGCAATGAATTCAAAAGTGAGTTGGCCTATATTGGCAACCGAACAACCTAATGAAAACTATCAATTGATGGCAAATCTTGTAAACGATATAGGCAAGAGCGCAACATTGCGTATAAGCGCTACATTTTCGCAAAATAACCAGAATTTGATTAATGTCAATAATAATTCAAGTTATTTCAATTATTTGTACAACATGCTTACCGGAACAACCTACCAGCAACAACAAAACGAGCAGGTGGGGCTACGGTTCACGAAAGCTCTTAATCAAAATACGTTCTATGAAATTAAGCTCAGTGCACTTTCAATACGAACTCAAGTTGGTTCGCGCAATTGCCTTCCGGATAGTATAGCGGCAGGCACCGGCTATAATGTCTATTGGACTGCCAGGCCATTTCCATCAGCTCAAGGTTATTCTGATATCCCAGCAACAACATTTAATGACGATAAATATCAGACTATATCTTTAGATGCTTCTTTCACGAGCCAAGTCGCTAAAGCACATATGGTTAATGCTGGCATACAGGGGAATATGTACTTTATTAGTCGTAATGATCAATCGGGTGGGTCCTATGTAAATGGATGGACAAGCACAACAAAATATTATGCGAAACCACTTGAAGCCGCCTTATATGGCCAGGATAAAATGGAATTTGAAGGAATGATTGCAAATGTCGGTTTGCGCCTTGATGTCTGGAATATGCAAGGTGATTACGGCAATTTAGATTCTGTATATACAAAAAACCATGCAGCACCGATTCTTGGCAGATTACAGCCGCGCGCAGGTTTCTCATTCCCCGTTTCTGTGAATACAGTATTTCATGTGAACTATGGAGCGTTTGTACAAAAACCGGCGTTCCAATATTCAACATTTGAACAAGTAAATGGTCCGACACTTCTCTATGTACCGAATCCGGATTTAAAACCGCAAACAACTAATAGTTATGATATTGGTTTGAGTCAGGCTTTAGCGGAGGGCTTTACGCTTGATATTAGTGGGTACTATAAAAACGTCAACGATTTAATTCGACAAGTACAATATAATACATCGGGATTTAGCAGCCAGGGCCAGTCTTATTTTTCCTATGTCAATTATGATTATGCAGATA
>JBEKLV010000161.1:0-7024 GCA_050008835.1 Bacteroidota bacterium | reverse complement strand
AGGATTTGACGCAGTATGATTTGAGTCACTTGAAATATTGTGTCGTTGCCGGAGAACCGTTGAACCCTGAAGTGTACAAACAATTCCTTGAGATTACCGGCATTCGATTAATGGAAGGCTATGGACAAACAGAATGCACAGTTGCCGTAGCGACTTATCCATGGATGGAACCAAAACCCGGTTCTATGGGAAAACCATCACCGGGGTACGATATCGATCTTATTGATTCAGACGGTAAGGTATGCGAAGTTGGTGAAATTGGCCAGATCGTAATTTATACGAAGAAAAGAAAACCAGTAGGGATGTTCGATGGTTATTTCCGGGACGAAGCGCTTACAAAAAGTGTATGGCAGAACGGTATCTATTATACAGGTGATACGGCGTGGCGCGATGAAGACGGCTATTTTTGGTTTGTCGGCAGAGCTGATGACATTATAAAAAGTTCTGGATACCGAATCGGTCCATTCGAAGTGGAGAGCGCTCTGTTGGAGCATCCTGCTGTGTTAGAATGCGCTATTACCGCTGTTCCAGATACCGAGCGCGGCCAGATCGTGAAGGCAACAGTTGTTCTTTCAAAGAACTATCAGCCAAGCGATAAATTGGCACACGAGTTGCAAAACCATGTAAAGAAAGTAACCGCACCCTATAAGTACCCAAGGATTGTGGAATTTGTCACGGAGCTTCCAAAAACTATCAGCGGCAAAATAAGACGTGTGCAGATACGGGGTGAGGAAAGTAATGAATAAGTAATCTTTTGTCGAATAACTTAATATTATGCCACAAATATTGGGGGAAACGGAAATGTCGACAAACATAAATGATCCATCAACGCTTAACGGTGTTCTTCAACAAGCGGAGCTCGTTCAGTATCAAACTGGTTCTGTGGTCAGCCGAATATTAATTAAAAATCCAGGTGGCAATGTAACCGCATTTGCTTTCGATCAAGGTGAAAGTTTAAGCGAACACACAGTGCCTTTTGACGCACTTGCTCTAATAATAGAAGGCGAGGTTGAAATATCCATTTCAATAATTGCTCATCGGGTGTACGCAGGACAAATGTTGTTGCTTCCAGCAAATCAGCCACATTCAGTAAAGGCAATTACGAAATTCAAAATGATCCTTATAATGCTTAAAGCATAGAAATTTATTCTTTTGTTTATTGCAGCCGATTTCACATTTTAAAAAGAGCGGTTAAATAGAAACTATTTACCTAGCATTTTTTTCCGGAGTACAACTCATGGCTAAAATGCAAATTACTTATCGTGGCGTCGTTCATCCATGGCATTGCGATATTATGGGTCATATGAATGTTGTTTGGTACGTAAGTAAGTTTGACGAAGCATCATGGCAGTTTGCTTCAATGCTAGGTTTGAATAATTCATATTTTATGAAAAACCATATGGGTATTGCAGCGCTTCAGCAGAATATAACATATAAATCCGAGATAGTTGCCGGAAGCACGGTTACTGTGCGCTCAGGGGTTCTTGAAATCAAGGAGAAAGTTGCGCGTTTTATTCATGAAATGCGTAACGATACAACAGGCGAGGTTGCCGCAATTATGGTATTGACTGCCGTTCATTTTAACACTCGAAAAAGAAAGTCCTGCCCCTTCCCAAAAGATATACTGAAACGCGGCAGGAATCTAATTGTACCGTACGATGTCGAGCGATAATATCGTGAAAAAATTGGCTAGTATATTCTAATTTCCTTTAAAATCTCCAGTTTAAATTGCATTAACTGTTTACCGAACCGTTTTATCCATTTACCGGAAAAAGAATTTTTGATGCTCGCATTCTTATTATATTTGTTCTAGGTAAGAAAAAGACATTATATCGTAAACTCTTTTAGAACAAAATAATTTTGGCAGCATCTCCAAATTCTGAATGATTTTCTTATGAAGAAATTTCTATTATTCATATTTGTTTGTATATCAACTTCTCGACTTCTTCCGCAAACATTTAAGGGAGATATTGTTGGGCATATTTCAGATGGAAAAACTCAGGAACCCTTGCCTATCGTTAATGTGCAGGTTGTGGAGCAACCAATATTCGGTGCCGTAACAGATTCCGCTGGTAATTTCAGGATCAAGGGAATCTCTGTTGGTACATATAGTTTAAAGGCAACTATTGTCGGTTATGAAAGCATTATTTTGACCAACATCGTTGTCTCGACAGGACGCAGCACGAAAGTCTCTATCAAGTTAAATGAACAAGCAATTGCGGTTTCTGGTGTCACTGTACAGGCAAATTATTTTAATCGAAGTAATCAGTTAGCACCATTGAGTGTAAACAGTTATGATCGGGCAGAAGTAAAACGCCAGCCTGGTTCAGCAATGGATGTGCAACGGGTTATTCAAAATCTTCCCGGAATTGCTAGCTCAACCGACAATATGAACGAGTTGATTGTCCGTGGCGGTGCACCGTATGAAAATCTTACGGTGATGGAAAACATGGAAATTCCTTCCATCAACCATTATCCCAATCAGTTTAACTCTGCGGGGCCTATCAACATGGTGAACATCGATTTGGTGGAAGATGTACAATTTTCTTCTGGTGGATTTCCAGCGCAGTACGGAGACAAAATGTCTTCCGTGATGGATCTATCTATACGAGAAGGAGATAGGAATAAACAATTCGCTTCCAACACTGGATTCAATATGGCTGGCATAGGTACGTTGATGGAAGGACGGATTGATGGTGGACGTGGATCGTGGATTTTTTCCGCCCGGCAGAGCTTGCTGGAAGTTATTGATCGAATTGTCGGGATGTCTGCCATCTCGTTAACTGCTGTTCCGAAATACTGGGACACACAAACAAAGGTTGTCTATGATTTGTCGTCGACACAGAAACTTATTTTCAATGGGATGTTTGGAGATAGCCGCATCAATATTGTCGGTGATCCCAAAGAAAAAGATTCACAACGTGCGGGTGATACCGTATCATCCGGCCTCCAGAATGTAAATTCTCACAATCAACAATATGTTTTTGGCCTCAATCTTAAGAGTCTTTGGGGAAAAGAGGGGTATTCTGTGTTAACACTTTATGCGGCGGGGAACCAATATAATGTTGATGTACAAGAGGATTTTACCCGCCAGATCTATGGACCGACCGGTGAAGTGACGAATTACACGAAGCTGAATACACGCGACGTGTTTAACAATCATTCCAATGAGCAATATATAGCTCTCAAGTACAACGTGTTTTATCAGATTCATCCACAGCATGATCTTTCGCTCGGCGCACAAATTCAAACCTCCAGCAGTTGGAAGAATGTCGCGCATATCTATCCCGATACGATGCGGCTTTACATTCCTCAAACTGGTACCTGGACAGGCCCCATTGTATCATCGGGAGGTATTATCAATAATAATTTAAATTTTGGCGATGCAAATAAAATGTTTGCCTATATTAGCGATAAGTATACAATCCTTCCCCGGCTTAGTCTGACATTCGGATTGCGGTACGACTACTTCAGCTTTTCTAAACAAGGACAGATTAGTCCGAGGGCAAACATTGCGTATGAAATTATTCCCTTGGTAACAACGATTTCTCTTGCCGCAGGTGAATACTGGCAGTCGCAGCCATTTCCCTATTATAGCGATCCGCAGAATCTCTGGATAAACAAGGAACTTCCGAACGCAAAAGCTAATCACATTGTTCTTGGTCTCCAACACATCCTTGACGAAGGCGTGAAGTTAAGTGTTGAGACATATTACAAGCATTTTCAGAATATCGTAGTGAGCGAGCAATTTGTTTACTCCGCCATCGATACGTTTCGCTCCGATCGAAATCTTGCTATTGGTGAACGGGAATCGTACGGAGTGGAATTCTTTTTACAAAAAAAGCAGGTCACAAATTACTATGGTACAATCAGCGTGTCGCTTTCAAAAACCGAGGATGTAGATCCGCGTAATCCTAAATTGGTGGATCGGTATCCATCAGAGTATGATTATCCAGTCATTCTTAATTTCGTAGGTGGGAAAATTGTAAAAGGCGTCCGCTCATGGCTTAATGATCAACCGTTCTTTATCAAATATCCGTTGTATATTCTGCCATTGTCCGACGAAATAGAAATTAGTTCTCGGTATCGTTATCAAACAGGTGGACCATATACACCAAACGATTTTACACTTTTCAAGCAGCAACGGCTGGGCGGAATGATATGGTCACAGGGGGCATGGGAATCATCCAATCGAATCAATTCCGAGCGTTATCCGGATTACAGCCGATTCGATATCCAGTGGATCAGTCGGTTCTACATGCAAAATTGGAACATCAACGTTTATATAGCTTTGATGAACTTGTTTAATACGAAGAATGTGTTTTATTACGAATACAGAAGTGACGGTACGCGCGAAACAGTTTACCAATTTGCATTTTTTCCCGTTGGTGGCGTCGAAATTGAATTTTAGTATTACATCTCACAAAATTACAGTAAATTATACAAGGTCGTAAAGAGATGGATGACCCGCTCTTTTCCTTTTGTGTAAGAATATTCACTCTTATGAAAATGAGTGCGTAGTAATTCTATTGTTCGTTTTGAGAATTACATTTACCGGCAGTTTTAATAGTTCAGAATCCTCAATTGGGTCAAAAAAATGAAAGTTCATCTGATTGATTACCACAACAATCAAAGTTATTATTCTTAACATCATCTTTATTTACTTCAGTTTCTCACAAACCTTAACATCAACTATTTCCGATAGTACGGCATCAACAACGTCGTCGACTACAATTGTGCTCGGTGTTACCGGTGCTGCAGTGGTGAGCGCTTTGCTTTTTCATTATGATCAAGATATCTATAATGAAATTCATAGTTGGCGAGAAAATAGTATCGTGGTTCGAAAAGTCAGTCCGGTAATTACAAATCTAGGTGACGGTGCGTTATCTGCGGGACTATTCGCAGGATTCACCGGATATGGATTAATCTCCAAGGATAAGAAGGCAATTGAAGTTGGAAAGATCGGTATCGAGTCCTTTCTCCTTACAGGGGTTACTGTACAATTGTTCAAATACCTCTGCGGACGTGAACGTCCGAGTGATGCAACACAGCCGGGCGGGTTCTGGCATGGGCCATTTGCTTACTTGGATAAGCAAAAAAGAGGAACCCGAGGACTATCTGCATTCGATTCATTTCCATCAGGGCATACAACGACTGCCTTTGCTGCTGCTACTACTATTTCCGATTTCTATACTGAACCATTGGTATCCTACACTTGTTATTCGCTGGCAACTGCTGTTGCCGTTAGCCGAGTTATTGAAAGCACGCATTGGATGAGTGATTGTTTTGTTGGAGCCATCATTGGGTACTACGGAACAAAATTAACTGAAAAATTAAATTACGGCTACAATGGTGTCACAGTTCTGCCTCAGTCAGATGGACATCAATACGGTTTACTTCTCAGTGTAAAGTTTTAAAAGGATAGTATGAAACATTTTCTTTTTCTTGAAATTCTTTTTATAAGTTTATTCACCGGAACTTTCTACAAGGGTCAAGCACAAGGGGCTGCAAAATCATCTGCACCGGATTCAATATCCACTTTGAATAAAATGGATCCGGAAAATGTTCAGTGGTATACAATGATTGCAAACATTCCTCGTGATTGGGAACGCTGGTATGACATTTCTTTTCAAAAAGAACGTGTCAATGAATGGCTTATTATTGGTGGATTGACTGTTGCGACTTATCTTACGGATGACATCACATATACACCAGCTGCTAAGTTCTATCACAGTTCATCATCTGCAAAAAATCTGAGTGATTTTTGTGCTAACATGGGAGAAGGAACTACACAGTTTGCTCTTGCGGGAACGCTAGGGGCATATGGGCTTGTATTCAAAGATCAAAAAGCATTGCGCACAGGCAGCCAGATTGTGCAGGCAGTGCTAGCCTCCGGTGCTGTGGTGCAATTACTCAAACATGTTACAGGCCGCGAAAGTCCGTTTGTGCGCACAACACCATTAGGAGTGTGGAAAATTCTCCCAAATCAAATTGATTATCATCGCAGTGTTCCGCAATTCGACGCGTTTCCATCAGGACATCTCTGTACATCTATCGCTACCGTCATTGTAGTTGCAGAAAATTATCCTGATGCAAAATGGATTCGCCCAATTGGATATGCATTCACCTCTCTTGTTGGACTTGGCATGCTCAGTAATGGTATTCACTGGGTGAGTGATTATCCGCTTGGATTGTTCATCGGTTATTATTTTGGAATGATTGCCGCACATCCAGAAGGATTACCAATTACGGAATCAGATAGTGAATTAAAGATGAACCTCTTACCAAATATCACTCCAGTTGGATCCGGTGTTAAATTGACATTGAGGTTTTAATATGAGGATTAAAAAGAAACGCGATAAACATCGCGTTGGTATGTAGGCAATAAATTTTATCAATTAAAAATTGACATCATTTGGCATTCGTTATTGCTTTAAATTATTAAAAAATAATGACTTATTAGGATGAGATAAATATTCGGGGAATACAACTTTTAACTTGACTTTTGGACTTGGTGTTAATATAGTAAAACATCATCCCTTTGTGTCCCCTGAAAGGGGACATATTGGCCCCTCGTTTTCCCCTGGAAAACGAGGGTTTTTATTTTTAGGGAGGAGCTATGCCAAGAATACTCGCCTTAGTAGATGGATTTAACCTATATCATTCACTTCAAGAAAATCCAAATTTTCATCATTATAAATGGTTAGATATTCGCAAACTGTTAGAAACATATTTCCCAAGGGGGATTGAAAAAATTCTATACTTTACATCTTTAACACCATGGGATGTTGTCAAGGTTGAGCGTCATAAGATTTTTATTAGAGCGTTAGAGTCTACTGGCGTTGAAATGGTTTATGGAAAGTTTAAAGATAGAGATCGTAAATGTCTAAATGCAACCAAAATTATAAATCTCGTGAAGAAAAACAAACCGATGTTAGTATTGCCCTAACACTATTCCGAATGGCATACGAAAAGAAATTTGATGAAGCGATTTTACTTACCGGAGACAGCGATCAATTGCCAA
>JBEKLV010000160.1:0-7084 GCA_050008835.1 Bacteroidota bacterium | reverse complement strand
GTTGCATAAGCACTCCGAACTTCATCCGGGATTTCAATAAAGCGTTCTGCACTGACCTCCTGCTTGATTAATTCCATAGGAAATAATGGCGCAAGGTCTTGCGGGCCGATCGGCTGCTTTGTGCCTGGATGCAAAGGTGGATCCAAGGGAGTAGGTAAATCGGCTGCAATATTATAATAGTGCGTTGGAATTTCGCTCTCTTCGAGCATAAATTTACGTGGCATTATGACCTCCGTGTTATTGTTCGTTGATGTTGTTTTTGTGAATTAAAAAAGTGAACAGAGGTTCCCACGACAGATCGATTCGGCAAGAAACGAAAAAAGTGGGAACGCCCTAGTCCGCGTTTCCACTTTTGCTGGGTAATCGATGTAAATGAGCTACCCCAGAGGAAGCGCGGACTTTATCCAGCGCCACAACCAAGCCTGCTGCTGACTGCGATATTGCATTTCATTTCTCATTCTGGAATTAGAATAAGAAATCTTTCAAAAAAAGTCAAGAGCATACTTAAAAAATTGCCTTCGTTAAATTGTTCGTAGGAACATAAGAACACGGAAAAAAATGTTAATTGGTAATATATTGACAAGGAAGAAATTGTTTTTTATTATTGAATGATGATTCATTATTCATAAGGAAAAAATAAATGCGGAAGCGAGAAGGAAATAAAGAGCAAGCGATTCTAGACGCAGCGGTAAAAGTGTTCGCCCAGTATGGATATCACCGTGCTAAAATATCATCCATAGCGGAGCATGCCGGTGTTGCTATCGGTAGCGTTTATCTCTACTTCGAGAATAAAGAAAGTATTTTACTCACAATCTTTGACCGGTTATGGACCGAATTGACCAATGGATTACAGATAATCGTAAAACGTTCAGACATTGATCCTTCGCAAAAACTCGATCTCGTGATCGACAAATTATTTGATCTCTTCATTGCCAATCCCGCGCTCGCCTCTGTATTCGTTAATGAACAATATCATCTTATTAAAGATAAACGCGGGAATGTAGCCCAGCAGTACGATGATTTTCTCGACCTTGCAGAAGAAATTATCCGAGAAGGCGTACGCAAAAGAAAGTTCAATGCGGATATCGATATTAAATTGTTCCGGCATTTTATTACTGGCGGGTTACGAAGTGTGCTTCGGCAGTGGTCGGAACAATCGCAAACCCTCACGCTGCATCGGCTACGGCAGAACGTAAAATACTTCATAAAACACGGACTCCTTTAATATTTTTCCTCTAATTTCTCTGTTAATCTATATAGCAGCTCAATCAAAATTAGGAAAATCTTATTGATTTTTTAGCAATTATAATGCATCTTAGTAAAGTATGAACGATGGAGATAGTTATTTCCATCGTTTATTTATTTCGGCATCATTGATAACCAATCTATTCACATTATAGGATGTAAAATGAACACCCTACGCAATATATTCATCAATTCCTCGAAGACGACACGCCGTAATTATCTTATTGCGATGATGATCTTCTTCGTCGCCGCGTATGTCTTCATGCCATACACCGGCTATACTCAGAGCACCGAACAAACGGTGGTTCAAGAGTCATTTCACACATTCGCTCTTTTCAGCGATGCGCGTTTTAAGCCCATCGAAGTCTTCGGACTTGTTTCGGTGCTTTGCGTCGCCATTGCCGGTTTGCTCTATGCGCTCATGCTCGTAAAGCAAGTGCGCAAAGCTGACCAGGGCACGAAGAAAATGCAGGAAATTGCCGCTGCTGTCCGTGAAGGCTCCAACGCCTACCTCGCAGCACAGTTTAAAAAGATTGGACCATTGATAATTATTATCACACTGTTCCTTTATTTCACGTACACAGGAACGATCGATGCCTTCCGCTGGGGACGTTCAGGCGCGTTCCTTGTAGGTTCAATTTTTAGTTTTCTCGTTGGTTTTGTTGGTATGCGCCTTGCGACGCAGGGAAACCTTCGTGTTGCAGCTGCAGCAAAACGCAGTTATGGCGAAGCGCTTCAACTCGGCTACCGCACAGGAACCATCACCGGTATGCTCACCGATGGACTTGGTTTGCTTGGCGGAACATTGATCTTTATGCTCTTCGGTGAACATGCATACGAAGCCCTGTTGGGATTTGGTTTCGGTGGAACACTCATCGCATTGTTCATGCGCGTTGGCGGTGGTATCTATACGAAAGCCGCAGATGTCGGTGCCGATCTCGTCGGGAAAATCGAAAAAGATATTCCGGAAGATGATCCGCGCAACGCAGCTACGATTGCCGATAACGTCGGCGATAACGTTGGCGACTGCGCCGGTATGGCAGCAGATATTTTCGAAAGTTATGAAGTCACTATTGTTGCCGCTATGATTCTCGGTATGGCAAGCTTTGGGCACAAGGGCGTTATTTTCCCGCTGCTCGTTCGTGGTATCGGCGTTCTTGGTTCCATCATCAGCACATACACAGTGAAAGCCGGTGCCGATGACACTTCTGATACAGCTCTGAAAAGCGTCCATCGTGGATTCTGGATCGGTTCAATCATTAGTATTGTTGGATTTGTTGCACTTGGATTTGGCTACCTTTATTTTGATCCAGCATACCTCGCAAGCAACCCGACGGCCGTTGCAGGATTCTTTCATGCTGATGGAACGGCAATCTCTCTTCCCTGGATTGCAAATTTTGGCATTCCCTATCTTGATCTGCGTCCAGCCCTTACTTGCATGATCGGTATTTTCCTTGCCGTTGCATTGAATAAGGTCACAAGTTATTACACACATACAAGCCATACACCGGTGAAAGGTCTTGCAAAAGCTTGCACCACAGGACATGCAACAAACATTATTCAAGGAATTGCACTCGGCTATGAAAGCACCGTTGCAGCAATCGTTGTTATTGCTGTTGCAATTTTCCTCTCCGTGTTGGTTTATGCAGGTACTCCTCCTCTTTTCATCGCATATGGCGTTGCTATGACCGGTATCGGTATGTTAACTTTGACCGGCAACACCATTTCAATGGACGTATTTGGACCAGTGGCAGATAATGCAAATGGTATCGGCGAAATGGGCTACGAAAAAGATGAGATGGAAAAAGAAAAACCGGGCAGCTACAAACGCGCCCGACAAATTCTTGCCGATCTCGATGCAGTCGGTAATACGACGAAAGCTGAAACCAAAGGTATCGCAATCGGTTCTGCCGTTATCGCGGCGGTCTCATTGTTTGCAAGTTTCATCGCCGTCATTGCGGTCGGCAGCGAAGAGAAAATTAACCTGATGCAGATTTCACAGTATTTCGAAGAAGCCGGTAAGATTACTGTTGCTAATCCGACAGTGTTTATCGGATTCATGCTCGGTGGTGCAGTGCCGTTCCTCTTCAGCGGAATGCTTATTCGCGCCGTCGGTCGTGCCGCATTCTGGATTGTCAAAGAATGCCGCATCCAATTCCACGATCCTGAAATCTGGAAAGGCACAAAGAAACCGGATTACGGCCGCGTGGTTAATATCTGCACTCAAACTGCACAGAAAGAACTCATCGGACCGGGCCTCCTCGCCATCATGACTCCGATTTTTGTCGGATTTATACTTGGACCATACGCACTCGGTGGATTCCTTGCCGGTACGATTCTTGTCGGCCAACTGCTTGCCGTGTTTATGGCAAACGCCGGCGGTGCTTGGGATAATGCTAAGAAAATGATTGAAGACGGATTGTATGGCGGTAAAGGTTCCGAAGCTCACAAAGCCGCTGTTACTGGAGATACCGTTGGCGATCCATTGAAAGATACTGCGGGACCTGCGCTTAACCCGTTAATCAAGGTTATGAACATGGTCAGCTTGCTGACGCTCGGATTGGTACTGAAATTCAGCATTACAAAAGTAAATATTTCCGGAACAGATTTGCTAACCGGTATCGTTGTTGCTGTCGTTGCCGCAGCTGCTATCGGCTGGGCAATTTATGAAAGCAAAAAAGAAACCGATGATCTCGTTACAGAAGAACCAAAGTAACATCTGATTCTTGAAGTCTTTTTAAAAGCCCGACTGAGCAATCAGTTGGGCTTTTTTTGTTTCTTTCCACTTTATTTTTAATTCTACCCTAAACTTTTACCCGCTATGCAAAATACATTAACGCTCATGGAGCCTGTCCCAACATGTTTTAAGCTGGGATCAGCTTGTTTACCCCGCATATTTCTGGCGGGGAGTGCCTAGTTAGGCAGCCTGAAAAAGTTCTTCAATTCTCTCGGCATTGAAACACCACGACATTGGAATTGCATCAATGCTTCCAGCACCTTTGCCACGACTCGTCCATTTTTTATTTTCATAGAGCGTCGTGGAACCACCACCATTTCTTGTTGCATGCAACCTTTCGGCCACTTCCGCTGGTGTTGCAATGTAAACGCGAGGCATCTCAAGTGGTTGAATACTATGAAATGATACGAAACAGAGAATAGTTCGCAAATTGTGACGTTTCAACCAAGCGTCGATGGCCGCATGGTAAGTGTCATTCTCATTTGAAAGATAATTCTGACAAAGCCCCCAGCCAATTTCCTGTGTGCCTTTTACAGAAACACGTAGAAGTTTATCAGCTTGACTTACAATCAAATCGTATTCTGGTTGGTTAGCACCATACTGAACTGAAACATCATAACCATGGCGTGCGAAGAGAGCTGCAGCAATCGCTTCGGCTGATACTCCAACGTGCCAACTGGAAAATTTGGTTTTCATATATTCTTTTTAGGCGACCTATCGGATGGGCGCGAAATCCCGCTGCTTTGTAGCGGGGAGCGACTGGTTAGGCGGTTCCGTTGTCATCCATTAAATATTTTTTAATGCTGCTTGATAAACAGAAATAAACTTGTCCATATTTGGAATTTCTATTGAAAGTGAAATTGTTAATGAACGTGCGCTTCGTGGCTCAGGTAAGGAATAATATTCATCCACTTCTTTTATAATGCGCGGGGCTAAATTAGATATTTGATCAATGAACGTTTTACTAAACGCAGACATCATATTTTGTAAATTTTTGAGTTTATTGTCAAAAGAAGCACGGTTTACTCTCTGAAACCATTCTATTGCTTCTAGATAAATTGCCGATAGTTTTCTGGTAACAAAAATAATCTCATCTGCATCGCCGGGCTTACCCGGCGGACCAAATGCATGGCTCATAGCATCCGGAGCTATCTTTGTGAGTGTATTTGAGATCAGGAGGAGTTCATTCACTCTTGTACCGCACCAATCAGATAGGTTTGACACTGTTACCTTTTCGCTAACCCCAAGAGTTAATCCTAGTTCATATTCGCGCTTGCGATCATCAAGACTTTTGATTTGATCGATTAATGAATGCGCAAATAATCGATATTCCCATGCTTCCGGTTTCTCTAGATAGATTCTAATAGATTCACCAGATAAATTAGGATCTTTTGGTATGACATTATCTTTGAGTCTTAATTTCAGAGACAATCCATCAAACATAAGATATGCAAATTGGATTCTCAGGGTTTCAATAATATTCTGTGCAGTTTCAAATTCAAACATCCATATTTTATCAATTGATCGCACCTTCTCAATGAAATTAAATACACGAGGATCGTCCACGGTAGCCGAGAAGTCTGCTGTTTTATTCGATTTCCAAATTGGCAATAACGCAAGAACATCTTTCTGAACAAAAGCAAAAATAGGAATTCCCTTTAAATGAGCTGTTAAGTATTCCAAATTGGTTATTGATTTGGCTGATTTGGAATCTATATAACCATATCGACCACCAATTATAAGTACCAAAATGTCAGCTTCATTCTCTACTCTTTTTTTGCAATTTTCAACAGTGTCAGAATTAGGATCGATTGGAAAAGAATTCATTTCCGAAAGTAATGGTACATAACCGAGGTCATCTATTATAAACTTAGCCAAGTCAGCGCGAATCTGTCGTAGGTCATAAAAAGTAGAACTGACCATTATTGAAGCTGCTTTTCTCTGCATATTATCTCCAATTGTGATAAGTCATAAGTACTAAATTTATATATTGTTCATTAAATGCATGATAGGTAGACCTCTCTTCTATCATTTTAGGTTTTCTTTGAAGATGGAGAAAAGTAGTAGATGCTCAGTACCTCCTCGTAACGGCAGCTACTTGGTGATAATGTAGCTCTGTTTAAAACCATTGTCAATATTTTCTTCTGCACATACTTGACAAGTCGTCTGCCAAATTGTATATTATTAAAGCGATTGTAAAAGTTATTATCGCACGGATTAACAAACGATATAATCCGAAAAATGCCTCTTATAAAGAAAGGCTGAGGGAACAGGCCCGTTGAAGCCTTAGCAACCGGTTCCGATACTATCGGGATGCTGGTGCTAAAACCTGCCCGCGACACGATGTCGTCGAGGGAACGATAAGAGAAGATGCTCACAAGCCTCTTCAGGAAATCTTCCCGTCGAGGCTTTTTCGTTTTATAGGCGTTCAAATAACCTATAATAAAGGAGCATCTTATGTCAAAAGCATCAAAGCACCATTTCGAAACGCTTCAACTGCATGCGGGCCAGCAAGTCGATAGCGCCACAAAATCCCGCGCTGTACCGATTTATCAAACCACTTCGTATGTTTTTGACAATACCGACCACGCAGCACGCTTATTCGGTCTGGAAGAATTTGGGAACATCTACAGCCGCATTATGAATCCAACTGTCGCGGTATTTGAGGACCGCGTTGCAGCTCTTGAAGGCGGCATTGGCGCATTGGCAACGTCATCCGGACACGCGGCGCAGTTAATCGCTTTGACTACGATTGTGCAGGCGGGAGAGAATATTGTTTCTTCCAGCAATTTGTACGGCGGTACATACAATCAATTCAAAGTCACCTTCAAACGATTCGGCATCGATGTTCGTTTCACCGAAAGCAACGAACCGTCCGATTTCAAAAAACTTATCGACGAAAAAACAAAAGCATTGTATGTTGAAACCATCGGAAATCCCCGTTTGGATATTCCCGATATCGTTGCATTAGCGAAACTTGCACACACGAATGGCATTCCGCTTGTCGTCGATAATACTTTTGGCATGGGCGGCTACATTTGCCGGCCTATTGAGCACGGCGCGGACATCGTAGTTCATTCAGCAACTAAATGGATTGGCGGG
>JBEKLV010000016.1:0-25980 GCA_050008835.1 Bacteroidota bacterium | reverse complement strand
CTTGTATTTGTAAATCCGGCATGGGAATCAATCTTTGGGTATTCACAGAAAGAAGTATTGGCAGAAGATTTTGAATTCCTCTCTATTGTTGCACCGGAAAGTCAGCCAATCGTTATCGAGCGTTTACAGCAGCGTGATAGCGGCAAAGAAGTGACGCCGCGATATGAAATGCACGGAATATCGAAACATGGAGTGCAAATAGATCTCGACGTTTCTGTTACCAATATTACGTGGCGTGGTTCCCCTGCGATCCAAGGAATATACCGTGATGTGACAAATCGCAACCTCGCTGAGGAGGCACTTCGGGAAAGCGAAGAACGCTTCCGAAGAATATTCGAGGAGGGTCCGCTTGGAATGGCAACTTCTGGCTCAAACTTTAAGTTTATTAAAGCCAATGCGGCTTTTTACAAAATGTTGGGCTATAAGGAAAATGAATTAACCTCCCTCACCTTCAAAGATATTACACATCCGGAACATATCACGCAAGATGTAGAATCAATTAAAAAACTTTTAGCTCGAGATATTCCTCTCTATCATACTGAGAAGCGCTACATACGAAAAGATAAAAAAGTCATCTGGGGGGCGGCAACTATTACAGCTATTTACGATAATAATAAACGATTTTTATACTTTCTCATTATGATCGAGAATATTACTGAACGTAAACAAGCGGAAGAAGCATTGCTACAAAGTAAGGGACTTTTCAAAACATTGGTAGAGTCTTCACCGGTATCTATCGCTGCATTCACTGGGCCGAATCAAAACATCGAGTACGTCAGCCATCGTTTTACTGAACTCTTTGGGTATGAACAAGCTGACTTACCATCTCTGAGTGCATGGTGGCCTATCGCATATCCGATGGAAGAATATCGGAATCAGATTGAAGCAGCGTGGCACACTTCCACGGAACGGTCACAACGAGAAAACCGAGAACCTGAACCGATAGAATCCGTCATCACATGCAAAGACGGCTCGACAAAGTACATCGAATCTACGTTCACATCGATGAGTGATCATACGCTCGTTTTCTTCAGCGATCTCACTCAACGCCGGATGGCAGAAGAATCGCTTCGCCAAACGCACGCCTTTAACGATCTGCTCATCCAGACAATGCCATTCGGAATGAACATTGTTGACGAAGAAGGAAATATTCTTTTTGTCAGTAAAACTATGAAAGAAATGCTTACAGTCGATGTGGTAGATATGTGTTGCTGGCAGGTGTACAAGGACGACAACCGGCAATGCCAAGACTGTCCGCTGAAAAGAGGAATCTCATTTGGAAAACCAGGTGTTATTGAAACAACGGGCGTCTTAGGCAGTAAAACTTTCCAGATCAGTTATGTTGGTATGATGTACGAAGGACGCAAAGCGATGCTGGAGGTTTTCCAAGACATTACAGAACAAAAGAAACTTCAGCAAGAATTGGTGCAATCTCAAAAGATGCTTAGCATTGGTACACTCGCCGGCGGAATTGCGCACGATTTCAACAACATCCTTGGGATCATTCTCGGGTATACATCCATCCTTCCCTCGATGAAAGATAATCCACAGAAATTTTCCGATGGCGTGAACGCTATTAAACAAGCAGTCGATCGTGGCGCAGCACTGGTCAGACAAATTCTTACTTTTGCCCGCAAGACTGATGTTGCATTCGAACCATTGGATGTTCCTGATCTTACGCGAGAACTTGTTTCGATGCTGCAACAGACATTTCCAAAAATTATCACATTCAACAAAGAAATAGAAACACAACTTCCGCTGATCAATGCCGATCACACACAAATTCATCAGATATTGCTCAATCTATGTGTTAACGCGCGGGATGCTATGCCCAATGGCGGTGTTATTACAATCAAAGCGCATATGGCGGCAGGCGACAAGTTACGGGAACGTTTCCCAGCGGCAAATGAGCAACTTTACATCTGCATTACTGTTTCTGATACAGGAATAGGGATGGACGAAGCGACTCGCAATAGAATTTTCGATCCATTCTTCACAACAAAAGAAAAAGGCAAAGGGACAGGATTGGGACTTTCTGTCGTGTACGGTGTTGTTCAATCTCACCATGGATTCGTGGACGTGGAAAGCACAGTCGGAAGCGGAACGACCTTCCAGTTATATTTGCCTGTTCCAAAGGAAAGCATTCCTACACTCGAAACTGGTAAAGCAGAAGATTTAGTTCGCGGCGGCACTGAAACCCTCCTTGTCGTGGAAGATGAAGATCTGCTGCTCGATATGGTACAAATTTTTCTTGAAGCGCACGGGTATACTGTCCTGACGGCAAAAGATGGTATGGAGGCGGTGAATGTGTACAACCAGCATGTACACGAGATTGCACTTGTTATCAGTGACATGGGCTTGCCAAAACTGTCGGGCGATGCTGAATTTAAAAAACTAAAAGAAATAAACCCTGCAGTAAAGATGATATTAGCCAGCGGATATTTTGAGCCAGACATTAAAGCGACATTGGAAAGTGCCGGTGTACTGGGGTTTCTACAAAAGCCATACATAATAGAAGAAGTGCTCGCAAAAATCAGAAAGACGTTAGATGATAAATAGGCCATCCCCACTATGGCTGTCCAATAAGCACTCTTTTGCCACACTGAGCGAAGTGAAGTATCTTATCTCTGAATTGAAAAGAAAGATTCTTCAATCGTTACGCTCTTTCAGAATGACAAAACCCTTCTTTTTGTTCAGCTCTGTATTGCAAAAATAAGACAAACAAAAGTGTCGGCGCATTAAGTCCATTAGAGAATAAAACCGATGAATGATAAAACGATAGACCTGAGCAACGGCTTTGCTTGCCCACTGCCAATTATGGAATACAAGAACGTCCTGCTGGCACACGGCGGAGGAGGAAAGCTTTCGCACCAATTGATCAAGAACATGTTTGCATCACAATTCAAAAATGAATTCTTAGAGCCACTGCACGATGGAGCGATCTTTTCAATTGGTGGCACACGATTCGCATTTTCTACTGATTCGTACGTCATCAATCCAATTTTCTTTCCAGGCGGAGATATTGGCAAACTCGCTGTGAATGGAACCGTGAATGATCTTTCAATGTGTGGTGCGCGCCCGTTTTATCTTTCTTCTGCGTTTATTATAGAAGAAGGATTACCGATGGAAGACCTATGGCGCGTTGTCCTTTCGATGGAAACCGCAGCAAAGGCAGCGGGGATTCAGCTCGTTACCGGTGACACAAAAGTGGTTGATCGCGGTAAAGGAGATAAAATCTTCATCAATACATCAGGTATTGGTATTATTCCAGATGGAATTGAAATCAGTCCGCGGTGCGCGAAATTAGGCGATAAGATTATTTTAAGCGGAACAATTGCCGACCACGGAATCGCCATTATGTCTGTACGGGAAGGATTGGAATTTGAAACTCAGATTGAAAGCGATTGTGCACCGCTCAATGGATTAGTAGAAACGATGTTTGAGGCAAGCCAGGAAATTCATGTTCTTCGCGACCCGACGCGCGGCGGCGTTGGATCTGTGCTAAACGAAATCGCCGAGAGCGCAGAAGTCGGAATTACTATTTTAGAAAATCTAATACCTGTATCTGAAGAAGTTATGGGTGCATGCGAAATTCTAGGTTTCGATCCACTCTACGTGGCAAATGAAGGCAAGCTTCTTGCGTTCGTCTCTCCAACGGCAGCAGATAAGGTACTGGCAGCAATGCGTGCGCATCCGTTTGGAAAAAATGCTGTTATCATCGGCGAGGTTAGTCATGATCACAAAGGTACTGTGATTATGAAAACGCGCATCGGCGGTTCGCGTGTGGTGGATATGCTTTCCGGCGAACAACTGCCAAGAATATGCTGATGCGAAAATACTGCAGCTAAAACGCAGAATGCCGGACTCATCATCCGGCATTCACTTTCTGTATTCTTACTTTTGGACTCAGATTTCTTACTTATTCATCTTCTCCACAATCTCAGGCATAGCGCTTTTGGGAAGCATTACTCCGAGCATCTTCAACTTCATATAATCTTCATGAAAAAAGAAATATCCGGGATGCGAATTATTCCGTGAGCCAGAGCCTGAATCCTTTATGAGATACCAATCTGTACCATCTTTCTGCGTGTAACCAACAAGGTGAATACCATGGTCATCTCCGGTAGTACCATTTTTAAATCGAAAAATTCGCGCGTTTTCATCAATATACTGCGACGGAATATCAAAAGTCGGCACAACAGCAATGCCAGCATGCCCATCGATACCGGGTTCTGAGACATCGCCGCCGATGGCTTCAGTATATCCTGAACGAATAGCATTTTTCACAACCATCATAAAATCATTCAGCGGAACGTTGAAGTAGTTTTTGCTATGCCACCAATTATCCGGTACGTCATATTCAACCCAAGTGTAATACGCGCGATCGGCAAGAGACACAAGTTCCACATACTCGTCAAGATTCAATTTGACAATCTTTTCTAAATATTCCTTCGGTGTCATTTCCTTATTGCCAACAAGAATCTTTTCCGGCGGTGCACCAATGTAATGATTAAGAATGGATTTAACGTTACGTTCTGCCACATCTTCATCCCAATTGTTTGAGGTTTTAAGAGACTTAAGATATGTCTCCATTTCCGCAAACATCTTCGAATGATCGTGAAAAGGCTGACCATTGAGCAATCCGGTGTACGCATCTGCCGGTACAATACCATGATTTTTCCATATACGTATGACTGCATCCGACTCTGATCCTTCACCGAACTCCTGATCACCACGCGCCCGAATATACCCTCGCGCCTTTTCAACGTATTCCCAATACACGGTGTAAAGTTCAGAGAGTTTGATCTCGCGCTTGCTTAACCGGAATATTTCTGATTCGAAAAATGATGTTGTGGAAAAGCACCAGCACATACCGGAGACAGCCTGCGATACCGGTTTGTTATGCCAACACTTTGTGAATTCATCTACGGATTTCGGCGGATTGAATTGACTAAAATCAACCCGCAGTTTCTTACTTGAATCCTTTTTATAGAATTTATCAAGTGTCGTTTTGATAGAATCCCAAAATTCATTTTTTGATTCTATAAACACCGCCTTGTCACGGCGTTCCGGTTGAGCATACAATTGCGCTGCGGTTACTAAGATTATAGCGGCAACAAATATGAATTTTTTCTTCATAATGAACTCTATTATTTAAAAATAACTGTGAGACATTAGTCAAACATTAGCGGCAACAAATTCTATCTTGTCAGATAGCGTTTTATCTATAGGCAGATACAATAGTAAATTAAAATAGGCGCAACCTAAAGAGCGCGCCTATTATATTAGCCAGAATGTCCGGTTTTTACTTAAATTTATTTATCAATCTAGCATTTAAAAAGCAACACCGAGCGATACTAAGAGAAGCGATATATTCTGATCAAACTCTTCGTCGGTACTTGGACCGCCAGTATAAAAAGGTGGTTCCGACCATTTAAATTTTGGCTTGCTCGCAACATATTTAGCAGCAAGTGTAACATGACCTCCAAATACCACTTCTGCGTTTACACCGTACGCAAACCCTGTGGCCGTGTGTGAGTCCAACCAAGTAGTAGATGTAGATGACCCTGCCGGTGTAAAATCTAACTTAGGACTTGTTCCAAACAATGCGCCAACGAGCGGTGCAATAAAGAAATTAGTTCCTGAGGAATTATCTGTTCCAATTTTTATTCCAGTTAGTGCAAGAATCGAAGACCAGCCAACCCAATCATACTTCCCCGGTATTGTAGTCCAGCTCATGGGAAGGTCTAATTTATTTTGTGAATAAATGCCTTCTATTATCCAACCAACTGTCCCACCTGTCACGAATTGTATACCTGCAAACCAACCAGTTTTTGCCATTCCAACGTTTTCGCTATCTTGTTCAACAAAGGGACCATCCTTCTTGGCAAAATCTCCCAGAGGCAATGCCATTCCGCCAAAAATGCTGAATTTTGATCCTGCACCTTCACTACTACCTTGGCCTTCATAGCCTCGTTGACTTTCATAGCTGCGTTGATTCTCATTGCCGCGTTGTTCAATAACCGGCTTTGATTCATTGCTCGGAGCTGGAGCAGCTGCCTCTTTGCTAATCTTTTCTACCTCAGACATGTTATAGACAAAAATATTTCCATCTACTGTTTGAATTTTTATAGTCTTATCCGGAACCATCTCGAGAATCGTACCTTTGATAACGCTCCCATTCTTAAGATAAACTACATCTTTGGTCTGAGCTACCAGTGCGGTCACACTGAGAATAATAATAGCAACTACTAAAATGAGTCGAATATTTGTTTTCATATTTAACTCCTTATATGATTATGATGAATTTGAGTAAGAAAAAATGTATTAATAATAATTTGGAGTCTCGTGTTTTGTTTTTCGTTATGATAAATAATACAATATAGAAGAAATAGATAACGTTATCTTCATCACATTATTAAAAGAATCTACATCAAAATCCACTTGATTTGTAAAAGTAATTAGTGCAAGAATGATGACAA
The DNA here is from genome assembly GCA_050008835.1 of Bacteroidota bacterium. GTDB lineage: Bacteria > Bacteroidota > Ignavibacteria > UBA10030 > UBA10030 > Fen-1298. The sequence continues at coordinate 19,498 of JBEKLV010000016.1, read as the reverse complement.
AAGCAAGAAATGCCCGTTTTTTACCAGACGTCCTTCCTGAAGTATTTATGGAATACTAACGCTCAATCTCAAATTTAGACAATAATTATCGCTTTAAGACATCTATAAGATTTCCATTTTTATCGCGAATATTTACAAGAAGTGGCATCTCACCTGGTAACGAATGCGTCGCACAGGCATTACATGGATCGTATGCGCGGAACGCCATTTCTATCATATTTAAAAGGCCGTCATTTACTTTTCCGCCATGTATAAGCCCTTTCGCTGCTTTATCGACGCCCATAGCAATTCGTGCGCCGTTATTTGCGGTAGCAACAATTAAATTCACTTTTGTTATCAATCCACGTTCGTCCGTCTCGTAATGATGGATGAGCGTACCACGCGGCGCTTCGACAATACCTATTCCGATAGTCGGTGTCTTTGTTGGAATCGTGCGAATTTCTTTGCTTGTGATTTCAATATCATTCACGAGCTCAACGCATTTTTCTGCGGCTTGCAACATCTCCACAACACGTGCCCAATGATTAGCAAGTGTCATATGCACCGGCTTTCCATCAAGAGTTTTGTAGAGTTCATCGCATGCCTTTTGAGCTTCGGCAGTTGCCATTCCATCGGATACATTGAGGCGTGCTAACGGAGCAACAGAATATACACCGCTTTCGGCTCCATCGATAAATCCTTTCCATCCTATTGTCTTGAGGTAAGGAAATTTCACATAACTCCAAGGTTCGACATGTTCTGCAATGTGATCAAGATATTGTTGAGGCGCAAATTTGATGAATTCCTTTCCGCTTGGATCGACTACCCGCACTTTACCGTCATAGAAATTTATCTTGTTGTTCTCATCTACTAAACCCATATAGTATGTTTTATGAGTGTATGTATCGGATGTGATCATCTTGACGTAGTTTTCGTTCTTTAGTACAATATCTTTAAATACTTGAAGCGTGAACTTTGCAAACTCGAGTCCATCTTTTGCCACTTCTTTAAACTTCGGCAAATCTTCCGGGGCAATTCCTTTTGCTACGCCACCTGGCAAGCCAAAGACCGGGTGAATCACTTTGCCGCCGAGGTAACTAATGAGTTCACGTAACTGACGACGCATTGAGATTACCTTCTTACCGACATCCACTCCAACTTTGCCTATTACACCGACAACATTACGTAATTCTTTGGGCGCATCCGGCCCAACGATAAAGTCCGGACCACCGAGTATATACACATGCAGTGCATGGTCTTCAAGCATAAAGAGATTGTAAATCAACTCGCGGATTTTCTTTGCTGCAGGTGGTGGATCCACTTTATAAAGATCGTCTAACGCTTTCGTTCCAGCCATATGATGTGCTGTTGGGCAAACACCACATATGCGGCTGGTAATTTGCGGCATATCTTCGGCAGGACGTCCCTTAGAGAAAATCTCGAACCCGCGCAATTCTGGGATCTGATAATATGCCTTCGTCACTTCACCTTGGTCATCGAGAAAAATATCGATCTTCCCATGTCCTTCAAGTCGCGTAATAGGATCAATAGTAATACGTCGTGTTGTTGTAGTCACTTCCATAATATTCCTTGTTGTAGGCTCCTATGAATGTCATCAGGTTTCATTTTCATTTCGGTAAAGTTCCTATCACCTTCTTACCCCAGCGATGCAGGCGATGAGGAAAAGCTAATGGTTCAGAAAACATCATAATACACTCGCCATACACGACATTGATTTTGCGATCTTTACAGAATTTAATTGCTTGTGGTGAATCTGTTTGTTGCTGGAGCCAGACATGCTCGATACCAGCCCCGGCGATCTCAGGCAATACCTTCATCGTTTTCTCTGGCGGAAGCATCACTAAAGCCGCATCGACTCGTTCAGGTAATGATTCTATATTTGGATAACATCGGTCACCCTCAACTTGTTCTGCATTTGGATTAACAGGATAAACCACATATCCGTGCATTTTTAAAAAACGATATGCAAAGTTCGCAAATTGTTTTGCATCTCGCGAGACACCAATAACGGCAAGCTTCTTCTGCGATAAGAAATCATCTATGGATTTCCGAAGAACCATCACTTAAAATTTTTTCTTCTTAAGATTGATGCAGGTAAACCGTACCGATAAAATGTACCAATTGGATCTGGAATTGTTGCAAGTGTTTCATCAATCTCTTTTTCATTTTTGGCTTCAACTTGCGATGCAAGCGCAGAAAGAATTTTTGCACCTTGATCTTTCACACGTGATGTTGGACCGAAACAACCGGTGCAAGGCATATTACCGGAAATACAGACACCTTCACAACCTCCACGTGTTGCCGGTCCCATACAGACAATACTTTGTGCCAGCAAGCAAGTATTTGGATCGATTTGAGTCAAGTGTGGACGTTTGAATCCTGTGAACTTTAAATCGCTTGGCTTCGTATCTTTTTTCGGGCATTCATCGCAAAGTGCTATATCCGGAGCGAGAACAGCGCCTTTCTCTGGTAATTTGCCGGAAAGAAGTACTGCAAGTGCTTGCTTCAGCAACTTCGAGGTTGGCGGACACCCAGGTAAATAATAATCGACATCGATTACCTGATCAAGTGCACGGACAACATTAAAAAATGTAGGCAAAGTCACGGAGCTACCGTTTGTTCCAAATTTTATTTCCGGTCGTGTTTTTTCATTATTCACTGTTGAAGGCGATTCTTCAAATATATATTGAAGGATTTCTTCACGCTGAAATTGATTGGCAAGTCCCGGAATACCTCCCATATGGGCGCATGAACCGTAGGCGATAATAAGCTTGCTTTTCTTCCGCATCAATTTTGCCATCTCTTCTTGTTCTGATGTCCGTATAGCTCCATTAACCATTGAGACTAGTATCGAACCATCAGCCATCGCTTCAACATCTTTTTTCTTGAAGTCCATAGCAACAGGCCACATTACAATATCCACTGCCGCAATAACATCAAGAATGTTTTCGGCGAGGTCAACAACTGATTCCTCGCAGCCGCCGCAGGAAGCACACCAGTAGAAAGCAACTTTCGGTTTATCGGGCATGGATGGCTTCCTCCTTCCCGTTTACGTTTTGTTCGAGTGATTCCATTTCTTTATCCCAATCCTTAAATTTCTTCGGTAATCCGAGCGGGCCGAGTCCACGTAATTGCTCTGTCATTTCATTGATAACTGTTTTAACACGCTCGCCTTCAGAAGCGGATATCCATTCAAGACGAAATCGTTTTTCTTCAATTCCCATATCTTTCAACATTCGTTTGAGAAGCTGTATGCGGCGAAGCGCTTTGTAATTGCCTTCCATATAATGACAATCGCCGGGATGACAGCCGCCAATGAGAACGCCATCCGCACCTTTGGAAAAAGCATCAAGAATGAATTGCGGATCAACGCGTCCTGAACACATCACGCGAATAATTCTAGCATTGGGTGCGTATCGAAGACGCGAGACACCAGCAAGATCTGCCGCAGTGTATGTGCACCAGTTACAGAAGAATGCAACAATACGTGGTTCCCAGCCATTTGTCTTTTTTTCTTGTTCTATTATTGTTGACATAGATTTTTTCTTCTCCAAATTCACATTTAACAGCACGCGTTCTGTTCCATTTCTAATAAGCCGTCAATCTCACTGAAGATCATTTCATCTTCAAACAAATTCTGTTTGATCGCGCCCGATGGACATGCAGCAACGCATGTGCCGCATCCTTTACAGAGTGCTTCATTGATGAATGCCTTTTGTTTTGCTTCATCGCGAGAGATAGCATTATATGGGCATATGGTGAGACACGTACGGCAACCTGAACAATCTTCTTGTATAACATAGGCTGTATTCGGCTCCAATTCGACCTCACCGGTATCGATAAGTGTAAGCGCTTGAGCGGCAGCCGCGCCTGCCTGTGCAACACTATCCGGTATATCTTTTGGTCCCTGACAAGCGCCGGCGATAAAGATACCGTCTGTAAAAGTATCTACAGGTGCAAGTTTTGGATGGCGTTCGAGGAAGAATCCTTCTGTCGAACAGGAAATATTAAACATCCGCCTTACATCTTGCGAATCTGCATGAGGTTCCATTCCGACAGCAAGTACGACCATATCCACCGGCACACGACGCACAATACCAATCATGGTGTCCTCAGCGCGGATAATAAGCTTGCCTTCTTCATCCGGACGCACTGCGCTATCGGTTACTTCTGCAACACGGCCGCGGATAAAGTGCACATTCTCTTCGAGCAGCTTATCATAAAATTCCTCATACCCTTTGCCTGGTGTGCGCATATCGATGTAAAAATTATATACCTCCGCATTCGAATGCTCTTTTAAAAGGTGTGCCAGTTTAAGTGAATACATACAGCAGGTACGCGAGCACCAACGATTCGTGTTCTTATCACGTGACCCAACGCAATGAATGATACCAATCGATTTGGGTTGGCGGCCATCGCGAAGAGTCACTTCGCCGCTGGTTGGACCTGATGCATTGACAAGACGCTCAACTTCAAGAGACGTGTAGACATTTGAATACCTTCCATAGCCGTAATAGGGAGTCCTGTTTGCATCAAATGTTTGAAATCCTGTTGTTAGAATAATTGTACCAACTTCGATCTCTTTTATTTCTTCCTGTTGTTTAAAGTCAACCGCTTTACGATCACACGCTTCAACGCATGTCTTTTTGCAACGACCGGATTTGAACTCGATGCAGGTTTCCGGATCAATTACAACAATCTGCGGAGTTGCCTGCGGGAAGGGTATGTAAATCGGTTTCCTCTTACTCAGCCCCATATTAAATTCGTCAGGTGTCTTGCCTTCCTTATAGACACACTTTTCGATGCAATCCATACAACCAACACACAATTCTTCGTTGATATAGCGTGGCTTCCGCTTGACTGCAATTTTGTAATTGCCGACATAACCATCTACTTTTGACACTTCCGAATATGTCCACAGTGTAATGTTGGGATGATTTTTCACCTGTGACATTTTCGGTGTAAGAATACAGGCAGCGCAGTCGAGCGTGGGAAATGTTTTATCGAACATTGCCATATGTCCGCCGATTGTTGGATCTCTTTCCACGAGATAAACTTTTTTGCCAGCGTTTGCAAGTGTGAGCGACGCATGAATTCCAGCAATACCGCCGCCAACGACAAGCACATCGGGATGAATCTTCACATGCTTTGTTTCCAGAGCTTTGTGATAAAATACACGCTGCACTGCTGCGCGGGCAAGATCTTTCGCTTTTTCTATAGCTGCTTTTGTATCGGTGGTAACCCACGAAACATCCTCACGGATGTTTACCATCTGAAAGTAATAGGGGTTCAGGCCACCCTTTTCCACTGCAGTGCGGAAGGTGTGCTCATGTAACAACGGTGAGCATGATGCAACGACGATTCTGTTAAGCGAATGTTCTTTAATATCTTTCTGAATCAGTTCCTGTCCAGGATCGGAGCACATATATTTATAATCTTGTGAGATAACGACACCGGGGAGTGTCTTCACATAGTCGGCAACTGCTTTCACATCTACAATGCTGGCGATGTTGTGTCCGCAATGACAAACGTAGAATCCAATACGAACATGTCCGTTTTGTCCATTACCATGCATTTGTCGTCGCTCCTTTCTGAGTAAACCGTTTGAGCGATGGCTTCTTAAACAACCTTTGCATACTAACTTCCTTCTCTGATAGACCTAGAGCAATACCCATTAATTGCGTGAAGTACATAACCGGTATATCAATTTCTTCATTGTACATACGATTAATTCGCTGCTGATAACATTCCATATTATGCTGACACAACGGACAACATGTGAGAACAACTGAGGCGCCACTTTTTTGCACATCATTGAGTAATATACGGTTGAGCCGCAGGCCTGCTTCTTGTATTGTGCCTGTCAAACTGCCTCCGCAACAACGGGTTTTTAACGACCAATCAACAGGATCCGCACCAATAGTTTTCACAAGCTTTTCCATTGTTTCCGGATGATATTGATCGTCGAACGTGGCGTATGGGCGCAAAATCTGGCAACCGTAGTAACAGGCAACTTTAACACCTTTCAGTGGAGTCTTAACACGTTTGGCGATGTTCTCTAAACCGTAATCATTCACCAATACATCAAGCGGATGGCGTACATCGACACGACCATTGTAATGAAGTCCAGCTTTATTAAGGCTCGAATTGATTTTCGCACTAACAATTGGAACATCTTCGAGAAAACGCTCGGTTTTTGAGAGCACAAGGTAACACGCACTACAAGGTGCGATAAGATTTATTTTCTCATCTGAAGATTGTTGTTCAGCAAGTGCAAGATTACGGGCGGCAAGAGCGAAAGCATCTGTTTCGTCGATGGAAACATATGACGTGGCGCCACAACAGTTCCAATCATCCAACTCTTCCATAGGTATTTCAAGCGCTTTGAATACCGCTTCAAGTGATTCACCGTATGCACGACCAGTGCTACGAAGGGAGCAACCAGGATAATAGAGATACTTCATGACGGCGATCCTCCTTTCGTATGTCCAAGGATTGCATGGAGTTGATCACGTCGTTTGATTCGCTCTTTCCCTATGGTCAATCGTCCGCGTAAAAATAACTTTAGTCCGAGTATCGCTTCTTTGAACATTGCAAATGGATTCGTGTGAAGATATAGGCTTATAAGCAACCAGCTTTCAGTACTGCGACCATCTTTCAGAACGCGTTTATAGAACTCTCGCGCAAGCACTGGAATAGGCAACCGTTTTGGATAGTAACCAAGCTGGATTGCTTCGCGCTTGAGTGCATACATAATTTCAGTAATATGAATCTGCCGCGGGCATTCTACAGTACACGAATAGCATGAGGCACAAAGCCAGATGGTGAGCGAATTTAAAACTTCTTCTTTGAATCCTTCACGCGTCATAGCGATAACTTTGCGTGGCGTATAATCCATATAGTGCGACAATGGACATGTTGCGCTACACGTCCCGCATTGGATACAACCTAAAAGTTTTTGTCCGTATGCTTTCTCGGCAATGTGCTCACCGAAATTGTGATCAAGCTCAGCCTCAAACTTGATTCGTCGGATTACTTTCTTCATTTTTTCTATTTTATGCGGCACTTCATCCGGGCGAATCAATGGTGAAGAAGGGATTTGCATTCATTACTCCTTAAATAAAGAATGATTTTCTTATTCGTGATATCTTTTGTGCAATGCACAATGACAACCAGCAGATGGCAGCAATATTTCTATCGGCTTACTGCTTTAACTTTTTTCAAAATCTGTTTGACAACTTGCTTTGCTGACTCTTGCACAACGTGCGACATACTAACTCCTGCACTGAAGTCTGCGCCTTCAATTCCATATATCAAGAGTTCCGGTGGCAGCGTTTTCATTGCCCTCGCTAACTCTATCGCTTCCGCAACACTAAATGCGTGTGTTGAATAATGAAAGGACTTCGCCGGTACAATTTCTTTACTGGCGTTAATTTTTAATATCGTTCCTGGTTTTGCGCCTGACGAAATTGCGTCCACTATAATGACGCTCTTACATCCTTGCCACGCCTCCATGAGGGCGGCGCCTTCGCCCGACTCTTCTTTTACAATAACAGACGGAAATTGCTTCTTCCGAATTTGACGCGCTATTTCCAATCCAATTCTATCATCACTGCAATACTCATTGCCAATCCCGATGAGAAGAACCTTCATAGGGTGGTTCTCGATCATTATGTTTCTTTAATCTCGAATCGTGATTGTGAGAATTCCGCAACGACCGGTTTTACCAATCGTAGGAAATCGTACATTTTGAGCCGAATAGATCTTGTGTGCGAACATGCATTGAAGACAATCACATCATCATCTGCCAGCGATTTATCGGCATACACCGGCAAGGCGTAGAGATTTCCAAATGGTGGCATAGCGCCAACTTCACAATCTGGAAAAATCTGCTGCAAATCCTCTTCAGAGGCAAGATGGACATGTTTCGACTTTAACACACCGTGCAGTAAATGATCATCTAATCTATGATCGGCGGGCATCACGACCATATAAAATTTTCCGTCAGCGTTAACAATAAGAGTTTTTGCCAGGTCTTTTTCTGGTACGTGTGACACAACAGCAACTTCGTGCGCAGAAAATGCCGGGGTGTGCTCAATCACCTCATACTGTACGTTGTTGTGCTTCAAGTAATCAATCACATCGTCAAGCTTCGCCATATGCCACCTCCTGCTTTATTCGTGAATGAATACATTTTAACTCTCAATATGAAAGAATAATAGGATTTTCACCGTCGCTTTGTTCGATCGCATTCACATCGTATGTCTCTTTGTTGTTCGTCTTCGATCTCAAGCTTCAGGAAATGGGTTGCGCACGAGATGCACGGATCATAATTCCGGATCGCTTGTTCACATTGCCATGTAAGTTTCTCTTGTGAAAGATGCAAGCGTGGTGGCACGAATTCTCGCAAATCCTGTTCGATAGTTTTCTGGTTCTGCGATGTCGGTGGAACGATCTTTGCATCGAGAATAATTCCTCGCTCATCCAAACGGTATCGGTGATAGAGAATACCGCGTGGTGCTTCGGTACAACCATATCCGGTACCAAGTTTCGGTTGAATATCCACTGCCGCTTTCTCTGGTATTTCATATTCTTTAATAATGCGCAGCGCTTCTTCGCAGGCATAGAGCATCTCCACTGATCGTACAATAATGCTCTTGAACGGGTTGTTCGTTCCCTTTCCGATACCTGCCGACTTAGCGGCATCCTGCGCAGCAGGCGTGAGTTTATCGAAGTTCAAATTATAGCGTGCCAGTGGTCCTACAAAGTACGCACCGCGTTCTTTCAAAATAGAGTGAAGCGCGTTGGAGTGCGAGACGTGCTCTTCCATAAAATGGTTCTCATATTCATTAATCTCGATGTCAAGTCCCTTGTTGGAAAAAAGCCGTCCTTCATTAAACGGATATTCCTTCTCGTGGCGCAATGCAACATATTCGTACGGACGTTCAAAGTCGGGAAAAGGCAATTTGGCTACAAATTTCACAGTCTGGATGGATGAATCCACGGCCCACTTTAATCGCTCGATTAATGTTTCAAGTTCCTGCTTTGTCGGTAATTTGTAGAAGCCGCCAATTCGAACATTGATTGGGTGGATTTCCCTTCCGCCGATAAGGTTGACAATATCATTGCCGATCTTTTTTATCTTTAACGCCATTTGAACAACTGGACCGTGATCTTTTGCCATTTGGATCGCATCGGCGTAACCAAGAAAGTCCGGCGCGTGCAACATGAAAATGTGCAGTGCATGACTTTCAATCCATTCACCGCAATATAATAATCGGCGGAGCGTACGAAGTTGCCCGTCTACTGTAACACCAAAAGCGTTTTCCATCGCATGAACGGAACTCATTTGGTATGCAACCGGACAAATACCGCAAATGCGTGCAGTAATATCCGGTGCTTCACTGTAATGCCTGCCGCGGAGAAATGCTTCGAAGAACCGCGGCGGTTCAAAGATATTAAACTTGACATCGGCAACTTTTTTTCCGCTGATTTTCACTAACAATCCCCCTTCGCCTTCTACGCGGGCAAGGTAATCGACTTTTATTGTCTTATTTTTCATGTGCTTCGCTTTCTTTTCGGAATGCTTCAGCGTAAGCATTGAATCCACGGAACAAGCGCACAAGCTCATCATCCTTTATTCCTAGCGAATTCCAGTATGTGCCGAGCGCGGATGTGTTCGGTGTTTCCTTCGGTCCATAACAACCAAAACAGCCACGATGATATGATGGACACAAGGCGTCACATCCTGCTTGTGTGACCGGACCGAGGCACGTTGGACCGTGCGCCACTAACCCGCAGGTGATAAAGCGCCGTTTGCATTCAATGCACACAGCATACGCCGATGTGTTTGGTTTGCGACCATTGAGATAGGCGTTGATGACTTCCACTAATTGATGCTTGTTAATCGGACAGCCGCGCAGTTCGAAATCAACAAAGACATGATCTGCAATCGGTGTAGATTTATTTAGCGTTTCGATGTACTTCGGATTGGCATAAACCACCGTAATGAATTGTTTCACATCCTTGAAGTTGCGAAGCGCTTGAATACCTCCGGCTGTAGCGCATGCTCCGATGGTAATGAGAACTTTCGACTGCCGCCGTACTTGGTGGATGCGTTCGGCATCGTGCGGGGTAGTGATAGAGCCTTCCACCAGTGAAATGTCGTATGGACCTTTCACTACTGCACGTGACGCTTCCGCGAAGTTAGCTATATCTAAGTGCTCGGTGATAGCGAGCAGTTCATCTTCGCAGTCGAGCAGGCTTAATTGACATCCATCGCATGAAGAAAATTTCCATACAGCAAGTTTTGGCTTACGGGGTTTCTTGGCAGCCATCTTTAGAACCTTTATGTTCTTAGTGGACATCTTCGTGCTCTTTATATTAAATTTCCCATTTCACCAGCATATCTTTGATTTTATTATATTGAAAGACAGGCCCGTCTTTACATACAAAGACCGATCCGAATTGGCAATGGCCGCACAAGCCGATGGCACATTTCATATTACGTTCCATTGAAACGAAAATGCGTTCGTTATCGACACCGCGCTTGTGCAGTTCCATCGCGGTGAACCGCATCATAATTTCCGGACCGCAGACGAATGCCATCGTATTACGCGGATTGAATGGCGCTCGTGAGATAAGATTCGTCACTACACCAACATTGCCGCGCCAACCGCTCATTGCTCGATCAACTGTAACATAAATTTCCAAATCGAAGCGTGCGCGCCAGTTTTCCAGTTCTTGCCGGAAAAGAACATCCAAAGGTGTTCGCGTTCCGTATAATAATACTACTTTCCCGTACTGCTCACGGTGGGCAACAACCTCATACAACGTTGGCCGCAACGGTGCCAGTCCTATGCCGCCGGCAACGAAAACGACATCCAATCCAATTGCTTGATCCACGGGCCATGGCGTTCCATATGGACCGCGAATACCTAAAATGTCTCCGCGCCGCATTTTATCCATTGCTTTCGTTACAGTGCCGACTGCACGTGTTGTGTGTACAAGCGTACGTGGATTTGCCGGATCGCCACTGATGGAAATCGGAATTTCACCGACACCATAAACATATACCATATTGAACTGTCCCGGCTGAAACGCAAATTCTTCCAAAGCACCCAGAGGTTGTAATTCAACGGTGAATGTATCTTCTGTTTCATGCTTAACCCGCCGGATTTGAAATGGCCATGGAAGCATTGGATTCCGTTTGTAATCCAATTTGAGCGATAGTAATTCAGGATCGGTCGCCATAAATATCCAGAAGTTGTAAGCGTGTGGATTCAAGCCGTTTAGTCATGATGTCAGCAAAACGTTTAAGTAATTCGTATCCAAGATCATGATCACTCTCGCATTTCGTACGCAGACATTTCCCATCGAGGGCGATCATTCGCGTCAGTTCAATCGCCTTTGCATCGAAGTGCCAAGTAAAGGGCGGTATAAGCCATGACCAGCCGAGAATATCTCCCTCGTGTAAAGTTTGGATTATAACTGGTCCTTTATTAGGTGTCATCAATTGGAGCGTCACTTTTCCCGAACGAATGAGGTAGAAGTGATTCGCTTCTTCACCTTCTCGAAGAATCATTTTCCCAGCGTCGATGCGTACATTCGATGCACAACCAACTATGAGTGCAAAATATTCTTCATTGAGCCCTTTGAAGAATGGATGTTCTGCAAGAATATTTTTCAGGTCTTCCATCACACTTTTCCTTTAATTATAGTAATTCCTTAGGATTGATTTTCGCGAATTGCGCGTGCTTCTTCTGTAATATCTATACCGACTGGGCACCACGTAATACAGCGTCCACATCCTACACATCCAAGCGTACCGAACTGATCTACCCACGATGCCAGTTTGTGTGTCATCCATTGCCGGTAGCGTGCTTTTGCAGAGGCACGTACACTTCCACCATGAATATATGAAAAGTCGAGTGTGAAGCAGGAATCCCATTTTCGCACACGATCTGCCTGCGCGCCTGCAAGATCAGTCACATCTTCTATCGTGACGCAGAAACAGGTTGGACAAACCATTGTGCAGTTGGCGCAAGTAAGGCATCGCGCGGCAGTTCGTTCCCATCGTGGGTGTTCAGAATTTTGATAAAGAATAGTTTTTAGATTGGATGTGTCGAGTAAACGTCCCATTTGTTTCACGGTCTTTTCGCAGATTTCGTTGACCGCAATCAAATTTTCATCTGTTGCTTTTATGCACTTCACGCTCTTGAGAACATCTCCACCCAGCTCAGTCCCCACTTCCGCGATAAAGTAATGGCGCTTGTTGTCCAATATTTCAGTCAGCGCAAGATCAAATCCCGTTGCGGCTTTGGGTCCAGTACCCATCGATGCGCAGAAACAGGTTCCACCTGCTTGTGCACAATTTACTGTCACAATGAAATTCCCCGAGCGTCTTCGTTCATAGACCGGATCAATAAAAGGTCCCTCAAGAAATACTTTATCTTGAATAGTGATGGCGCTCAAATCGCAGGGGCGAACACCAAAAAAAGCGTACTTTGTAGCAATCGGTTCTTGTGCTGGTTGTTTCTTCAAGTTCGGGAGATCAAGTCCTTTGGTACTTTTATGGGTTGCAAAGATTTTTTGAATTGGCGGGAAAAGAAATTTTTTCCATGACTGTGGACCAACCGTCCAACCAAACACAGCGGCATCATCACGATTTTTCAATCGGTACATCCCGTTTGTCTGTTCATCTGTCCAGCCAATGGGAAGGTCGTTCGTATTTGTTAGCTCGTCATAAGTTATTGCGCTATCGCGCATGACGGGTCCGATGACTTTATAGTTACGACTTTTTAGGATCTCAATCAGATGATCAAGTTCGCTGCGTTCAAAAATAAAAGTCTTCAAGTGGATACCTACAAGATTACTTTATAGGAATATAAAATAAATTAGTGCAAATACTACGGTCTCAAAAGTCCTGCAATTATTCAATCGCCACATTGGAATATACCATACTCTAATATATTCTATTTCAACAAATCTTCAATGGCCTGTGTAATGAGTTCTACGTCGACCGGTTTATAAAAAACCACATCTGTAAGATCGTCAATTGATTTGTTCATCTCAGGTGTAAGAGACATATAATCGCGTAGCGCGATGATCGGAACTATGCCTGCCATTCGGCGCATAATGTCGAGTTGCTTGATTATGTCAGTAGAAAACGCGAATAGATCGATCAATATTAAATCAGGCAAAATTTCTTTGACCGCTTGTTTAAGGTGTTCCAACCGGTGTTCGCGCACAATTTGGAACTTGTCTTCGAGATTCAACAGAAGAAACCGTGCCAAATCCGCATCGGGGCTAAAAACGAGTACACGTTTCCGAGAGACGGTAGAATTTAATACCGCTTGCGGTTTTTCATGCGAAATTATGCCGGCTTGATTGGACATGGTAAAGTTATCTTTAATCCGATGCCCTACATATCGGAGTTATACTAAATAATCCGCGTCATCAAATTCTGTTTCAAGAATTTCACGTGGGAACTTGCCGTAACTCTTTTCATTGTTGTTATCAACGAAAGGGAGAAACGTCTTCTTGTTATCCACTAAATGCTTAATCATAAATATGCTGCCTGCAGTAACGGCAACGATCCCTACAACCAACCATCGTAACTTCATATATTTATCTTCTGTAAATATTGGTAATTATTCTTAAAAATATTTTGCAAGGAATGTGCCAGTAATTACTAATGCAACATGACTCGACAAATTAAGGTCAATTGCGTGGAGTAAGCATTACTATTTGTATATAATTTGCAGGTTTTGGGAAATCGTTTTACACAGGTTTCTTACAAATCAGAAGAATTGAGCCGGCGCTTTATGATGACAATTTTGAGAATAAATAAACAATTTCACTCAGCGAACCGGTATTTGCAATTCTTCAATTTTGCGATAAAGCGAAGAAAGGCTAACACCCAGAACTTTAGCTGCAGCCTCCTTGTTCTGTCGGCAAGCCGAGAGAGTCTGTTGAATGAATTGCCGTTCAAAACTTCTGACTGCGTCCTTAAGTGTCCCATGGCCGGAAGAAACGGAAGGAATGTCTTCTGTAGGTCTCATGTATTCCGGAAGATGTTCAAGTCCGATAAATTCTTCATCGCAAAAGATGACTGCGCGCTCAATGACATTTTCCAACTCACGCACTTCGCCTTTCCATTGGTACTGAAGCATGGCACGCATAGCATCGTTGGCAAATCCTTGAATTGGTTTGCTCATTTGTTTTTTAGAGGCGTTGAGAAAATGCTGCGCGAGAATTGGGACATCGTCAGGACGTTCCTTGAGCGACGGTAAATCGATTTCAACAACATTCAAACGATAATAAAGATCGTCACGGAACCTGCCATTCTCCACTTCTTTGCGCAGATCCCGATTTGTAGCTGCAATAATTCGTACATCGATTTTGATTGGTTCCGTCATACCAACAGGCGTAATTTCTCTTTGCTCAAGTGCGCGCAACAATTTTACCTGAAGTTGGATTGGAATTTCGCTTACTTCATCAAGAAAGACCGTGCCGCCTTCAGCGACTTTTAACAATCCCTCTTTGTCTACTGTTGCACCTGTGAATGATCCCTTTTTGTGTCCGAAGAGTTCACTTTCAAACAATGTGTCAACAATGGCACCGCAATTGATAGGCATAAATCGTTTTTCGCGTCGCGGACTGTTATAGTGAATAGCGCGTGCAACAATTTCTTTTCCCGTACCGCTTTTACCGGTGATTAACACAGTACCTTCGCTATGAGCAACACGTTTAATTACCTCGAAGACTTTTTTCATCGGGGCGCTTTGACCTATAATTTGATCGAAATCATAAGTGCGCTGAAGTTCTCGACGCAAGAGAGAATTTTCAACAATCAATGCATGGTAATCGCAAAGCTTCTTTACACGGTATAGCAGATCATCGAAATTAACCGGCTTCAAAATGTAATCTGCAGCGCCTTCGCGCAGTGCAAGCACCGCCGTTTCGACAGATCCAAATGCCGTAATAATAACAACCAATGTTTGCGGCGTCCGCTGACGAATTTGTTTCAGTAAATCGACTCCTTTCATTTCAGGCATTTCAATATCGGTTATGATGATATCGAATGGATTTACCTCATGTTTCGTTAATGCGTCTTTGCCGTTTGCCGCTTCTTCAACATTATACCCTTCTTTCTTCAAAATGAACGAAAGTGATTCACGGATAATTTGTTCGTCATCAACCACTAATATACGTTTCGCCATTAGACACCTTTCCAAGGGAACGAGACAGTGAAGGTGCTTCCCTTTTCGGGAGTGCTTTCTACAAACACATCACCGCCAAAACTTTTTACAATACCGTAACTTACCCATAACCCCAGCCCTGTGCCTTGGCCTGTAGTTTTTGTAGTATAGAACGGTTCAAAGATTTTTTCCAATGCCGAAGATTCAATTCCTTTTCCCGTATCGCGCACTATTACTTCAACCGCATGCTCGTTCTTACGGCTATGCACAGTGATCGTACCACGGCGTTCATCCAACGAATCTACGGCGTTCATTAAAATGTTGATAAAAACTTGAACAATTTGATCTGGTACTGCGGCAATTTCCGGAAGTCGTTCGTCCAAATCGAGTTTGAAAGTAATGTCCTTAACTTTTTTCCCATACTGAACAATGTTCAGCGCTTCTTTGACAATTCGATTTATATTCGTCGGCTTTACAACGTGCGTCGAAGGACGTGAAAAATCTACAAGTTCACGTATGATGCGGGTAATGCGATTCACTTGACTATTGATTAATTCTAATTTCTCTTTGGCAAATTCATCCGTACTCGTACGCTGAATAACTTGTACTAGCGATGAAATGGCGGTTAGCGGGTTGCCGACTTCGTGCGCAATACCGGCCGCGAGTGTACCGATACTTTCCATACGCTGTGACCGAACAAGCTGCTGTTCCAAAATGATTTGTTCTGTGATATCTCGGTGCGCGCCAAGGTAACCGGCTATCTTGCCATGCGAATCGGCGATCGGCGAAATGACAAGTTCCGTAAAGAATGGACTTCCATCTTTCCGGCGGTTTTCGATTCTACCTACCCATACTTTGCCCGAAATAATATGTTTCCACACTCCAGACCAAAATTCTTTGCTATGCTTACGGCTGTTTAAGATATTCGGATTCTTTCCTATCAATTCTATATTACTATAACCGGTTACTTTTTCAAAAGCCGGATTGACATACACCATTGTTCCATTTGCATCGCTGATCTGGATGGGGTTAATTGTATTGTGGATGACATTAGAGAAACGAAGTAAATCTAGTTCTTTCCGCTTTTCTTCAGTTACATCGCGCATCACCAGCACCCAGTACTTCGTCTGACCTGAATGTAAGATGCGCACTCTTCCCGTAACATCGATTATTGATCTGTCTCGCTTGCGAAATTTAGTTTCCAAATTTGATTGATCGGTAAACGGAAGCAAGTTTCTAAAAATAGCACGTTCTTCCTCAGGAAGTATGTCGAAGACATATTTCGGTTGCGATGGTCGGACAATCACTCCCAATTCGTCGACGGCTGTTTTGTTGGCATCGAGAATCCTGTTTTCATCATCCAGGATGAGCACCATCTCGGGCAGTAAATCAACAACATGCCCATATTGAGAAAAAAGAAAAGACGCTTCAGACATAGTTCACGATGAAAGGTACGTTATGGTTGGGAGATTGGCAAGACGCTTGACGAACATAAAAAAAATCCGGCTACCATTATCGGTACACCGGATTATTATTTAAGATAAGGAAAATAAGAAAGGGGTTATAATTCTACAGGTTTAGGTAGTGGTAATAAAAACCATTCTCCACGTTTTTGAATCTCATGGTGCATTACTTCGTCGTCTTTTATCGACTTCCTAAGTTCGATTTGTATTTGATTTAAGTTAGACCGAAGTTCATCTATATCCAAATGCATTTCCGCATCATCAAATGGATTCATTCGGAACATCTGAATGTGTGGTTTTCGGAAAAAGAAGTTTGGCGGAACAATTTGGCCTTCTTCCATTTCTATACTCAATACTTTCTTCGCGCCATTTCGCATAATTTCAAAGTCCACTTTATCGCCTTCATCATATTTACGGAGTTCCCTTTGAACTTTTCCCACTTCGTCTACTGTTTTATTTCCAACCCGGATAATAACATCACCAGCTTTAAATCCTGCTTTCTCGGCAACGCTTTCACGTTCCACTTCCTCTACCAATACTCCTTCGCTATTCGGGGCACCGAAATACTCACCCAGCTGCTCATTGAGAGTGAGAAGCTGCAGTCCAAGGATGCGATTTCCTACAAAAACACGCACATCGGGTATATTAGGCACCGCTCTAAACATCTCACGTTTTGATTCTTTATTCTTACCAATAGTCACTGTAATTGTTTTCTTTTGACCATCACGGACAATAACAATGTCTGCTTTCGTTCCAGGCAAAGTTCGATGTACTAATTTTGCTAAATCATCTGAATCAAATATTTTTTTTCCATTAAACTCAATTATAATATCACTCTCCTGAATTCCTGCAGAGTCCGCTGGGCTGTCTTCAGCAACCTCCTTTACAAAGGCGCCTTCTTCGGAATCGAGCTTAGCCTTTCGCGCAATTTTTTCGTTTACATCCTGAATCATGACTCCAATCCACCCGGAGATTTTTATTCTTTGTCTCTTTTGGGTCTCACCTAAAAGTTTGCCGCTGGCACTCAACATCGTACTCGTTGAAAGAAAGAGCACTATCGCAAAGCACCCGATCACTTGTAAAATTGTTTTCATGGCTGTCTTTCCTTTTATTGAAATGTTGAATTGATTCATGAGTTCAATTTTATAGACGATACTGGGGATAAATAGTTCCAGGTGCCATCAATAGCGATCGTTACAGAAACTAAATGGCCATTATAAAGGAACCGATGCATCTATAGTTATAATGGCGGCTGTTGAAGGAGTTATAATGTATATACCATATTTACTAGACGACATTTTGGTCGGTATCTTATATGAAAAGGCATCAGGAGTAATACAACCATCATAAAGTGTCCGAACCACCTCTTTATATATTTGGGCGGAGTATAATAATAACTCCGCAGGCTGTTGCATATTATACTTGAAATGGAATAAACATTAGAAATTTTTTAATACTTGATTAATTAGGGCTAATACACTACAATCGTTATGATGAGTGCTTGATAGAAAGAGAGAAATGAAAGATTTTGTTCAAATCGAAAGCAAACAGCAATATTTTTATTCCATCGAATTGAAGACCTTGCATGGATTCAAAACATATCGCACAAAATAAGTTTATAAACTACAAGAATATTGCGTTCATAGTAATCGCAGTACTTATACTCATAGTTCGAAAATCGGATTCTCTGATTAATCCTCAATTTTGGGCAGAAGACGGAACGATCTTCTTCGCTCAGCAATATGAATATGGCGCCGCAGCCATATTTACTCCATATGCCGGCTATCTTCATATTGTTCCAAGGCTTATAGCAATATTTGCTGACTCGTTCTTTTCATATGCTAATGTACCTACGGTTTACAATTACATGTGTTTATTCATTACTATTATAGTTATTGCTCATTGTTTTTCACCAAGACTGCAATTGCCATTTAAGCCACTCTTTGCTCTTTCAATTGTACTTGTTCCACAAGCATTGAATGAGGTTTTCCTCAATGTAACAAATCTCCAGTGGATCCTGTGTATATTGCTTGTATTGGCACTACTAAAAGATGCCCCAAATAAAAAATATGGGAACTATACTTTACAAGTACTATCTGATTTTATCATAATCATATTTGCAGGATTAACAGGGCCATTTTTGATTGTCATATTCCCCTTTCTCGCGCGGAAATTATTCCACACAAAAAAGATATATGGATATACATTGCTCGTGACAGCCTTTTGTACAGTATTGATTCAACTCTTCTTCATAGTTCCGAGTACAGAAGTTTTACATGAAGGTAGTATTTTCAATTTAGACATCTACATTTCTATATTCGGAAGAAGACTGTTCAGTGGACTGTTCTTTGGAAGATCTATGATGAAAAGTAATGCGCTATTAATAAGCACTTGTGCGCTAGCTTTTTATTCTATTCTTCTCTACCTGTCCTATTTAAAATCTCCAAAGGAAAAACGAATATTAAAGATAGTATTTATGTTTTTAAGCGTATCGGTGGTAATATTGGTAGCTCTCATTGCTAGGTATAATTTTTCTCCATTTGTCACGACAATATCCGGCAGATATTATTATATACCTCATGTAATGGTAGCGTGGTCTTTAATACTTTGTTTAAATCAACAAGGAATATGGAAAAATATATTTGTTATATCATTACTGCTGCTTATACCTTGTTCATCTATTTCAATTGGCATACGAACAAAAATGATAGACTTTAATTGGAAATATCATAGCAGCTTGATTGGAACAAGAGATAGCGTAAGCATTCCAATAAATCCGAATTGGAATATAAATCTACACAGCAAAAAGAAATAAGTAACTATCTGATATGC
>JBEKLV010000159.1:0-7109 GCA_050008835.1 Bacteroidota bacterium | reverse complement strand
AAAACGAATACCCTTTGGTGTAACGACAAAGTTGACACCGCTTTCGTTGACATCGGGAGGAAGAACATCAATCCCAAGTTTTCTGCAATCATCAATAAGCACTACTATTTTATCTGTGTTGTCCATCTCGCTGGAAAGCGTTGCAGCCATATATTCGGCTGGATAGTGCGCCTTAAGATACGCCGTTTGATAAGCCAGAACAGAATACGCAACACTGTGCGATTTGTTGAAACCATAAGAGGCAAATTTTTCAATCAAATCAAATATATCTGCGGCAATTTTTCGTTCAATATTTTTTGCGACTGCATTCTCCACAAATTCTTTCTTTTGCTTAGCCATCAACTCTTTATCTTTTTTGCCCATCGCACGTCTAAGTAAATCTGCTTGTGAAAGACTAAGTCCGCCTACTTCACTGGCAATTTTTATTACTTGCTCTTGATATACTATTACACCATAGGTCTCGCGAAGAATTGGTTCAAGTTTCGGGTGGAGATAGGAGATCTTCTGTTTGCCATTTTTCCTATCGATAAAGTCAGGTATGTTATCCATCGGACCCGGACGATATAGTGCATTCATCGCTACGAGATCATGAATAGATGTCGGCTTAAGCTTACGTAAATAATCCTGCATGCCAGTACTTTCAAACTGAAACAACGCCACAGTCTGTCCCCGTGTGAATAGTTCCAAAGTTTTTTGATCCGCTTCTGGAATTTTAGATAAATCCAACTTTATTCCATGCCCTTGTTCAATCATCTTTAGAGCATCATCTATCACAGTCAGCGTGCGCAAACCAAGAAAATCCATCTTGAGTAGACCGGCATCTTCAAGATCCTTCATATTGTACTGCGTCATTAAATCGGTCTGCGGAGTCTTATACATCGGCACATAATCGCTAATGTCTCCGGGGGCAATCACAACGCCGGCTGCGTGGGTTGAAAGATTACGGTTCATTCCTTCGAGCACTTTTGCCGTATCAATCAGCAGTTTTATCTTATCATCGGAACTTTGATTTACCCATTTAAGATCCGGGACATTTTTTAGCGCATCTTCAATGCGTGCTACCTTTCCTTGAACAACCGGAATTTGCTTTGTGATGGAATCTATGACGGATAGTTGAATACCGAGAACTCTTCCAACATCCTTGAGCGCAGCGCGCGACGACATTGTACCGAATGTAGCAATCTGTGCGACTGATTTTTCACCGTACTTTTGTTTTACATACTCAATCACCTTTTCACGTTTGTTATCTGCAAAATCTATATCTATGTCAGGCATTGAAACTCGATCAGGATTAAGGAACCGCTCAAAGAGCAAATCATATTTGAGTGGATCGACATCTGTAATGCCTAATGCATAAGAAACGATGCTTCCTGCAGCGCTTCCCCTACCCGGACCGACAGGAATATCCATCGAACGCGCAGCATTTATGAAATCCTGGACAATGAGAAAATAGCCCGCATATCCCATGTTCTTTATAACATTTATTTCATGAACAACTCGTTCTTCGATTTCAGGCGTGATCTTTTCGTATCTTTTTGGGATCCTTTCCCGTACGAGCCGTTCAAAATATTCATTCGGATCAGTACTACCAGCTTCCGGTGGAATAGGAAATGCCGGCATATGATTTTTCTTTAATTCTATTTGTAGATTGCACTTGTCTGCAATATCTAATGTAGACTGGATTGCTTCTGGATAATCTTTAAATAATGCAATCATTTCATCAGATGATTTGAAATAGAGCTGATCTGTTTTATACCTAAGCGTCTGATAATCAAGTGTGTTTGTGCTGCTCGCTTCCGGGATATAGAGCATGATATTATGCGGCATTGCATGCTCTTGTAGGATGTAATGGCAATCGTTTGTAGCGACCAATTTTATGCCGAGTTCATGCGCTATTTTTGGTGCACCTTCAAGGATAGATTGTTCGTTCTGCAAGCCATGGTTTTGAATTTCAATATAGAAATCTTCGCCGAATATATCTCGATAGATCGATGCATATTCCAGTGCCTCATTATAGTTACTGTTGACAAGCTGTTCATTGACAATTCCAGCTTGGCATGCAGATGTCGCAATAATTCCTTCATGATATTTCGTTAAAACTTCAACGTCAATTCGAGGTTTGAAGTAGAATCCTTCCGTATGTCCAATAGTGCATAGTCGAATCAAATTCTTGTATCCAACTGCATCCTTTGCCAAAAGAACGATATGGTTGTAAATACCGCGTCCTTCTCCCTTGTTTAATCGGTTCGTATCTACTTTCTTTTCGAATCGACTTCCTTTGGTAACGATATAAGCTTCGCAGCCGATGATAGGTTTTATGCCTGCCTTCATAGCGCGCTTGTAAAATTCAATAGCGCCAAAAAGTACGCCATGATCAGTAATCGCCACTGCCGGCATATTGTTCGCAGCAGCAGCGTTCACAAGACTTTGGACTGTGGCCGCTCCGTCAAGAAGACTGTAATGCGTGTGATTATGGAGATGAACAAACCGCATGGAGCTGCTTATAACCAAGGGGAAATTCCAAATTCTAATCTACAAATTCTAAACAAAATACAAATATTAAGACCAACAATTAAAATTAATTATTTGTGATTTGTCTGTAATTTGTTTTTGAGGGTTGAGTTTTTCTATACTCTCTATTCTATTAACAACGTTTGTATTTCTGCAATGGCATCTTCAAGCTTCACAAGAATCCGTTCACCTGTCCTTCTGCGCTTGATTTCAATCTGCCCATTTTTTAATCCTTTGTCGCCCACAATTACTTGAAAAGGCATGCCAAGCAAATCTGCATCTTTGAATTTGAATCCAGGAGTAATGTTCACCCGATCGTCATAAAGAATATCAACGCTGACTTTACTAAGCTGGGAGTAAATCCGATCAGAAGCGGCTACAACATCTTTGCTATTCATATTAACAGCAATCAGATGGATTTGGTACGGCGCCAGCGTTTTGTTCCAGATGATACCATCTTTGTCATGATTCTGTTCAATGTAACAAGCAACAATACGCTCTATACCGATTCCATAGCTGCCCATAATCACCGGCTGGGCTTTGCCGTTTTCATCAAGATAGGTGATGTTGAGCGTATCAGAATATTTTGTGCCAAGCTTGAAAATATGTCCAAGCTCAATAGCATTGGATATTTTTAGCGGTGCCGAGCATTTCGGGCAAGGTTCACCAGCTTCGATTGACCGCAAGTCATAGAAACCTTCAACTTTAGCATCGCGAGCCAAATCTATATTCGCGAGATGATAATCATTTCGATTCGCACCGCTTATAAGACCATTCATACCTTCCAGACGCTTGTCGGCGATAATTCTAAATCCTTTTAAATTAACCGGTCCTATAGAGCCGCCATCTGCACCTGTAAGCGCCGACAATTCTTCTGCACTAATTGGCGATAAATCACTGCCGCCTAAAGTAGAAGTTAATTTGGATTCATTGAGCTGATCATTTCCTATCATTAAGATGAGCAAAGGCTTACCGTTATGCCTATATACAAGCGATTTTGCAAAGCGAGATTGATCAATCTTCAAGAACTCCATAAGTTGATCAATAGTCTTTACACTCGGTGTATGAATTTCTTTCAATGGCTCGTGGTTCTCAACTCGATTAACTTTGGGCATGTTGGAAGTCGCTACCTCTAAGTTCGCAGCATACCTGCACTTTGAGCAAAGGGCTGTAGTGTCTTCTCCGGATTCTGATTCGATCATAAATTCCTGCGAACCTGTTCCACCCATTGCACCGCTGGATGCCCCAACGATAAAAAATTTAATACCGCACCGTGTAAAGATTTTCATGTATGCTTCAGCTTGTGCATCGTAGCTTTTATCCAAATCTTCCCACGAACGATCTAACGAATATGCATCCTTCATTATAAATTGCCGCCCACGGAGAACTCCGGAACGAGGGCGCGGTTCATTTCTGAATTTTGTCTGTATCTGGTACCAAATCTGTGGTAAATCTTTGTACGATTGAATGTGCATGCTTGCAATATAACCGATAACTTCCTCATGCGTCGGCGCAAGTACTAAGTCCCGTTCTTTAATGCTAAGAATGAAGTTCGGTATATTGCGCCTTCCAGATTGAATCCAAAGCGATTCAGGATTTAATGCAGGCAGAAGTAATTCCTGTCCACCTATAGCATTCATTTCTTCTCGAACTATATTCATCGCATTTGTAATTGCTCGTAAGCCAAGCGGCAAGTAGGAATAAACGCCTGCAGTCAACTGGCGCATCATTCCAGCCCGCAGCATCAATTGATGACTTGGAATATTTGCATCAGCCGGAATTTCTTTAAGAGTTGGGATAAAAGCTTGACTAAGTTTCATATTGTATTTTTCAGATTTGTTGATTTAGTATTCCTTTTTTAATATAGAAAAAGCCAATTCCCTTAATCACCTAATCACACTTCTGCAATCCGAAATTGGCAATTTTTTGTACCCCCGAGAGGAGTCGAACCTCCGACCAACGGTTTAGGAAACCGCTGCTCTATCCATCTGAGCTACGGGGGCGTTGATTTTATTCTGAATTCGGCATTTTATTTTTCAACTTTTCATCAACGTGTCAATTTTGGCATGCATAATGCCAAGTTGAGTGCCAAGTTTTTTATCCTTCACCTATGAAATACAATTGCCCTCTGCGTCATTCCGGCACTTCCGATGCCGTGCAATTCACAAAAAAGTAATTGTATCAAACTTTGTTTTTATTATCGGAAGATTTTAAATGAACCAATTGCAATGGTAAGATACAAAACAACGTGTAACGATGCAAATTTGATTCAAAAAGAGAAATACTGATATTTTTGCACCTGTATTTTAGGATATCTTCTCAACATTTGGAATTTAGTTTCTCATCAATTCGTATTGTTACTCTCAAGATTAAACAACCCTGCCAAAATGTTCACTTTCCATAATTGTTGTCGCTCGTAAATTACTCTTGCTCATCTATATGTTCTGGAAATCTAATTCTGCCTACATCCCTCATTATAAACCTGTGCGTCCGATTCCACAAACCGTTCCTGCGTAGGATTGCACCTATAATTGTTCTTTGACATACTCTCTCGTTTTTACTCTTGACTTTTATCAAAGTACCTGGTTAGGCGGCATGCAAACCAATCTACTTAACTTCCGATTCTGTTTCATTGCCTTCAAGATCGTTGACTTGATCTTCATCATCGTTTACCGTAAATCGTTCTATGAAATGAAAGAGATTGTATGGACGTAGAATAAGATATAAACCGATAAAGAGCTCAACACCTAAATGAAGAAGATAGTATTTACTATTATAAGATTGTGGCGAAGTATACCATATCCAGACCCCGACAAGGTTAGCTAACGAACCAAGAGCTCCGGCCAATTCCCAAATTCCTATTAATATACAACCAACGACAAAGATATCTTTTCTCATTAGATCACTCCTTTAAAATAAATGAACTTTATATAATTCATATATTTGTGCTGCCTAACGGATGGCAACTACGCCTCCGCATTGAAAACTTTCAATATGTGCTACACGAAACAAGTTTATTTTGGCGCACTTCTTTCGTGAACAATGTGTTTCTTCTTCAACTCAAAATCAAGAACTCAATGCGATTATTTTCCAGAACCCAAATAAATCCTTAGGAAATCGATTTGCCATAGGGAGTGAAAAAATATGCAGAAAATTTCTGGCGAAACCACTTTGCCTTTCGGTTTAGATTGATTTCTTTCCTATCTGAAAGTAGAATCAACTCATGATTGTTGTGGAATTAATTTGTATAATAATTTCGGATATTGATGCTTTAAGATCGAGCTGGCATTACGATGTTTGCAAAAAACCATTTGGGTTCTCAAACACGTGGCGATGCATCACATCTTCACCAGGGCTTAGTGCGGCATTATGGAGTAGAATTCCCGGACACTTCTACATTGAGGAGATCGGAGTACGGTATGTATCGCGTCCAAGTTGATTTAATGACACGCAAATTATTAAGCGGTAAGAACCTTATCTATAATTATGGATGCTTTATGGGGGACAGATTACGAGATAGATATTCCTTCAAAATGGAAGATGTCGCCGTTTAATAACGAATATACCTTATCCATATTTGTATCGCTCGATCCAGTAGCAATAGAGTCAGTCGGCTACGATTTTCTAAGAAGCAAATTCACTGTTGAAAGCGGATGGGATCATTCCGTTCAAATGCCGGGAGTTGATGATTTCCTTCGCCAGGCAGCAGATTCAGCCAATTGGCCAAAAGGAATTAAATATAATCCAAATGGCACCGGCCAATACATAGCCAGTCTTGATGAACACGAACATTTAAACAATTCCACCGAAAAAAAATATTCAAGGAATCTGTCTACAACAGGAACAGGTATCGAATTAATAGAGACAGAACAAACCAGTACCGGTGTTTCAGAGCGTGAGAATAGTCCGGGATATTTTAGAATTTATTCGAACTATCCCAATCCATTCAATCCCAATACAACGATTGCATATTCATTGCCAGAGAGATCTTCGGTTATAGTAACGATCAATGATATTCAAGGACGCCAAATAAAATCGTACACATTTAGTGCACAATCGGCAGAGTATCAGAGAGTTATATGGAATGGAACAAATAACTGAGGTAATTCAATGTCCAGCGGAGTCTATGTATATAGGGTAAAAGCCTCTTCATTGGAAAATGGAAAGATCTTTGATAAATCGGCAAAAATAACATTGTTAAAGTGATATTAGATAAATAAATTAACAATGGAACAAATGTTCGGGATGGATCGTAGACTGATGCGTCAGTTGAATTTTATTTAACGAAATGGAAAAAAATAGACATATCAAAGCACCCAGAATGGGAAAAGGACACAAGATTGGCATCATCTTTGTACTTATCGCCATTCTGCCGGCACTCTTTTTTTCAGCCTATGAATTAAATTCATTAAGTTCGACTGAAGAAATGATTCAATCGATTTATAGCAAGCAGCTCGATGTTATTCTTTTTTCAATCAACCAATATGCCCTGGATGTCGCCCAAAGCTGGTCTGGTGAGATCAATACACTACTCATCACCTCTCAACCCTCACAATTGTATTCTGTCACCAGAATATTTTTAAATAAGAGAGGATCAG
>JBEKLV010000158.1:0-7121 GCA_050008835.1 Bacteroidota bacterium | reverse complement strand
CGATTTCCTTTGGTGTATCGCCGTGTGCAATCTGTGTCGAACGCGATTCGATGAACGCCCCGTGCCCACCGAGTTGTGCTATCCCAGCTTCGAACGAGCCACGCGTACGAGTGCTGGAGAAAAAGAACATCATGGCGAGAACCTTATCGCGTAGAATTGCTTGTGATTCATTTAACGCGCGCTTACGCTTCAAATCGAACGCGACGTCGAGTACAGTTTCAACTTCTTCTTTGCTGAAATCGAGATCACCAATAAGATCACGACCGTGCAGAAAAGTTTGCATTATATTATCTCCTGTTTAGTTTGGTGGTTAAGTAATCAGAAAGTTTGGTGGTCTTTCTCACTATCAAGCCATCCAAACATCTAACAACAATTGGAAAATTATTCGACAGCACCCAAAACGAGCGAGATCAACCCCATTTTTAGGACAACGCCGTAGAATGCTTCTTGCCAGTAACGTGACCAGCGGGTGATGTCCACATCCGGTGGAATTTCGTCCATCCGCGGTAACGAGTGGAGCAGGATCATATCGCTCTTGGCTTTGCTCATTAATAGTTCGCGTGTAATCTTGAAATTCGCTGGCGTGAGTGGTTTTTCTTTTACCGATTCCTGACGCGCTTGCGAATAATCGGCCTGAATCACCGGCTCGACCAAAATTACATCGGCATTGGCAATAGCTTGCTCGACATGTTCGGCTTCGCTGAAGTTTAGACCGTATTTTCGAAAATCTGCTTTGTATTCTTCCGGCATTCTCATGTCAGGTGAATTGGGAAATAGTGCATTCGGGGCTGGTCCTACAAAAGTGATCGGACAATCGAATTGTGTAAGCGCATAACCAATCGAGTGCATCGTGCGCATTCGCATATCGCCGACGGCGAGCCAGCGCAGACCATCAAGACGGCCACGGTTGCGCATTACGGTATAGAGATCGGTGAGGATTTGCGTCGGGTGTTCGCCCCAGCCATCGCCACCATTTATGATTGGCACGGACGACCATTTCGCGGCTTCCTGCGGCGCGCCTTTCTGGAAATGACGCATCGCGATTACATCGCCGTAAAACTCGAGCATCTTTACAGTATCTTTTATGCTTTCTTGATAGAAATCGCCGGCGCGCGTCATCTTGGCATCTGAAAAGCCCGTAACATGTCCCCCGAGGCGGTGCATAGCGGCTTCGTGGGAAAGACGCGTGCGCGTGCTCGGCTGATAGAACGCAGTAACAAGCGTTTTACCCTTAAGCATATCGCTGTTCTGGCGATTACGTGCAATCGGTTCCAAGCGTTCTGCAATCTCAAATACACGTAAGAATTCGCTCCGTTCAAACTCTTTGAGTGATAAAATATGACGACCTAAAAAACTACGCATTGTGATATTCTCCTTTTATTACGATGATTTTAATTGTCAATTGGTTCCTTCACTCGTCTTTGCCAACACAGGGAAGAACATGAAAGCGGAACTAACTTGGAATGAAGTAATAAGTCTATTAATCAATTATACACCTATCATGTATAAATAGTCGCGCTTTGAGCCTGTTGTGCAATGCTCAAAGCACAAGTAGAACCTAGCACCACAAATCGCATTGTGATCAGATGTTACATACGTGTTCAATGTCAATATTAATGTTAATTTTTTTACAAAAAAATGCAAATTAATAACGTACATTATTTGATGAAAGATAAAAGCATGACATCCTGTGCCATAAGTATGATATACCATTGTTGCCCCAGTAAACATTACACTAGTTCATTGAACCATTACTTTTTCCCATTTAGCTTTGCAACGAGCGCAGCGTAGAACGCAGTCGCTCTGTGGAGAGCATCGTTGCCAATCCACCTTTTTGATCGACAGTTCCGCGTCCCCACACTTTTCCATCTTCGATCTTCGGCTGGAATGGATCAAAACTCCACTTCGTCAAGTCGCCGGCAAACATTGTATCGACGTGCCCATCGAGAGCGATTTTCTTCGATGCATCACCAATACGACCGATAATGCTTCCAACTCTATCAATCCAAATCTCGTCGAAACCAATCTTCTCCATCTCACGTTGGACAACTTGCATTCCCTCTTTCTTTTTCGAGGAAAATGATGGTGTACGAACAAGATCCATCAAAATCCGGATGGTATTATTTTCGATTGCCTTAGCTTGAGAGTAAATAGTTTTGTACAGATTCATCTAATTCTTTTCGATTTAATCTACAAGATTTACATCCTTTCCCATAACTTCACGGTTGATTCACGCGAGCGGGCATTGATGTGTTCTTCATCGATATCTAATTTCAAACATTTATCTTCCATGAGAATCTTGCCACCAACAATCGTCGTATTGACCGTCGACTGCGAAATTCCGAAAGCGAGGTGACCGAGAAAAGTTGTTTCATCGAGCGGTGTTGGGGGATAGTAATCAATAAGAATAACATCGGCGGCATAGCCTTCTTTCAACTCGCCGACGTACGGTTTCCAGTACCGATTTGCTATCCGTGCGTTGTTGACAACTAACGGTGTTAATGCCTCCATGAAGCCGACACTCGGATCATTCTTTGCCAAGTGTTGAGCCCACAATGCCACACGCACTTCTTCGAGCATGTTAACCGTCATGGCGTCTGTTCCGAGACCAACGAGAATTTTTTTTCCACTCATCTTGATAATGTCAGCAACACCAACGGCATTATTCATGTTAGACTGCGGATTGTGAACAACCGCTGTACCTGTTTCAGCCAAAAGGTCCATCTCAAGCTCGTTTATATAAACACAGTGTGCGGTAATAGTCTTCGGACCAAGGACTCCATATTTCTTGAAACGTTCAACAATGCGCATACCGTGCTGTTCCTCGCAATGATCTTCATCGGACTTTGCTTCGGCTGTATGAACGTGGAAACCAGCATTCAACTCCTTTGCAAGTGCAACAGCCTTTTCCAAAGTCTTATCACCAACTGTGAACGATGCATGCAATCCGAAGAGCGCTTTTAACTGGTTATTACCATCATTATTACAGCTAGCGATATAATCTGCATTTTCGCTCAATCCTTCCTCGGCAATTTTTTCACCGTCTCTATCCGATACTTCATAACACAATGATGCACGCAGGCCCACCTTTTTTACGGCATCTGCAATACGGTTCAATGAACCGCATACTGCGAACGGACTTGCATGGTGATCGATAAGCGTTGTTGTGCCATGCCTAACGGCATCGAGCAAGGGAACCGTCGCGCTGTAATAGCAATCCTCCAACGTCAACTTTTTGTCCAACCGCCACCAGAGATTGTTCAAAATTTCGTTGAAGTTCTTCGACGGAGCGGCTTTACCGTACCCGCGTACCATCGTAGAATAAAAATGCATGTGCGCATTGATGAATCCAGGCATTACGATCTTCCCTGCCGCATCGATGATTTTATCGTACTTACCAGTAAAGGATTTCGTCGGAGCAATTGCTTTGATTAATCCGTCATCGCACAAGACAGCGTGATCGTTCAGTACACGGTTTTGTTCACCAAGCGTGATAATGATTCCATTTTTAATAAGAATTGTCATATTATGCCTCATGAAGCATCGAGAGTTCGTGTTTTGTTCGTTTCCTCATGTAGAGTGCACCCGAGAAACATTTCTGAACACATATCGAGCATCCGATACACAGTGCAGCATCTGTTACCGGCACTTTATTCGAGTCGAGTTCGATCGCGAGGTAAGGACAACGGGTGCAATTGCCGCAATGTTGGCACAATTTAGAATGTACAGCCGAAATCTTTTTGACAGATGATAACTCCATGAAACCGGTAATGGGCGTGGGCAGTGCACGACCGATGAGTTCGTCTACTGAATTAATTCCGCGTTCTTGCATAAGATAGCTTAAACCGGAATGAAGCTCTTCGACGATACCGTAGCCGTATTTCATTACGATAGTACAGAACTGCACAGTCTTCGCACCAAGTGCCAAAAAGTTTGCTGCCGTTTTGTAGTTTATTGGACCGCCGTTGCCGGAGACTGTTACGCCTAGCCGAGAGACGTTCGCAAGCGTTAAATTAGAAATCGGTATGACACCTTCACCGCTCATGCCGACCACAACGCCTTCTTCCCACGATTGCTTCTCGCCCTTTCTGAACGCAAGTGTCGGAAACGTGTTGGCAAGCGTGATGCCTGCTTTCTTTTTAGGATACCTGGCGAAAACTTCTTTGATAGCAGCAATGATCGGATAAATAGAAGTCACGGCAGTCGTCAATTTAAAAAGTTTCGGGACATTGGCATCCCCGGCTTCCATTATCCAATCAATGATCTTTGCGGTAAGTTCTGCATCCTGGGATACGATGTCGCCTTTAGTGCCATCGCCGCCCTGTGGACATGAGAGACTATATTCAATTCCCATTGTACCGGCCACTTCTAACTTTTTAGTATTTGACTGCCATACTGCCCGGTCACTTTCATCGTTTCCTGTTACTGGACCACCTGTGGAAGCCATTGTCAATCGGTCGGGGAATTCACGTATTAATTTTTCTACTTCACGGCATACGCGGTTCAAAGAATGCCCCGAAACATTATCGCAGTTAGCATAGGTTGATTGTGAAAATGCAAACATGTACTCTGCTGGAATATGAATCGGAACATTATCGAATGTAGTCTTCATTACACCGCCTGCCCAACCAGCTTCGTATGCTTTCTTCATCTGTGTATAACCGTCGGATGGCGGTGCCGCCGAAAGTAAAAATGGCGAAAAAATTTCACGTCCGAAGAAATCGGACTTCAACGGAACTGGTGTCTTAATATATCCTTGCAGAACTGCATGGCTCTTTGTCGGCGGTTCATTCTTCGGTGTGTTTAGCTTGGAGCGGCCGAATACAAATGCATCGATATCGAGCGCTGCATTTTTCCCTGCCGCGACTGCTTCAACTACTGTTGTCGGACCATTAGAAATGTCACCGGCAAAGAACACACCGCGTATATTTGACTTTTCCACAGAAGATTGAGCACCAGCTGCAACAATCACGAAGTCTATATCGGGCCGAATCTGCTCGGTCCTTTTCACATCAACAATATTCCTAGGATGGAATTTCTTTCCTCTAGGTAATTTAACTTTAATCGTCTTTATGCCGGCAACCGATTTCCCTTTTTTTAGAATCTCTGTTACTCTTACGCGCCCGGTCAACGCAATACCATTCTGCTCAATCGCAAGACGCTCCTTGAGGGTCAACGGCATTTCCGACCATTTTTCTAACGAAAACATTTCCATGCTTTGTGCACCGTGCGCTTTTGCTTCTTCCGCGCAATCGAGTGCTACAGCACCACCACCGACAATTGCGATTCGTTTTCCCTTTACTCGATAGCGGGTAGCATTGCTAAGATATTTTATCCAGTCTACTACTGTATCACTGCCAGCGATAGGGGGAATAAACGGTTCGTCTTGTCCTGTTGCAACGAGAGTGGCAGCATATCCATTCTTGATTGCCGACGACCATGAACCCTCTTTGAATGAAATTTTCCCGAGCGACATCAGAAAGTTGACGTCGCTTTGCAGCACTTTTGAGGATAATCTAGATTTTGGTATGAGGTTGCACATTCCACCGAGTTGTTTCACTTTATCAAACACATCCACTGCATATCCTTTTTGAGCCAACAAAGCGGCTGCACCGAGACCAGCTGGACCCGCGCCAAAGATAGCGACTTTTTTACCGTTGGGTTTCGGCAGAATAAACTCAGGCATTGCGCCGAGCGCTTTTGCTCTTTCAATGATCGTTGCCTGAACTGCCGGAATGTTCACTGCACTATCGAACGTGCGATGCACGCACGCTTTCATGCAGTGCCGGTCGGGACAAACGGCGCCGCATACACCACCAAGCGGGTTACTTCCCATAATGACTGCGGCAGCACGCTTGAAATCGGCTCTAGCGCCAACTTTCACCGCCATGATGAAATCGGCGGGGGAGCAATCTGCCGGGCATGCGCTTTTGCATGGCTTCTCCGCGCAGTACTCACACTTTTCTATTTCAGCGCGAAGCCGTGCATCGGTGAGAAATTCAGTTGTCCGTTTTTGGTTCGGCGTTTTATTCATATTGGTACTCTTGATACAGCAATGGAAATTGTTATTTGCATTGTTCGGTTGACAGGCGTGTAATTCAACTTCAATATTACAGGCTCATTTGTCAATGATGATTGATGTATCCTTAATTGTTTCGACAAATTGAACATACCCGGTGCATCTGCACAGATTGCCGGAGAGAGTTTGTTGTTGTGTCAAGGTTAGATTCATCATCTTTTCTCCGCATTACCTACACTAATTCCATACACGCACTGGCAGTACAACCATTGACACTCCCTGGAATTGGAGTCGGTTCTGGATAGCATTAGCTGTTTCACTGTGAAGAATTCGTTGATACCATTTCTGTTTCTGAAAGACGAGTTTTGCTGCAAAGAATACGGACTGTTTAAATTCATGTGATAATTCTAAACAAATTTTCTCCGCTTCTTCTACGGCTTCCGTTCCAATGGACATTCGTGCTATTGCCGGAATGCCAAGGTTTGTTGCCAACTTTACGTAACGATCCAATTCATGCTTCGTGTTTTCTTCGAGACGCTCGACTTCGCCAGCTCCTTTAAAATTGCCGGTGTCCAAAACAGCCACGGATACAAAAACCATTTGCTTGAAGTAACCAGGAAATTGTTTTACAATATTAAGAAGTGAGTGAATTCCAAGACCATTATAGCTTTCGACGAGTAGAATGGCTGTCGGTTTTCTTTCATCAAGTTTCATTGCTGTTGGTACTGCTGATACTTCCGCAGGAAGTCCTTCCAGAATATCTGACAGAGAACGAAGTTTCTTAGTCACAAGACGATAATGCCGCCGGATAATAACACAAAGCAGGATTAATGCTGATGTGACAACGACTGTCATCCAAGCTCCCTCTTGGAATTTCTCAACTATAACGATCGTTAAGATGGAAAGACACAGAACGAGTCCAGTCATATGAACAGGCAGTGACTTTTTCCATTCCGGATGTGTTTTCCGTTCCGTAATCCAGAATTTTACCATGCCGATTTCGGTGAGCGAGAATGTGAGAAATACGTTTATAGAGTACATCGTCACAAGAGCGTCAATATTTCCACCCGTATAAAGCAATGTTGCGATTGATGCGGCACCT
>JBEKLV010000157.1:0-7201 GCA_050008835.1 Bacteroidota bacterium | reverse complement strand
GTGAACATACATTTTGTTACTCCTTATTTCCCCACAGCGGCGACTGGGCAAAAGGCGGAACAGTTCATATGGCACGGGAATTGAATAATTCAATTTTAATTTTTCCAAACCTTCAAGTAGAGAATATTCCATCACTCCTTGAATCATCAAAGCCCAACATTATTGTCGATGCGATCAAGAAGGCCGAAGATAGCGATGCGGTCATTATTAGAATGCATGAAGCACATGGTGTTCTAACAGACACATCGCTCCGTTTTGGAATTGATGCATCAAGCGCGACAGAATGCGATTTATTAGAAAATGAAGAAAAGTCACACAAGATTGTCAAATCAAAATTGGCTCTCAAATTTAAACCTTT
The DNA here is from genome assembly GCA_050008835.1 of Bacteroidota bacterium. GTDB lineage: Bacteria > Bacteroidota > Ignavibacteria > UBA10030 > UBA10030 > Fen-1298. The sequence goes on along the minus strand of JBEKLV010000157.1, from coordinate 6,843 downwards.
TGAAATTAAGTCACTCAAACTGGTAACAAAGTCGTCAGGAAAAAATCGTTGATGAGTTTTCAAAATGCTTATGAATGATAAAGTAGAATCCCACGATGAAACTTACAGAACTACTTGCCCGCTTCAAAAAGGGAATCACTCTTGCTATAAGTCTTGTCATCATCGAGCATGTTGCATGGATTGTTGAACCAGGTGTATTTGGAAAAGTAATTGATGCTTTGATTGAACGTGCTTCTGGTCAGGCCGGCAGTCTTGATGTCTCATTGTTTCCTCTGTTCTTATGGATTGGAGTCTTCACAATCAACTCTGGCACCGGAGTCATCCGGCGAATCGTCGATCAAAAAATCTATCTCGCGATGTTCACACAATTGGCAACAGACATTTCTACCGTTGCTCAAGAGAAAAAATTCCGCGCTTCAAAGACTGCAGCGCTGGCGCAGTTGTCAGAGCAATATATTACATTTTTCCAATATCGTATTCCGGAGATCATTGAACAGGTTGTTCAGATTGGCGGGGCTGTCATTGCACTTGCAATATTCGATTGGCGAATCTCAATTGCTTGTTTGACTATTATCTTTCCGCTTCTTTTAATAAATAGAATTTATACGCGAAAAGTCAGCGGACTGCAAAAAGATTCACATGATATTTTTGAGAATGCGTACGATGTGTTTTCTACTCAAAAACCGGAAGAAATTCATAGCTACTATACAAAATCTGCAAGCATCAAACAGAAGATAGCAAATTGGGGTGCGCTTAATTTTGGAGTGATGCGATTTATTTTACTTTTTATCTTTCTTGCTGTTCTTTACATTTCCATCGATCTAGACGATTTTACCACAGGTAGTATCTATTCTATTGTGGCGTACATTTGGACATTCATAACATCTTCCGAATATCTTCCAGAATTGATGGAGAGTTGGACTTCCCTCAAAGATGTTTCTAATCGTTTAAATCAGGCGTCGCTTTAATATTTGTTCTATTTTGTTTCGTTAAGCAAATTGCGAATTATCGCAACAATTTGTTCAGAATTGTACGGCTTTTGGACAAAATCCTTTGCACCTGATTTTATGATCTCAGTTCTCACATCCGGATTAAAAAATCCACTCGCAAGAATTCCTTTCAACTCTGGATTTATCTCCTTCATTTTTAAGAATGCTTCCCAGCCGCCAAGACGCGGCAAACCAAGATCAGTTAATACGACTCCGATTTCATCCTTATGTGCTGCGAATACTTCAACAGCTCCCATACCATCCACTGCCTCAAGGACATTGATTCCGCTTTCTTCCAACATCATTCTTAGAAGATCTCTTAGGTTTTCCTCATCTTCTACGATGAGAACTGTGTCGTGACTATTCACTAATTTTGACTTCTATTAATATTCAGTAAAGTGCATTGTTAAATTTGTATGAGTGTACTTTGAATATGTTGAAAATGCAATATCAATCAATGACCAATGACGAATAAACAATGAACAATTAATGATGAACAATAAAGACGGGAAATGTGAAATACACAGAATTGAATTATCGGATAAAGCTGCAATTTTATAACATTAAAACATTGCCGCGACTTCAGAAAGGAAATTCTTGCTTGCTATCAAATGATGATTCAACCTTCTCTATCTTTGGCTTCTTTGCTGCTAAATGCACAGGATTGCTGTTTACGTAGATTGCCTTTCGTGGCTGAGTAGGACAGGCGTGTTCACATGCGCCGCAACCGATACAGATTTTATCATCAACTTCCGGAACGACAAGCCGTTGTTCATATGGTACCATCTTCACTGCTTTTGTAGGACAATGCTCTGAACATGCCCCACAATCTCTTTTCTTTGTCACTACAATGCAATCATCTTTGGCGAAGTAAGCTTTACCAATCTGAACTTGTTTCTTAATATTTATATCAAGCGGCAGAATAGCACCTGTCGGACATACCTGACCACAAATAACACAATCGAAATTGCAATAGCTTGCTGTATAATTCATTTTTGGCTGAAATATTCCGGCAATTCCATAGTCAAGAAACGACGGGAACAATACTTGTGTGGGGCAAGAACTAATACACAAATGACAAGCTGTGCAACGGCTTGAAAAATGATCCACGCTTATCGAGCCGGGAGGAGAAATGGGATAACGATGACTTTCATCGAACCTCATTTGATTTATTCCCACACTGCTATCCTTATTTATCTCTGGTAATAGTAAGCCAAGCGCAGGTAAAATGTATGTTTTTAGTACTTTCCGCCTTCCCTCATCTACTATCGGTAAAATATTAGAAGATTTTTTCCATCTTCCTTCATAACTCATTCCGACTGTCGGACAAGCATCAATACAGTTGAAACATCCAACGCAAGCTGCAAAATCAATTTCCTTCGAATCACTATTTATGCAGTTTGCTTTACATACTCTTTCGCATAATCCGCATTCTTTACAATTATTTTCGTCTATTACTATCCTGAAGATTGAGAATCTCGAAATAATTCCAAGCAATGCTCCTGCCGGACAAAGCAGATTGCAAAACAACCTTCCATGATAATAAGATAGATATAAAATCAGGCTAAGAAAAAATAAAGATGCAATAACCGAGATAATGTTAACGTGAAGAAGGGGAATTTGAAAAAGAAAGAAAATGCCGAATAATCCAAGAATATCCCCGAGCGTGTTATTTGCCAATATAAAAGATGGACCTACCAGATTAGCAAGAATCCGACCGTAATTACTAAAGGGTTCAAAAAGATTTAAAAGAATCATACTTCCAAAGAAAGCCAATACTACTGTGAAAATGAATATTATGTAATGAATTGTGTAGAATGGCTTCTTGAATTGGAACCGACGGCGGCGATTGAGCCGTTTAGAGATGCGTATTGTAATATCTTGTAATATTCCGAGCGGACAGATTGTTGAACAATAGACTCTACCGAATAGAAAAGTTAGAAGTAAAACAAAGAATAATCCTATGGATGCACTACTGAATAAAATCAATGTTCGTATCAACGAAGGCGCAAGTTGTGTTGAAACAAGAAATGTATGCAATCCTGAAGGAAAGATATTGCCAAAATCAAGAAAGAGGAAACTTACAGAGAGAAGAAATACGATCGCAACAACAACGCGAACTTTTTTTAACCACTGCAACACGTTACCTCAGACTGTTATTCGCTTGATGCGGAGATTCTCCAAATCCATTCTACCGACTTTTTGATCGGCAGCAAGTCGTATATAACGGATATCGGATGGATTTTCACCAAACAGTTTAGCGGCAGCAGTATCAGTCGCTACCATGTCGGTGGAAATGAGTAGAGATTTCATCATTACCACATCTTCTACAGAAATACCGCGAGGTCCATTTTGCTTCATTACATTGTACGCATCGACGATATTAAGTGTTGGTTTGCGGTATGTTGCAAAGTCCGCAATACATTGATGCAAATCAGTGCGATGCCAGATACTACGATCCCAGACATTCCCCATAAGATTTTTCATAGTAATAGTTAACCGAGCACCACCGTGGCACTTAAGTACAGGAACATTAATAAAGACATCTGCCCCAAGAATGAGTTCGTGTTCTTTCGCTTTTGTAAGACTCTTGCCGTTTGGTATTGAGATTTCATGATAATAACCTTCAGTATGAGCCGGCGCAACCTTCCCCCCTGCTTCTTTAACTGCTGATTCGATCCCGCTGTTTTTATAACATCGCTGCCAATTATCGCATGTATGATCAAGCACATAAACTTCACTTGCACCGACGCCGTGACATTGCCGAACAATTTCCGCTATCAACTTTGGATTTGTATCACCAGCGCGTTCCGGACTGACATCCCATCCAATATTCGGTTTTATAACGACCTTTTGTCCTTTCCTAACAAATGTACGAATCCCTCCGAGCGCTTCCATCCCTTTTTGCAGCATCACATCGGTCTCACCGCCTTTAACCGCTACCAAATCAAATGGAGCGTTTGTAGAATCATAAGCGGTCGTAAAAAGATTTTCGTATTTGCCCGTAAGCGCGGCACCAACGACAACAGAGGCACCAAAACTTTTTCTAAAAAAAGTTCTTCGATCCATGAAGATTCCTATATCTTAAAAAATATGTTCAACTCTTACTAGTCATCCGCCGAATATAATGATTAGTGCATCTTCAGTCGCTGGAAATAAGAATACGTAATTGTCGCCGCAGCAACGATCTTTATTCCATCCCACCACGAGAATATCAAGAATCCAGCTTGAAAAGAATTTTTCCAATCGTGAAGATAGAGAAAATTAAGTTGAATAGTACCAAGAGAAAATATAATTAAAGACCCAACGAACATAGAAATCAGCATCCACCAGTATTCGCTGCGAAGTCTAGTAAGATAACCAACAACAAACGCTGCAATCGGAAATGATAGCAGGTATCCGCCGGTTGGTCCCAATATTTTTTCCAAACCAAATGCACCTCCAGAAAAAACCGGCAGACCAATTGCACCAAGAGTCAAATAAATGCCCATGCTGATAGCACCGCCTCGTTTTCCCAAGAGTGCGCCTGCTGAGAGAACAAAAAATGTTTGCATTGTAAACGGTACTGGTTGGTTCGGTATTTCAATTTGCGCTCCGATTGCTATAAGTACTGCAAATGTGAACGCCAAAAAAGCGTGAACATGTACTCTTTTATCCGGTAAGCTTAACGCTTTTGAATTAGTTTGGTTTCGTGTCTTGATCATTTTCAACTCCGTTTTTCATTACATTAATGACAAATTAGACAAATGCGGCAAGAAAATCAAACGTCAATAGTATTCTTTTCTTGTTTGACTTAGAGGTGTTTTTTCAATATATTTTTATACCAACTCTTTTGGAGTTGGTTTTTTTGTATAGTAGTCCCGTCGCTATTGGGGTGTAGCCAAGCGGTAAGGCAGCGGCCTTTGGAGCCGCCACTCCCAGGTTCGAATCCTGGCACCCCAGCGTAGTTTTGCTTTTATGGGAAGAAATAAAGTAAAAATAATCGAGATAGGAAATCGATGAGTGAACTAAAGATTTTTTCGGGACGGGCAAATCGCCCATTAGCTGAACAAATCTGCAAAGAAGCAAATGTTCCTCTTGGAGAAGCTGCCATACAAACATTTAGCGATGGCGAACTTTGGGTTAAATATATCGAGAACATCCGGGGTGATGATGTCTTTATTATTCAACCGACGCAGCCACCGGCAGAGAATTTGATGGAGTTATTGATTATGCTTGATGCGGCGAAACGTGCATCAGCAAAACGTGTTACGGCGGTTATTCCTTATTTCGGATATGCACGCCAGGATAGAAAAGATCAGCCTCGCGTGGCAATCAGCGCGAAGTTAGTCGCAAATTTAATTACAGAAGCTGGCGCTGATCGTGTAATAACGATGGATTTACATACAGCACAAATCCAAGGGTTTTTTGATATTCCGATGGATCATTTATACTCATCAGCGGTACTTATTGAATGTTTTAAAAAAATGGATATTTCAAATCTTGCGGTTGCTTCTCCAGATGTTGGAAGTATTAAAATGGCACGTTCCTATGCCAAACGACTTGGTGCAGATTTGATTCTAATAGATAAACGTCGTCCAAAACCAAATGAAGCAGAGATAATGAATATTATCGGTAACGTCGAAGGAAAGACTATCCTTATTGTGGACGACTTGATCGATACTGGTGGAACATTCGTCAGCGCAGCGCGAGCATTACGCAATAATGGCGCAAAGGAAATTTTCGGCGCCTGCACACATCCGGTCTTATCCGGTGACGCGTACCAGCAAATAGAGAAATCGGTCGTCAATAAAGTCGTCGTCACGGATACGCTTCCATTAAAACAAACAAGTGATAAAATCCATATTCGTTCCATAGCTCACGTATTTGCAGAAGCGATTCTTCGGACACATAGGAATGAATCCATCAGCTCACTATTTGATATTGATAAAGACAAGACTTAACAAGGAGATACACGATGTCTGAAATAACTTTAACTGCGGAAATTCGAAAAAACGTCGGCAAACGTATCCGCGCAATGCGTAAAACAGGTAAGGTACCTGGAATATATTACGGGCATGGGCAGCAAAATATTCCTGTGTCACTGCCTGCACCAACGCTCACGCCTTTATACTCTACTTCAGAAACTCATGTTATCAACCTAAAATTGGATGATGGTTCATCTCATCTATGCGTTTTAAGAGATGTACAAATTGATCCCGTTACTGAGAAACCTGTGCATTTCGATCTGTTTGGCTTGAACGAGAATGAAACCCTCACTATCCAAATACCAGTGAAGCTGACGGGGGGTATTCCAAAAGGAGTTCGCGAAGGTGGAATTTTACAGCACGTTTTACACAAACTGAAAGTCTCATGCTTGCCAAAACATATACCTGATCACGTAGAAATCAACGTTGAAGATCTGGCTATTAATCATTCTGTTCACGTGAAAGATTTGACTATTCCAAATGTTACAATTATGGAAAACGCAACTAGCACGATTGTTGCCGTTGTTCCACCAGTTGTAGTGAAAGAACCAGAACCGACAGTCGCCGTAGTACCGACTGCTGAAGCACCTGCCGAACCCGAAGTTATTGCCAAGGGCAAGAAGCCAGAAGAAGGTGCCGAAGAGGTGGACGAGAAAAAGAAACCTGAAGAGAAGAAAAAGCCTGAAGAAAAGAAGAAACCTGAAGAGAAGAAAAAGTAATTTCTTATTCTTTATAATTTTATGTATCTCATCGTCGGTTTGGGAAATCCAGGAAGTGAATATATTTGGACGAGGCATAATGTAGGTTTTCTTGTTGCCGATCAACTAGCCGCATCTATGGGTGCACAATTTCATGCTGGTAAAGGTGAGTTTTGGTTGGCGGAAAGT
>JBEKLV010000156.1:0-7254 GCA_050008835.1 Bacteroidota bacterium | reverse complement strand
TTATTCACGGAAAGCGATTGATGAATACCAGGCATTCTTAGAATACCATCCTACCGATACGCTGGTTTTTTTGGCAGAACAAAGAATTAATGAATTAAACGCTAAGCTGGCGCAGAAAGATTTCGAGAACGGTATGACGTACATGCATATGGAATATTACAAGGCGGCTACTTATTATTTCGATGTTGTGCTGGATAAATATCATGACACGCAATATGCCGAGCCGGCATTGCTAAAGAAAGCCGAGGCATTAACAAATCGCAAGAAATATGCCGATGCCAAAGAAGCACTGGAGAAGTTCCGTGAGAAATATCCATCGAGTATTTTAAAGTCGGATGCCGACAAGTTAAGTTCTACTATTGAAACAGGACTCCGCGACGAGAAAACGAAGAAACAAAAAACGCTGGGGCCAATGAAAGATACAAGTAAGCAAGTGCCTCAATTGGGACAATAATATGCAACGATTGAAAACGAAGCCGGTCACTGCTTCACAAGTAGAGATGACTGAGTTAGTTATTCCAAATGATACAAACCGGTTAGGAAATCTTCTTGGCGGACGATTGATGCATTGGATTGATATTGCCGCCGCAATTGCTGCATCCCGACACACTAATCGTGTCTGCGTCACTGCATCGTTGGATGAACTGCATTTCCATCATCCAGTTAAGCAGGGCGAGGTCGTTATATTGAAAGCATCGGTGAACCGAGTCTTCCGTACATCGCTTGAAGTTGGAGTTCGTGTCACAAAAGAGAATCTTCTCACAGGCGAACGACAGCACACAAATAGCGCATATCTGATGTTCGTTGCAATCGATAATGATGGACAACCCGTGCCCGCGAATCCTGTGAAGCCGATTAAAAGTGTCGAAAAACGGCGTTATCGGGAAGCGGGTCATCGCAGGAAGTTGCGATTGTTACATCGTCAGCGAGGTTAATTATCATTCCGGGGAAAGACAACACGTCCGATTGCAGCATTCCTTCTCAGTGCCATCGTTTCGCGCACCTGCTCAGTTCTACGTCATTTCTTTTCTGGCTTACAATCCGCACAGCCTCGGCGCAAACTAATGAGTCGGCCTTTGGAGAAGTACGCATCTTCTCGCTTCCTGCAAAATTTGAAAAGACCACTCTGGTCTCATCAGATCAACATGGGGTTACTAAACTTGCAGCATGGTCCCGACATCACACTGAAATTCTATTAGCAACATTTGATTCAACACAGACATCTGTTACATACAACTTGAAACACACAGCAATTGAGTTTGATAATCTATATGTGGCAGATTTTAACGGCGACGGCTCGCCGGATTTCATGTTGGTAAATAAGCATGAAAAATTAATTTCATTTGTACTGAATCTGAGACCGGATTCTCTTCAGGTAACGAGTACAATTAAAATTCCGTTTGAGCCAGAGCAAATATTAATTGGCGATTACAATAATGATAAACACATCGATATCCTCGTGTATTCGCGTAAAACTCCCGGCATTCTTCCTCTCATTGGAAACGGCAAAGGTAACTTTACAATTGGAAAAGTTATCGCACAGGATAATGCTATTGGCGCTGCCGATTTTGCTCAAGTGAACAATGATAATCTAACAGACATTATTCTGTGGGATTGGGTGAAGAATGAACTCCATGTACTTTATGGCGCCGGGAACGGAAGATTTATAGACCAGAGTATATTTCCTGTGCAAGGTGAAGTGGAATCACTTACTGCGATATCTATGGTTCGCGGCCATGCACTTGATTTGATGTTGAAAATGACTAAGCCGTCCGAGTTTCAAGTCTGGGAAGGTAACGACTTCGGTGATTTTCAATTAAAATATCATATTCCTTTTGAAGAACATGTTACGGATTTCTGTTTTGTTGATGTGAATAATGACGGATTAAATGACATTGTCATGTCGATGAGCCCTGCGTCTCTGCAAGTTGTTTTCAACAATGATGCGGATGCATTTACTGACCGCATTGAGTATGCCGCTGGTGATGCTCCACAGGACATTATTGTTACATCTCAAGGAAATTGTCTTGTCTTTGACAGGGGCAATAATCAGTTCCTCGTTTTCCGTAGCACTGCAAAGCCAAGATCAATGGCAGATTCCATTCAATTTGCTACGGGTGTTTCTCCGACTGAAATCATTATGAATGATTTCAATCGAGATAGTGTTGTGGACATTGCGTTGCTCAACACAAAAAGTCAATCTATTTCGCTCTATTGGGGTCAAAAAGGTAATGCTCCTTTTGGACCATTTTCATATTCATTGACTGGTGAGCCAGGCCATCTCGCGTTTCATTCATCAACGGATACAACGTTACAGCTTGTGCTTACCTTTCCGCAAACGCATCAAATTTCATACTTTACTCTTGACGCAGCAAATCATTCAGTCTCCAATGCATTCATAGGATGCGAGGGAGATGCACAACTCATCTCTGCTTCTGTAAATCAAAGCCATCAGTCAGAATTCGTTACATTGAATACAACGTCACCGGAAGGAAATTCTTTAAGTTTTTATGAACAACTTGGTTCAACAACATTTATTGAACGCACTTTTCGCCTTCCGCCGCCTGATTATTTATTGGGAGCTTCGATTGCAGATTTGAATCATGATGGATTCCCAGGCATTGTCTATGTGTACCGTACCGGTGATACTTCGATGGTAGAATTAGGAGTAGCTTATGGTGACTCCGCATATTCCATGAAACATCGCATTGTCTCGCGAGAGTTTGCGCTTCCTGATGTCAAGCAAGTTTTCATTTGGCTGGTTGATTTTGATAATAATGGCGTTCTCGATTTTCTTATGCAAGCTGGAGATCCAGTGGACTATCTAATGGTTGCCCAAGGAAGGGGAAACGGCCTTTTTTACGATCCTAAAATTATCACAAGCGGCTTACCGATTGAAGAGCGATCGAATATTCAAATTGTTGATGTAGATGGCGATGGTTTTCCTGATATTGTTATTGGTTCACAGAAGCTTGGGCGTGTGGCGTGGTTTCGTAATCGCGGAGACTGCAATTTCGACGCCGATCAAACATTGGTAGTACAACATGACTTGAGCCATTACGCAGTTGGCGATATCGATGCTGATGGCATTAAGGATTTAGTAATGACGCTTGGTAATATGGGTGTTTTGAAAATTATCAATGGTAAGCAGCTTCCTTTTCGAGCAAAAATATATGTACGATGAAAAATATTTCTAAGAGTTGCGAAAAAGGACGAGTAGAACTAGTTTCTTTACGTCAGTTAAATAATATTATTAGGAAAAGCATGATCAGCCGTTGGCTCAAATACTTATCGCTTGTTGTTTTGCTCTTTTCTGCAGCAACAGCTTTGGTTGTAGCGAAAGATAGAGGGACTTCAAAACGGCTCACAACCGATCAGCTTATTAATTCTCTACGTTCAATCAAGAATACTTCTCTTCAACAGGTGGAATCCGATGAATCAGCGCAAGATGTAAAGTGCGGGTTCGGGATTCGAGTCTCAGTTCATAATCAATGGCAAAACTTTACAGATCTTCAAAAAGTTGAAGTTACAAATTTACTTCAGCTCGGTTCTTTTGAGAAAGATACTGTAATTGGGAGGTTCCATATTTTTTATGATGTCTCGGTTGATAGCGTTAATACGCCTGCTTTGCTTGCTTTTGACAACAGCCGGATACCTAACACAGCTAAGCAATATGTAGATTCTGTTGGAAGAATTTTCAACGATGTGTATCATATTGAGGTGGAACAACTCGGTTACGATCCGCCGCCCTTCGAAGCGGGAGAAACTTCTTATCGCGTCTTCATCGTGAATATGTCAGACTATGGATTAACGGATTGGGATCGAAATATTTCTCCACTGAATCCCGGAAGTTCAGCCCCAAGGTATCCATGCTTTGTACATATCCACAATGATTTTAGTCCGTTCTATACTAAAGGAATGAATGCCCTGAAAGTAACAGCAGCGCATGAATTTCATCATGTTATTCAAGTCGGTTCCTACGGCTTTTGGGCAAACGCTGTCTACGCTCATGAATTAACATCGGTATGGTTTGAAGATGTTAATTATACATATGTGAATGACTATTATCAATACTTATCGGATTATTTTGCAGGATTCAGTGATGGACGTTCCTTCAATTATGATCCTTATGAAGGTGGGTACGAGCGGTGTGTCTGGGCGCATTTTATAGCAAAACAATTTAGTATGAATATGATGCGAAGGATATGGGAAGAAATGCGCACTAGGACTTATCAAGAGAATACAGATGGTTTTTTACAAAGTAACGATGCAGTACTTACTGATTCCGGAATGACTCTCCAGACAGCGTTTGCAGAATTTACGAAGTGGAATTATTATACAGCAGATCGTGCTGACACGGTGAATTATTATCCTGAGGGAAATCATTATCCGCGGTTCCAGCCGCTTCAGAAAATAGTTTTTTATAATACCACGACGACAACAAACGGCAATGTAAAACCGCTTTCATCGTCGATGTACGAGTTTGATATGCAGCAGGATACAATTACTGCGATAATTGCAAATGTGGATATTAACAATGCACTAATAAGAAATACGACTGAACAAAAGATTGATGTCACACTTTCTTCGCAATCTCTTTCATTGCCATATCAAGAGTTTACAAATGGATTGAAGTGCAAAATTTCTGTTGATACTTTGTCCCTTTGGAGCTCGTTCTTTATTCAATCTTCAACTCGAACGGATATTCCGCGTTTGCAATCTAATGCCGCACCGAACCCTTTTCGACTTGCGGAAGCACCATGGTTGAAACTTCCAATCAATCAAGATGAAGCGAAAACGGCTCAAGTGTTTTTCTTTACTTCGTCGTTTCACTTGGCTTATTTTGGATTTCTCAACGTGAACAATGAAGATGGATTTCGGGCGATTTTAGTTCCGACATCAGAAGTTAAATCCAAGCTTTCTTCTGGGATCTATTTCATTATTGCCAAAACTGTGAATAGTGACTACAAATGGAAGGTTGCAGTTATCCGATGAATTCAATTTCCATTGCGGTAAATGGACTGTCGAAAGATTTCAACAGAAGCGCAGTCTTTAAAGATATTTCATTCTCTCTGTCATCACCGGCATCGCTGTCGATTACAGGAAAGAATGGTGCAGGGAAATCAACGCTTTCAAAAATTCTTGCCGGTGTATTAAGTGCAACACGCGGATCTATTACGTATTCGGTAAATGAGAAGCAAATTGAAATTGAGGAATTCAAACATCATATCGGATTTGTTTCGCCGTATTTGAATCTGTACGACGAGTTCACAGCATTAGAAAATCTGCAGATCCTTTCCCGCATTAGAACATCAACTCATCAGAATAACGAAAGAATAGAGGAAATGCTTGCGCTTGTCGAATTATGGGATCGCCGGGATGATATAGTTAGTACATTTTCTTCGGGAATGAAGCAGCGATTAAAATATGCGTTTGCCCTCCTGCACAATCCGGCAGTCTTGATTCTCGATGAACCGACAAGCAACCTTGACGCAGAAGGCATCGAAGTTATTACGCAAATCATATTGGAACAAAAGAAAACGAATATTCTGATCATCGCAACGAATATTAAAGAAGAAGCTAATTGGTGCGCAAAACAAATTCAAGTTGGGACAATGCAGCAGTAGTTGCTGTCGAATACTGGTTTTGCTCTTGCGAGGCAACAATAGATACTCTATCGAAAAATATCAAATATCAAGCGTCAATTTCCAAACAAATGTACAAATCACAAATTCAAATTGATAAACATTTGTAAAAATTGGAATTTTGGATTTTGAGTTTGTTTATGATTTGAAATTTGATATTTGTGTTTTATCCGAATGACAGGAAATGTGTATCATCAAGGATTTCAGTACAATTATGAAAATAAAATGAATTTTATTGCAAGCACATTGGCAATTGTCTCGAAAGATGTTCATTCGGAATTGAGAACGCGTTATGCAATGAACGCACTTCTGATGTTTGTTGTTATCTCGGTGACAACAATTTTATTTGCTCTTCGAGAAGATGAAGTCAGCACAGATGTTTTCTCCGGAATGTTCTGGGTGGTAATATTTTTTACAGCGATGTCGGGACTTTCTCGAATCTTTGTTAGCGAAGAGGAACGTGGGACGACAATGACACTTCAACTCGTCGCTTCTCCCTCCATAGTGTATTTAGGAAAGCTGATATTCAACTGCGGTTTAACGATTGCACTTTCTATGGCGGTAACAGTTTTATATTTAGTAGTGTTTCCGGCGTTTATTATCAAGTCTTGGGCAATATTTCTATTGACAATCTTTCTCGGAAGTCTTGGATTTGCTGCCGCGGCAACCATTATTGCGGCTATCATTGCTAAAGCTAATACAAAAGGAACTTTGTATCCTGTGCTGTCGTTCCCAATTCTGATTCCATTGCTGATGACAGTGATGAAATCGACTGCGCGAGCATTAGATGGCGAAATGTTCACAGCGGCGTTGGGCGAATTCCAAATTCTTGCTTCATATTTATTGATTATGGTTGCCGGCTCATATCTATTATTCGATTATGTATGGAAGGAATAAGCATGAGGTTTGTTAAATACTCATCAATTGCATCCATCACTTTTGTGATTCTTGCAGGAATTGCGATACCGATAGTACCGCAGCCGCAAAGCTGGCTGGAATTTCCAATAATTCCCGGTCTCGAAGATAAAGCACGAAATATTTTCTTTCACGTGCCGATAGCATGGACGTCGGTGCTCGGATTTTTATCAGCATTGTATTATGGATTTCGATATCTGCGAACGAAAGATTTCGATTACGATATTAAGTCAGTTTCTTCAGCAGGACTTGGTATGATGTTCTGCATACTTGCCACCGTAGCCGGTTCTATTTGGGCTAAGTTCAACTGGGGTTCCTTCTGGAATTGGGATCCGCGTGAGACATCCATCTTTATTCTTCTACTCATTTATGGAGCGTACTTCGCACTTCGTTCAGCAATAGGTTCAGATGAAGTTCGCGCTCGTCTCTCTGCAGTTTATTCAATTCTTGCGGGATTAACAGCTCCGTTTTTTATTTTCATTATGCCGCGCATTGTTGGTGGGTTACATCCGGGTGCAAAGGGTGATTCGGCGGGTTCGACACCGGTGGCACAGCTTCACATGCCGCCAAATATGCGCTTCGTATTTTTCATAGGAATAATTGGTTTCAGTTTATTATTTGTGTGGCTCCTGAATGTGCGTGTTCGCGCTGCACGGATAGAATATCAACTTTCAAAATAAGAGGATTGAGGAAG
>JBEKLV010000155.1:0-7375 GCA_050008835.1 Bacteroidota bacterium | reverse complement strand
GATACTATTACGACGATGAGTGACGAAAAGGGGCGCACCACCGTTATGAAGTATGTCCATGTCAAACAACGCATTTATCCTGTCGGAAGATTAGATAGAAATACAACAGGTGTTCTGCTCTTTACGAATGATGGCGATCTGGCAAATGCGTTAATCCACCCAAAATTTGAAATTGAAAAATTATACCGTGTTACGCTCGATCGTCAAGTTAGTGATGAAGATTTGAGGAAACTGCGAAAAGGTGTCCGGCTCGAAGACGGTTTAGCAAAAGTACAATCTGCTGAAATTATTGATGGTTCTAAGCGAAAAAAAATACTTCTTGCTTTGCATGAAGGAAGAAACCGTGAGATCCGAAGAATATTTGAGGTCATTGGGTATGATGTTCGGCAACTCGACCGTGTGTCTTTTGCTGGACTTACACCGCTTGGACTTCCTCGTGGAAATTGGCGATTTTTGAATCGAAGCGAAGTCAACTACTTGAAAAAACTTGCCGGCTCTACAAGCAGAAAAGAGATCGATGAGATTTACTCGTAATAGCGGAATTCTTTTGCATCCAACATCATTACCAGGTCCTTTTGGTTCTGGAGACCTCGGCGCATCATCTTATCACTTTATCGATTGGTTGTCAAAGGCAGGTCAATCGCTTTGGCAAATGCTCCCAATGGGTCCAATTGGCCTGGCGAATTCTCCTTATATGTCTTTTTCAGCATTTGCAGGTAATCCAATTCTTATAGATTTATATGAATTAGTCGACTGCGGCTGGTTAACGAAAAACGAACTTGATTATACTCAAGATAAGTCACGTAATTGTATTAATTATTTAGAAGTTATACCATATCGAATAAACATACTTCAGATGGCATCTGAAGGGTTTTTTAAGCAAGGGAATTTAGAAAGTCAAAAACAATATAAAACGTATTGTTCAACTGAACAATCATGGTTGGATGATTATGCGCTCTTTCAAGCATTGAATTATAAATATGATGGCGAAGAGTGGACTAATTGGGATCATGATATAGCAAAACGCGATTCAAATGCTTTGAAGAAAGCATCACAAGAATTGCGGGAGCACGTAGAGTTATATAAATTTGCACAATGGTGCTTTGATCGTCAATGGAAAAAATTAAAGTCGTATGCGCAAGCACATGACATCAAACTTGTTGGAGATATTCCAATTTTCGTTTCACAACACAGCGCTGACGTCTGGTCACATCCAGAAATGTTCGATTTAGATGAAAATGGTGTGCCTAATGTTATTGCCGGTGTTCCACCGGATTATTTTAGTGAAACGGGACAACGATGGGGTAACCCATTATATCGTTGGGATATAATGAAACAGGACGACTATAGATGGTGGATTCATCGGTTTCGTAGAACGTTTGAGATGTTCGATATTCTTCGTATTGATCACTTTCGAGGATTTGAGTCGTATTGGGAAATTCCGGAGAAAGAAGAGACAGCGAAAATCGGTCGATGGATAAAGGCACCGGGTCTAGATTTTTTCAAAACTGTGAAAGCGGAACTTGGTACACTGCCGATTATTGCCGAAGATCTTGGAATTATGACGCCAGAAGTGAATGCACTTCGTGAAAAATTACATTTTCCTGGAATGAAAGTTTTGCAGTTCGCATTTGCTGATGGCCCGGAAAATGCTTTTCTTCCACACCAATATGAAAAGAACTGTGTGGTTTATACTGGCACGCATGATAATGATACAACTTGTGGCTGGTATGAAAAAGCGACGGAGCACGAGCGAGATTTCGTACGACGTTATTGCAAAACAGATGGACATGAAATTAATTGGGATTTGATCAAGCTAGCTTTGCAATCTTCAGCGGATATGGCAGTGATTCCATTTCAAGATGTAATCGGACTTGGAAGTGAAGGAAGAATGAATTTTCCAGGCACTATTGAAGGAAATTGGGAATGGCGTTTCACATGGGAACAAGTTGGACCCGCACCTGCAGACCGGCTCTATGAATTAACTGCATTGTACGGGCGATACAATCCAGATCGGCTTAATCTTCTATAATGGGAGAAGATATTAATTTAAACTGGACACTTTTGTTTATCGGAACTGATTATGACTGAAGATAAAAAACCTCATTCTATTGAACTAGAACATGAAGATATTAATGTTCTTATGCTGCGTCGGCAAGAAGAATTACAACAACTGACGAAGCTTGGCATAAATCCATATCCATATGAATTTATACGAGATGCATTTTCTAAGGAAATCATTAATCATTTTAAGGACGATGCACCAAAGCGCACGGTATCAATTGCTGGTCGAATTATGTCTATCCGCCGGATGGGCAAAGCCTCGTTTTGCCATATTCAAGATTCGCAAGGACGAATCCAAATTTATTTACGACGTGATGATATCGGTATATCTTACGATGCTTTTAAGTTAATGGATATTGGCGACATCATTGGTGTTAAAGGCTTTGTTTTTCGAACAAAGATGGGAGAAGTTTCTATTCACGGGTCAGAACTTATTCTTCTTTCAAAATCGTTGAGACCGCTTCCCATTGCCAAAGAAAAAGTGGATGAGAAAGGAAACAAAACCATCTATGATCCATTTTCCGATAAAGAGTTACGTTATCGTCAAAGGTATCTTGATCTTGTTGTTAATCAGGATGTACGACAAGTTTTTATAAAGCGCTCAACGATGATTAGCGCAATTCGGAAATTCTTAGATGAGCGTGGATATTTGGAAGTGGAGACGCCTGTACTCCAACCAATTTATGGTGGTGCATCAGCTAGACCATTTATCACGCATCATAATGCGATGGATATGAAACTTTATATGCGCATCGCAGACGAACTTTATCTGAAGCGATTAATTGTCGGTGGCTATGATGGTGTATATGAAATTTCTAAAGACTTCCGCAACGAAGGAATGGATAAAACGCATAATCCGGAGTTTACAATGTTGGAGCTCTATGTTGCGTACCACGACTACCGATGGATGATGAATTTAGTGGAAGAACTTGTCTCAAACATAGCAATTGCACTCAATAGAGTGCCTACTGTGAAATTAGGAAATCATGAAATTAATTTTACTCCACCCTGGAAACGAATTACAATGTTCGATGCCATTAAAGAATACACCGATAAAGATTTAAGAAAAAAGAATGAGGATGAACTACGGACTGTTGCGAAAGAGCTTCACATTGAAGTAGAACCAAGCATTGGTGCTGGCGGTATCATTGATGAAATTTTTAGTGAGAGAGTTGAGCCGCATTTAATTCAACCGACATTCATTACGGATTATCCGCTTGAAATGTCGCCGCTTGCAAAAAAACACAGGTCAGAGCCTGGATTAGTCGAGCGCTTCGAAGCAATTGTCAATGGCAAGGAATTATGCAA
The DNA here is from genome assembly GCA_050008835.1 of Bacteroidota bacterium. Classification (GTDB taxonomy): domain Bacteria; phylum Bacteroidota; class Ignavibacteria; order UBA10030; family UBA10030; genus Fen-1298. Next base: position 4,003 of record JBEKLV010000155.1, on the reverse strand, counting down.
TGCGTTTTCGGAACTAAATGACCCAATTGATCAGCGAGCTCGATTTGAAGAACAAATGAAACTTCGTGCCCGTGGAGATGAGGAGGCGCAGGTGCTTGATGAAGATTTTCTTCGGGCACTTGAATACGGCATGCCGCCGACAACCGGTCTAGGCATTGGTATTGATCGATTGAATATGTTGATGACGAATCAAGACTCAATAAGGGATGTCATATTCTTTCCTCAAATGAAACCAGAGTAATGCTTGTAAGAAAAAAATGCACGATGAAAGACAAGGAAGGCTCTATTATTTTACATTTCATACAACCGCGTTCAGTTTCTTTGGAACTCATATCTAAAAGAATTGTTAACAATCCAGTAACTCTTAGGAAACGTATTCGTATTTTAGAAAGAACTACGGTTTAGACCGTCTTTGATTTTGCGCTGATTTCACGTACCTTATCATAGTAATTGGATGAACGTCTAAAATGACGAATCAAAGAAAATATATTCAAGATGCAATGCTGCTATTAATAAGGAAGAGTGTAATGAAAAAGAGGTTTTCTTTAGTAACAACTGCGGCGCTGGTCCTCGTTAGCATTTTTGCCGGAATGGAAATAAATAATTTAATTTCTGCCGATAATATTTACGAACAGATTAAAAAATATGGCGATGTTCTAAGCGCTGTGGAGAAGTCATATGTTGATGATGTCGATACCGGAAAGCTGACAGAAGCAGCGATAGTTGGGATGCTCAACACGCTTGACCCGCATTCAGTCTATATTCCGCCCAAACAACTTGAAAAAGTGAAGGAGGACTTCAAGGGCAAATTTGAAGGAGTCGGAATTGAATTTCGTATATTAAATGACACTATTACAGTAGTAGAACCTGTTGTAGGCGGACCATCAGCAAGAATGGGAGTGCTTTCCAACGACCGTATCGTTAAAATTAACGATACGTCGTCTATTAAATGGACAGACCTGCAAGTATTGCATACGCTTCGTGGACCGAAAGGAACCAGAGTAAAAATCTCCATAGTTCGTCCAAGCGTTAAAGAAATTCTTGAGTTTGTCATCATACGTGATGAAATCGCTATTACAAGTGTCGATGCAACACTAATGATTACCAAAGATATCGGTTACATCCGCGTGAATCAATTTAAAGAAACGACGCATACGGAAATGGAGAAAGCATTACAAAAACTTAAAACTGAAGGCATGAGCAAGCTGATTTTGGATTTGCGTGATAATGGCGGAGGATATTTAGAAGAAGCAGTTCGTATGGCAGATCAATTTCTCGATGCCGGGCCAGTCGATAAACCGCATAGAATCGTTTATACAAAATCACGAAAACCGGAGTTTGAGGAATCTTACACTGCAAAAAGCGGAGATGCTTACGAAAAACTACCGCTTATTGTTCTTATAAATAATGCATCGGCAAGCGCGAGTGAAATCGTAGCCGGTGCAATTCAAGATTGGGATCGTGGATTGATTGTCGGTGAAACGTCATTTGGTAAAGGATTAGTACAGCGACAGTTAGAATTACGGGATGGCTCGGCATTTCGATTAACCATAGCAAGGTATTATACACCAAGTGGGCGGTTGATTCAGCGATCGTATCAAGGAAAAGACAAAGACGAATACCAATTGGAAGCGTTCCAGCGTGATGAACAAGAAGGCGATAATCTTGAACATAAGAATGATGCAAAGTCAGCAAAAGAATCCCAACATAACGGGCAAGAAGGTGACAGCCTCGAACAAGCTCATAACGCAAAACCAGATACAACTATTCCTATTTTTAAAACCGGCGGCGGTCGCACAGTGCTTGGCGGTGGCGGCATCACTCCTGACTATGTTGTCAAATCTGAGAAAGTTACCGGGTTAGTACAAACTGTATGGCGGCGGAATCTTTTTTATGATTTCTGTAAAAATTATATGGAAGGTCCGGGGTTTGTTCTTCGAGCGAAGTACGGCAAGAATTATGAGAATTATAAATCCCAATACATTATCTCGAACGAACTCATGGCAGATTTTAGAAAGTTCATCGAGACCAAGGAAGTCAAAATCGATGAAAAAGAATATTCAAAGGATCTCGATTTCCTAAAGGCGCACCTAAAAGCGCAAATTGCATATATGATCTTCGGTTTAGAAGGATACATTGGTGTAATGGTGGGTGTTGATAATCAAATTCAGAAAGCATTAACTCTTTTTCCAGAGGCAGAAAAAATTGCCAAATTGAATTAAATAGCAATTTAGGAGAATGTAAAAAGTGCGGTTATTTATTCCAATAGTCATCGTGTTGATATTTTCTTTACAGATGGCTGTGGGTTCCACTCTGCAGACTGAAAAATTTATCTCTCGATCTTCAAATCAGGATTCAAAGCCAGTGCAGCAGAATGAAGGAATGCTGCAAGTTGGCGAGGAGTTAGAATATAGCGTTCACTATTCTTTCTTCAATATTGGAACGATTCATTTTAAAGTGACTGATAAGGAAGAACGAAACGGAAGAGTAATTTATTACGCTTATTCAATAATGGATTCCAATCCATCGTTAAGCTGGTTGGTTAATCTACATATCCGATTTTACACTGAAATGGATCAGGATGCATTTACTTATGATTGGTTAAGTGAAGACAGCACAGATAAAATAATAACATATCGAAAAATGCACTTCGATTACGAAATGCATAAAATGTTCTACGAATGGGGAGAAAAACTAAGAACGGGTGAATATAAAAAGACCGGCGAACGAATTATCAATATCACTAATAATTGCCAAGATGGATTATCGCTTTTCTATTATGCACGCGCGCACACTTGCGAGAAAAGACAAACAAAAATTCCAACATTCGTTGATACAAATGAAGTAGCCACTAGTATCGATTTTAGTGTCGAGCATTTAGACGAAGAAATTGATGCAGTTAATTATCCGATAGATGTTATGAAGTTAAATGGAGTGGCAAACTTTGTTGGGGTATTCGGTTTAACGGGTGGATTCAAAGGAGTTTTCAGTAACGATGTTGCGGGCATTCCAATTACAGCAAGGCTGAAGGTAATTTTGGGAAGTATAAAAGTGGAACTCAAAAACTGGAAACGAGATAATTGGATACCGCCAAAAGCCGTAAAATAAAAATGACAGGAATAATTCCATATAAAGATAGAATACCGGCGCTGCATGCATCGGTATTTGTAGCGGATGGTGCAAAAATTATTGGCGATGTGAAAATTGAAGAACTCAGCGGCGTCTGGTTTAATGTTGTAATTCGCGCCGATATAAATTTTATCCATATTGGTTCGCGCACAAATATTCAAGACAATTCAGTTTTACATGTTACGTCGAAAACAGCGCCATTGAATATCGGCTCGAATGTCACTATCGGACATAGTGCAGTTTTACATGGATGTACAATTGACGATTATTGTTTGATCGGAATGGGCGCTATTGTGTTGGATAGGGCGCATGTTCATCAATATTCCATGATAGCAGCTGGAGCGATTGTGCTGGAAGGATTTGATGTTCCGGAGGGAATGCTTGCTGCGGGGATTCCTGCTAAAGTAAAACGCGCCTTGACGGAAGAAGAAAAGCAATTTATACGTCAGTCAGCAACGAACTATATTGACTATGTTCAAGCATACAAATTATGAACAACCGAAGAGAAATGATATGAAACTCACATTTTGGGGTGTTCGCGGTTCAATTCCAACTCCTGGCAAACAAACGGTTCGCTATGGTGGAAATACACCATGCCTGGAACTTCGTCTCGATGATGATCGGTTAATTATTTTTGATGCAGGTACGGGCATCCGAGGTTTCGGTGACTATTTGATTAATAATGGCGAATCTGTCAAAGCGCATCTTTTCATTTCGCATCCGCATTGGGATCATATTCAGGGGTTTCCCTTTTTCAAACCGGCATTCAGCCCCGGAAATGAATTAACAATTGTTGGAACGGATCGCCCGGAAAAATCATTAAGCGAAATTATTTCAGAACAAATGAACCGCATATATTTTCCTGTCCAGCTTC
>JBEKLV010000154.1:0-9424 GCA_050008835.1 Bacteroidota bacterium | reverse complement strand
CATCGGTTGCGAAAGATGGCCACATAGGCTCAAAAAGCGGTCCGGCAAATTCTGTCGCAATATTCACGCATCGCTATCAAGAAATGCCGCTTGTTATCTCTGGGCCTGGTGCGGGTCCTGAAATCAAGGCCGCCGGCGTGATGGAAGACATGCTTCAATTGGCAAATACATTGCAGAACAAAACTATACATTCAAATCTTTAAACGATAGAGAAACCATATGCGCATAAAGAAAATATTGAAGTTTGGTGGATCATCAGTTGCCGGCCCAGAACGGATTCGTGAAGTTGCTTCCATCGTTCTCAGTGCCGCTAGGAAGGAGCGCGTAGTTGTCATTGTCTCCGCATTTCAAGGAGTCACAAATCAACTATTAGAATGTGCGCGTTTGGCTGAAGTGGGCGACACAAAGTTTCAGTCAATATATAAAGCACTTGTTCAACGTCATTCCACAGCGTTGAGGGTTCTACATGGCAATCGTCCGCCGAAGCATATTGTGGCAAATCTCCAAACGATGTTTATAGAACTTTACGATGTTCTTCAAGGGATCTATTTACTTCGCCATAGTTCTCCGCGCGCGCTTGATTTGGCAGCAAGTTTTGGCGAACGGCTCTCGGCATTAATTATTGCTTCATTTCTACAGCAATCACAGCCATCGTGCTTCGTCGATTCACGCGAGATAGTAAAGACTGATGATCAGTTCATGCATGCTATCGTTCAATTTGATAAAACCAATCGTGCAATCAAGGCATATTTTAAAAAACTCTTTGAGCATTCCAGCAAGCGGCTTATTCCAGTTGTTACCGGATTCATCGGTTCAACCGATGACGGCCTTACCACAACCATTGGAAGAAATGGATCAGATTATTCTGCAGCAATTTTCGGTGCTGTGCTGGATGCGTCGTTAATAGAAATTTGGACAGATGTTGATGGAATTTTAAGTGCGGATCCGCGCTCTGTTCCAGCTGCATTCGTTGTGCCGCAGATGTCGTATGAAGAAGCAATGGAGCTTTCCTATTTCGGTGCAAAAGTACTCCATGCATCAACTATTGCTCCCGCTGTAGCAAAACATATTCCTATTGACATCAAGAATACATTGAATCCTGCGGCATCAGGCACACACATCTCGCATCACGTAAATCGCTGGGAAGGAGTAGCTAAAGGAATCACTTCGGTTGACGATTGCACACTTCTTACCTTACGCGGCATGAGTATGGTGGGAGTTCCCGGAATCGCAGAACGATTATTTCGTGCGCTTGCATCTCACAGAGTAAATGTCATTTTAATTTCCCAGGCATCATCTGAGCATACTATTTGCTTTGCTATCAGTACGTCGGATTCACTCGCAGCGAAAAAAGCGGTGCATCAAGAATTTCATTTTGAGCTTCAATCCAAGCTAACGTCATTGGATGAAAAACCCCGTCAGACGATTGTTGCTATTGTCGGCGATGGCATGAAGGGGACACCGGGTGTATCAGGAAAAGTTTTTCAGGCGCTTGGACGGAACAGTGTCAATATTTCAGCAATCGCTCAAGGAGCATCGGAACGTAATATCTCTTTTGTTATTGATGAAGCACAGAAACTTCGTGCGCTTAATGTCATCCACGAGGCATTCTTCGAACCAATGAAAAAACTAGGAGTAGTTTTGATTGGCCCCGGAAATATTGGTGGCACTTTCCTCAAGCAGATCCAGCAGCAACATTCTTATCTTCGTTCGGAAGGATTTGATGTTCGTGTGTGCGGGATTTATGATATCGGAAAAGCTGTCTTCTCTTCAAAAGGGATCGATCTGAAAAGATGGAAAGAACTTCTTGATAGCGCTCCTAAGAAGATGAAATATCCAGAATTGTTGCAGCAAATTGCAGCGCTTCATTTGACGAACGCTGTTCTTGTGGATTGCACTGCGAGTCCGGAAATTGTCAATATGTACGAAGACTTTGTGAAATTAAATATGCACATTATTACCCCGAACAAAAGAGCGAATGTTCTTCCATGGCAGCGGTATAAACAATTGACAGAACTTATGAAGAACCGACAGAAATATTTTCTCTATGAAACAAATGTCGGTGCCGGCTTGCCGATTATCTCCACACTTCAGGATTTGATTGCGAGCGGAGATCAAATTGTGAAAATAGAAGGAATGTTTTCCGGAACACTAAGTCACCTCTTTAATTATTATGACAGTACACGGCCATTCAGTGTGCTTGTAAAAGAGGCGCTCGATCTCGGTTATACAGAGCCGGATCCACGCGAAGATTTGATGGGCGGCGATGTCGCAAGGAAACTTTTAATTCTTGCACGTCAAATAGGTTTGAAGATGGATATGCGCGATATCAAAGTTGAGAATCTTGTTCCGAAGCCCCTACAAGGTGGAAAATTCTCGAGCGAGTTCTTTCAACGCTATGCAAAGTATGATGGTGCCATGAAGCGCCGTTATGATAAAGCTCGCGTACATGGCTGTGTCCTTCGATATGTTGGAGTCTTGCAAGGTGATAAGGCGCATGCCGGTGTAACGGAGGTTCCAGCAAATCACATGCTTGCTTCCACCAAAGGAAGCGATAACATTATTGCGTTTATAACACAACGATATTCAAAGACACCGTTAGTTGTGCAAGGTCCCGGTGCAGGTGCGGATGTTACCGCTATGGGAGTATTTTCTGATCTCCTAAAATTGCTTCATTATTTACCTCAATAGTACAATCGAATAAAGGAACATATCATTGAGCAGAAAGTATATCATAGTTGTGCCTGATGGAGCAGCCGATAGACCGTTACAAGTGTTTGGTGGTAAAACTATTTTTGAAGCTGCTGAAAAACCTAATATTGATTTTATAGCTTTGAATGGAAGACAGGGACTATGCCAGACAGTACCTCCTACACTTCAACCCGGCAGCGATTTAGCAATGATGGCATTGCTTGGTTATAATCCGGTGAAATATTATACAGGCAGGGCGCCGATCGAAGCCGTTGCACAAGGAATCGATGTCACCGAAAACGATTGGATATTTCGCTGCAACCTTGTGACAACCGCTGGCGGTAAAATGGTTGATCATAGTTCTGGCAACATCTCCAGCGAAGAAGGCAAAAAGTTTATAGATGATCTGAATAAGGAATTTGGTAATGATCGAATCCGGTTTTATCCGGGTGTAGGTTATAGACATCTTATGATTGTCAATGGTTATGACTTTTCAGATCTCCAGCTTCAACCACCGCATGATCATATTGGAAAGAAGATCGAAGATTTGCTCCCGCGCGGGAAAAATTCTGAAGTCCTTGTTGAATTGATTAAAAAAAGTGAAAATCTTTTTAAGGATCACGAAGTTAATCTTACCCGCAGGAATCTCAAAAAGAATGAGGCAAGTTCTATCTGGCTCTGGGGACATGGAAAAAAAGCACGGATGGAAGCATTCAAGGAAAAATATGGTCTAAATGGGGCGGCAATCACAGCAGTTGATCTTGTTAAAGGATTGGCATATCTCATCGGATTTGATTTTATAAAAGTTGAAGGTGCAACAGGATATTTCGATACCGATTATCGTGCAAAGGGACTGGCAGCAATTGAAGCGATAAAAGAATATGATATCGTGCTTGTACATGTGGAAGCGACAGATGAAGCTGGTCATGCCGGACAAGCAGATATAAAGAAGAAAGCTTTAGAAGAAATTGATAAACACATTGTTGGACCGGTGATAAAAGAACTTAAGAAATACAATAGCTGGCGAGTGCTTGTGATGCCCGACCACCCCACACCTGTATCAACCCGGGGACACACGGGTGAGGCGGTGCCCTTTGCGATGATGGGTGATGGAATCAGTAGTGAGGCGCATCTGCCTCTTGGCGAAAAGAATGCCGCCAAGACTGGTATTAAAATCAATAACGGATATGAATTAATGGGGTCTTTTCTGAAATAAAGTACATACCATGAGTTTTAATTTATTCGGTTATCTTATTTATGCATCTTTAATGTCAATTACTCCGGGTCCGAACAACCTGATGCTCCTTTCCTATGGAAAAGCATATGGTCTCAATGATTCGAGAAACGTTATACTCGGTATTTTTCTCGGTTTCTTTCTAATGCTCTGCTTGGCCGGATATGGCATTGCGAAAATAATCACGAGCAATCCAATGGCGGGATTGGTATTAAAAATTATCGGATCATTGTGGATGCTTTATCTTGCATTCGTATTGAGAAAACTCAGTGTAGAGGTAAAACCAGATAAAAAAGCAGCTATTGGATTTGGTCAAGCGTTTTCCATGCAATTTGTTAACCTGAAAGCATGGATCATGGCAATCAGTGGAGCAAGCGCGTTTTTACCGCGATCCAATAACATTCATCTAAATGTCTTCGTCTATGCGATAAGTTTCGGTTTGGTTGGATTTCCTTGTATGATTATTTGGCTCAAGATGGGCGATGTAATTGCTAAGATTATCAAATCGGAGAAGGCAAGTCAAATGTTGGGATATACGATGTTTTCTCTGATGATTGTCAGTATTGTAACAATTTGGCTATAATGTTTTTTACGAATAGCTTGGTATCAAATGGAGAAGAAATATATGCAGCGTAGCTGGTTAGAATGTATTAGAGGATGCGGCAAACGATATTCTATTTATGATGTAATCTATCGATGCGAGAATTGCGGCGGTTTGCTTGATATTGAGCACAATATGAAAGCACTCAAACACCGAACTGCAGCATCATGGAAAAAGTTGTTTGATGATCGGACACGGACAAACAAGTGGCCCTACGCAAGTGGCGTGTGGGGAAAGAAAGAATGGGTATGTCCGGACATTGATAACGAGAATGTTGTTTCGATGTACGAAGGGCATACGAATTGTTTTTGGGCGGAACGATTAGGTAAAGATATAGGTGTTCCGGATTTATGGGTAAAGCTTTGCGGCAACAGTCATACAGGTTCGTTCAAAGATCTTGGAATGACGGTGCTCATATCTGTTGTAAAACAAATGATTGCTGACGGAAAACCGATTCGCGCTGTAGCGTGTGCTTCTACTGGCGATACTTCTGCAGCGCTTTCTGCATACGGCGCGGCGGCGGGAATTCCAACAATTGTCTTTTTACCAAAGGGAAAAGTTTCCACAGCACAATTAGTACAACCCATTGCCAATGGTGCAACAGTGCTCTCACTCGATACTGATTTTGATGGATGTATGCGTATTGTACAGGAAATCACCGCAGATAATTCTATTTATCTTGCCAACTCGATGAATTCCTTGCGGATGGAGGGACAGAAAACGGTCGGTGTTGAGATCGTTCAGCAGTTCGATTGGGAAGTGCCGGATTGGATTGTTATCCCCGCTGGAAACCTTGGCAACGTTAGCGCGCTAGGCAAAGGTCTGTTGATGATGCGCGATCTCGGACTGATTAAAAAACTTCCGCGTATTGCGTGCGCACAAGCATTCAATGCAAATCCGCTCTATCTAAGCTTTCTGAACGGATATAAAGAATATAAACCTGTCGAGGCAAAAAAGACACTTGCCTCTGCCATTCAAATTGGCGCACCGGTGAGTTATGAACGGGCCGTGAAAGTATTGCGACAGTTTGATGGCATTGTAGAACAGGCAACGGAAGATGAATTAGCAAATGCATCTGCCTGCGCCGACCGTGCAGGACTGTTCACTTGTCCGCAAACAGGTGTTGCGCTCGCTGTGCTCTCAAAATTGATTGCACGCAAGGTTATCAAGAAGAAAAACCGCGTAGTAGTTGTATCCACAGCACACGGATTGAAGTTCTCGCAATTCAAAGTGGACTATCATGAGAAAACACTATCTGATGTGAATTCGCTTTATCCGAATCCGCCAATACTTCTACCCGCGGATGTCAATGCAGTCCGGAACGCAATTGATCGTGCAATTAGAAAATAAAAAGAAAGTATATAGCCTTCTAGATTATTTAGAAGTCTTTTTTATCGAAATAAAAATAGAATCGCTAAAGGTAATTTCAGTTTTATTCCATAAATAATTTGGAGAGCGACAATGACACAACAAGACAGACCGTATACAATTGAATATTACTACAAGACTAAGTGGGGACATGCCGAGGAGTTTATTCGCTTGTTTAAAAAGAACCATTATCCAATTCTAAAAAAGCAGGTAGAGTTAGGAAGACTTCTTCAAATTTCGGCAACCCGCCCACGTCTCCATGCAACCGAAGATGGCAGATGGGATTACAGAGTCACTCTTGTTTGGAAAAACGTACACGCAACTGACGATGGATTTGATGAAGACGAAATTAGCAGGCAGCTATTTAAAGACCAGGAAATGTTTAAAAAGGAAGAACAGCGACGGTTCGAAATATTAGTTGGTCATTGGGATGTGCCGATTATTGACGTGAAATTAGATAGTTAGGATAACAAAAGCGATAAAGTCGATAAATTAAATTCCTAGTGGCGATTCATGCATCACCACTACAAGTTCAACCAATACCATCTTTTTTCTCCCGTAACATTTTTTCTCTTAATTCTGGGAACTATCCATACTATCTTTCTGTTGAATACTTTGAACTTAAAAGGATAACATATGAAAACTACAAAGCAATATGGCAATAAAGTCGACCTAGCACTTTCAATGTGGGTAAAATTAGTGCGGGCCCATGATACATTCAGCCATCTAACAGCTGCAAATATTCGTTCGTTCGGATTAACTTCTGCACAGTTTGGCGTGATAGAATGTCTCGGTCATCTTGGCACAATGCTCATCGGTGATCTGACTAAAAAACACCTCGTCAGCGGCGGCAATATGACGGTTGTAGTAGATAATTTGGAAAAAGATGGACTTGTAGAGCGTTTGATTAATAGTGAAGACCACCGTGCTTTTTATGTGAAATTAACACCGAAAGGCAAGCGCCTTTTTGAGAAAATATTTTTAAAGCATGCGCAATACATTGTAAAACTTGCTTCAGTGCTTTCAGAATCCGAACAAGCAGAACTCAGCCTTCTTTTGAAGAAGCTTGGTACCAATCTGCAAGAAGTGCGCTAAATATTTTTAATTATTTATTACAGATTTAATACTAGGTGAATAGGTTTGCTGTTCTCAATAACACACAGAGAATAAGAATTGGCAATCAAAACATTAAATATTCTAGCACTCGCCGGTAGCCTGAGATCAGAATCTTTTAATCGGAAAGTGCTGCGGATAGCAAAGCAGATTGTGTCTGAATGGAATGTAAATGTAATAGATTTAGATCTGAAAACGCTCAACCTTCCGCTGTTTGATGCAGATTTAAGAACAAATGGATTTCCGGAATCAGTAAAGAAATTGAAAGATTCAATAGCTTCGGCAGATGTAATACTGATAGCAACGCCCGAATATAACCATTCGATTCCCGGTGTATTGAAGAAGAAAGACAGCCGCGATATTCGGCACATCGACAGGGTTATTCGGAACGTTAAGAGCACAGCTTCACTTGCGGCAAGTCCTTGCATCACTAAATGTTGAACTTGTTCCACAACCACAAGTGTTTATTCGTTCTGCCAGTGAGGCATTTCTGTCAGACGGATCACTTGCCGACAAGAAAATAGAACAACAGCTTCGACAGTTAATTGAAGCGACACTAGCACTCGCTTATCGCAAATTAGAAAATAGAAATGTTTAGCAAAAAACAATATTGTTAACATCGCTAGTACTTAATAATTATTTACAATCGGTACGATAAAAGGAGAAATTAAATGGAAACAACCTTGCTCTATCTCGGTAGAATATTATTTGGCGGATATTTTGCTTATAACGGATTCAATCACTTCAAAATGCTTGATATGATGTCCGGATACGCGAAGTCTAAAGGTGCGCCTATGCCAAAATTATCTGTAGCATTCTCTGGGGTTTTACTGATTGTAGGCGGATTGAGCGTGCTCTTTGATATATTTCCAGGTTTTGGTCTTATCGCTTTGGCGCTCTTTCTTGTTCCGGTCACATTTATAATGCACGCTTTTTGGAAGATTCAAGATCCAATAGCAAAGATGGGTGAGATGATCAATTTTACTAAAAATATTGCGTTACTTGGCGCTGTATTAATTCTATTGGAACACACATTTGTATAATATCAAGAAGGGCAAATGAAAACTATTAGCGATTCTCTTAAAATAGGCATTCTCTTATGAATGAGTATATGATCATTATCCGGTTCATAACAACGTTTAACGAAGAATTTGTCGATCTGCTTCCTAACCAGCGTGTGCAAATTAATCGTCTAATGGAAAAAGGAATAATCACGAGCTATAGTTTATCTGCCGACCGAGGAACGCTTTGGGTAACACTGCTTGCGACTTCCTTAGAGGCGGTAGAGAAAACGCTAGAATGATGCCGTTGTTCAAATTTATGCGTTATGATGTTATTGAGCTGATGTTCCATAACAGCCCGGTTCATGCACAAATGCATTTTTCTATGAATTAATTTTCCAGTTCATAATACAGAGTGGTATAATAAAATCATTCATCAATAAGGAGATACTATCATGAAAAGAATAACAATTGTTTTTCTTGCTATCTTTGCCGCCACTATGTTTGCATCGGCGCAATCCGAATGGAAGTTAGATAAAGTCCATTCAAGCATCACATTCACGGTGAGGCATATGGTTATTTCTGAGGTAACTGGAAGCTTCAAGGATTACACCATCAATCTGAAATCCGGAAAGGATGATTTCTCAGATGCAGAAGTCCAAAGCACCATCAAGGTTGGCAGCCTGAGCACAGATAATACAATGCGGGATGGCCATCTAAAATCTGACGATTTTTTTAATGCCGAGAAATTTCCGGAAATAAATTTCAAGAGTACATCGTTTGAGAAGCTAGGCGATAATAAATATAAAATCACCGGCGATCTAACAATTCGTGATGTGACGAAAAATGTGACTTTTGATGCGGTACTCAATGGTACACTTAAAACTGATCGCGGTGTACTTTCTGCATGGAAAGCCACTACAACGATTAACCGATTTGACTACAATTTAAAGTGGAGCAAAACCCTGGAAACAGGCGGTTTAATGGTTGGACAAGATGTGATCATCACGTTGAATTTGGAATTGAACAAGTAATCCTTTCTCAAGATGGAGTCCACTTATTAAGCGGACTCCGTCTTTATATTCTCTCATCCAAACATTTCCCGTGTATATCAGGTATTGCTATTGCTCTCTGCAATAGTTAATTTCTTCAAAGAAGAGTCTTTTTCTTTATCCTCATAGAAACCACGCTCTAGAATTGCTTTCTTTTGCAAGAAAGGAATGCACAATGAAACATCACACAATCAAACGTATAGCAATTAACACAGGTGGCGGCGACGCGCCGGGTCTGAATGCAGTCATTCGTGCAGCAGTTGTTTCTGCCATTAATCGTGGATGGGAATGTTACGGTATTCGCGACGGTTATAATGGATTGCTGGAACCCAAAAATTATCCCGATGGTGGACTAATTCCACTC
>JBEKLV010000153.1:0-7391 GCA_050008835.1 Bacteroidota bacterium | reverse complement strand
AGGCATGCAACTCTGACACTGGCTGGGCAATCGGCCGCGGAGAAGAATATCGCAATGAAGATTACCAAAACGAAGTGGAATCGAATGCGCTTTTCGATCTTCTCGAAAAAGAAATCGTTCCATTGTTCTATACCAGAACAGCAGATTACCTGCCTCGCCCGTGGATCAGCAAGATGAAAAGCGCTATGCGCGCCATTGGACCAGAGTACAACACCAATCGGATGGTGCGCCAGTATGCAATGGAAATGTACCTGCCGGCTCTTCAGCGTGCAGAAGTTCTTTCTGAAAACAGACTTGAGCGAGCAAAGCAACTCGCTACTTGGAAACAAAACCTCCGTAACAATTGGAACACACTCAAAATTCTCGATATCAAGATAGATAAACACGACGGCTTTAAAGTCGGCGATGAATGTATTGTTCACGCTCAGCTGGACTTAGGCAAACTCAAAACAGAGGATGTATCTGTGGAAATGTTTTTTGGGCCGCTCGACGCAAAAGGTGATATTGATTCACCCAAAACATTGCCCATGCAGTTCAGCAAAAAAACAACTGATGGTGTGTATGAGTTTACCGGAATCATCAAACTTGAAACCAGCGGACGGATGGGGCACACTGTACGCGTACTACCTAAACATCCGGACATTGACAATCCATTCCGCGAGGGACTAATACTGTGGGCATGAAGTGATTTGACAATTGGTATTATCTCAGTAGGGACGTTCAGCTGAACGTCCCTACAAACATATGCTTTCTTGCTTCAACGCTTTTTTTCTTTTTCGTCCGAGCTGCGTTTAGGCGCAGGGGCTGAAGTCCTAGGACTCGATGAACGTTCGGTTGCACGCTGACGCACATTGCTATCACGGACTATTGCTTGTTTCGCCGGTGTCTCGCCAGCTTTCTTCCAGGTATTCTGATCACGTTGCTGCCAACCTTGAGGAGTGCTACGCATAATGTTGCCGTTCGGAGCTGCATAGACATTATTTTCTTTTATTGATGAACGAGTCACAATGATCCGCCGTTCGGGTTGTGGAACAGTAGGAGTCACAGGCCTGGTTATCGGACTAGCTTCGGATTGACGAGGTACTGTTGGCGTTTCGGTTCTTGGAACCGGTTGCGGCTCAGGTTGCGGAACAGTAGGAGTTATCGGTCTAGCTATCGGACGAGCTTCGGGTTGACGTGGCTCTGTCGGTGTTGTTCTCGCAACTTCCCTTGAAGGTCTTGGGGTTGCAATCGCGACCGGGCGTCTTACACCGGATGATCTATTATCATAAAGAGTTGCGGAGCGAATCACACCGGAAGTCCGTCTTACATCCTTCGGCGATCTCACGGCAGGTGCGCTTGATACTATCTGCCGGTACGCTGGATGATTTCCTTCACGATAGACCGGTTTCGTGGCGGGATGATAGATTGGACGATATTCCACCGGACCCCACCATCCTGCATGTGAATCGTTTGAATGGTATGCAAACCATCCACGTGACTGTCCCCAACCGGCGCCGAATGACCAGCCTGTCCACGGATCATAGTGAACATTGAATCCCCACGTCCATGGTCGTGCATAATAGTTGTGTTTGTACCATGGATGGTAATTATATCCTGTCCCGTACACTACCGTTCTGCCATAAACATAACAACCCGTGTAACCTGCTGTGTATCCAACATACACAAAATCGGGAGTGTAATTGTACACGCGAACATAACGGACGTTATACACGGGACATCGGGATGGAATTGTATAGATAACTTCAGGAACATTGATGCAGACTTCCCACGGACCAAATGGAGACGCTCCATCAAACCATATTCCTCTATCGCAATTGTAGTACCGACCGTTAACGCGAATCACCGCTGTCGATGTATTCACTGCATAATCCATTCCAGTGTTTTCGATCGGATCGAATTGTGGATCTCCATCATATTCGACTTGAGTTGTCGCATCCGAGCGATCCACCTCTGCCATTTGCGGAATCTGTGCGTCAAAGATAGCTTCTTTTGCCGGTATTGTTCCCGCAACACTTGCGAGCACGTCGTCACATTCTGATCCAGGAGGAATATTTTTAAAGTCTTCAGGAAGTTTGTCTGATGCGATGAACACCCACGGGCCTGTTATGGACTTTGCAGTGTACCACCTTCCCGATATGAGTATGAACCGCTTCTGCGTTTTGATCTCAAGAAACAACCGGCTTGGAGTATTACTTGCATAAAGAAGTCCGGTTCCCTCGACAGGAACAAGTTGTACAGGTCCGTCTGTAGCTATCAATTCTGTCGGTTCTGTGCTCACAACGATCTCCGGCACTTTTCCGGTCTTCGATACGATGTCATTTGCCGTCGAATCTTCATACGATTCATCGTCGGATTTCAATTGGTCGGAAAGATCAACAGCGGAGTTCGGGGGAGCGGCAATTTGACGCCAAGGTCCTTTTATATTCTTTGCGCTGTACCATATGTCGCCTCCGCGAAGAAAGAAATTCCCCCCAGAAAGATCTTGAACTAAAAAATACGGAGTATTGACAACGCGCTTCAGAGAAGTTCCATCAACACTTGTGAAAATCGGATCGCCGTCAATCCGAACGAGCACGGCAGGATGATCCATAACGATAATTTTGGGCGGGGTGACTTCGAGTTCGCGGGCGTTTTCTCTTTCCTTCTGTGCTGTCTCAAGGCTTTCGAGAAGCAGATCAAGAGAAAAGGTTAGGTCAGAACGTGGTATCACTTCTTCCAATGCGTCAGCAATTTTTGCCGTATCTGCATCGGTTCCTTCCGGGAATCTAATCATTCGCACTTCCATTTCTTCGAGCTTTACCGTTCGTGTAGGACGGTCGGTCAGGACTCTGCACGTTACCCAGATTGCTCCAAACACAGGTTCATCCTTGCCTATTGGGGTGATGGAAACCGCGGCACGTGCTTTTAGAGAATTTCCAGAGTACGATTCGATCTGTGGTTGATACATGGTGATCGTGCCTTCCGTACTCAGGACTTCACGAGGCCAATCGTCGGCATATAACGATATTGTAAAAAATATCAGTAACACAATCAGTAAGTATTTCATATTCCTTCTCCTTTGGTAATATTCATAATAGATAACCGCCGCATAAAATTAAAATCCATAATCGTCTTCAATCTTTCAGACACTCGCGCTTCATATATGAAACGTTTGGTACAGCGAAAGGGTGCCTCAATCGGCAAAAAAAAATTCTTATTATCCTTTTTGCCGTTATCCTCAATATGACAATAGCCATGCCATGATTATTTCAGCCAAAAATACATTAAAACGCCGGTTAGACTGTTCACAAGAATAATCACGTTGAACTGAAAAGAGCACAATGCGTGTGTCCCCTATTCGTCATTCCGACACTTATACTAAGATGAAAAACTCGTGTTGGTTAGGTGATGCATTTGTTTTTGGAGAAATTTAAAATAGTGATTCATTCTTTTGGGGACGGGGTTCAAAAAAAGATTCTCTGATCGTGACCGTCATTCTCCGTGTAGGGTAAAGTAAGTGACGGTCACTTACTGGCGGCACTACGCAAAGAAACCCTCCGAAGGTCTCTGCGGAATCGCATTGACCATCGGAAAGCAAATCAATTCCTTTTCCAGCTAATCCTATCTCCTTCTTTGATGCTATACTTGTCGGTAAAACCGGCATTTACTTCAAGCACTAAGAGTGTCATTGCAGTGGCTGAGTATGCTTGCTCCGAGAATGGAGTCGTGTTCTTGCAAATCGTGACAATCTCTCCAAGTTTATTGATGAAAATCATATCCAATGGAAGAATACAATTCTTCATCCAGAATGATGCCATTTGTTCCTCTTCGAACACGAAGAGCATTCCTTGTCGTTCTTCCATCGTCGGTCGCCCCATCATACCGACTTCGCGTTTGCTGTCGTCGTCGGCAATTTCAATATCGATGGAAACTATTGGCTTATCCTCTCGATTCGTAATTGTGCACTCGCCCTGCTTCTTAAACATCGGAGCCATAGGCGAAGCCAATGTGTCGGTTGCGGTTTTTTTAGGCATAAAAATAATAACGAGTGCGATTACGATAACCGTGAAAGATATTCCTATCTGCATGCGGCGCCTTGATTTCGGTTTAGTGTCATTGTGTTGGTCTGTAGAATTGTTTTTATTTGACATATCTTTTTCATTATTAGTGGAACAATAGTTTGTACTTATCGAATGCTACCAGCCACTTTCGGCACAAGTGTAAAGTGAGGCTCAATATCTATCGGAATAGATCCAAGTTTGCCTAGTCCCCTTTGCATTACTGGACGGACAACGGCATACTTCTCAATCAAGGCCTTGGCTTTCGTATAAGATCCTTCTGCTTCAATCGTGAGTATTTCACCGGTTAGTTTACGCACAGCGCTTTTTATTTTTAAACTATCAGTGCTGAATGTTCCTGTCACTTCATCAATCTTTATGGCATCTTCATCTGTCAAAAAGTTGAATTGAATTGCAACGCCCTTGCCATGCGCTTCGTTAACGCCGAACCGCACCGAACGAAACATGCTGGCAAGATAAGTAGTATACATTTCTTCTTCCATCTTCTTATCAAGAAGTCCTTTATCGATAAGAAACTGAAGTGCGAAGAGCCCTGTAATATCGGCCTTTGCTTCCTCGATTGCGGAATACAACTCTTTCAATTCCTGCCGGACATTTGTTTCTTTCCCGTTCACAACAATATTGTGCGGGCCTAAACCGTGCATCAGCTCATGCGCAAGAATGTGTGTGAAAAACGCATCGAACGATAAATATTTCTGCTGTGATTGAGCAAGCACCATTTTAGAAATCGGTATAAGCACTTTATTGAATTTCGCCTCTTGCATATTTTTCAGCATTACGCGCTTTGAACCTTTTTCGCGGATAACTCGCTCGTCATTTGGCAAATTGTACGCCGCTGTCTGCACACCGCGATTGCCTTCGCCCGCTGCATAGATTACATCCACCACACGGATAGGAGACATAGCCGCGAGTTTTGGATTACGATACTTTGCATCAAATGGAAGATTATTCTCAATCTCCTGTAAATAGCTGCTGAACTTTACCAGTTTCGCCGATTCGGCTTCATCGCGCAACGCTACAAACACTTCAAATGCCGCTTTATAATTAAACAACTCATCCATATACGTTTCGTACGGACCGATTGTTAATTCAATCGGTGCGTCAAGTTCCATCCATGCAACATCGCTGACATAATAATCATTGTTAACAAATGCATCTGCACGTGCAGCGAGATATTTTTTCAGTGTTATGTTTTCAGTTGACTGAGCGGCTTCCTTTAAAAGTTTTGCTGCAGGCTCCAGCCATTCACGATACTCTTTGCTGTATGGAATTGTCTGCATTTTTCCGTCTTCCGTGCGCCGGATAACATAGAAAAAACCTGTTGCTTTCTCACTTTCCTTTTCATCTAATCCATTAATCCATTTTGAAAGATTTTCTTTTGTCATTTCTTCAGGATAGTAGTTTGCTCCGGCTGGTTTTTCCTTCGGCACACCATCTATGAACGGTTCATTATTATCCAACAGCGACCAGGGTCCCATATTTATTCGGAAGTAATGGAGCAGTTCTTGCCCTGCCGTCGTCGAATCCATTTCTAACTTCTTCAACATTTCTGCATTGCCACTCCAGACTTGACGAAGGAATATCGGATCCATCAATTGAGCAGCTTCAATGATTTTATGTAAAGTTTTGGTATCTCCTGGGGAGAGTTTTGTAATATCAGCGGATATTTCTGTTGGAACAAAGCGGGCGATTTTCTGTTCGAGAGTCATTGCAGTTTTTACCTTGATTGATTCCTGCTTCTTACAGGAAATAAGCGCAATGGCAAGCAACACTGCCGCAGCAAGAACTATGATTGTGGGTCTCATGTCGATTCATCATATATTGTTGGAATGACGGAGTATTGAATTGTTTACAATTTGAGGAATGGAGGCGGCAAAAGCAAGAAGGAAAATTAAATTGAACACAAATAAAAAAACTGGGAGAGAATATTTAGCTCTTTCCCAGCTTAATAACATCTTAGAAATCTCTTATTTACGATTTATTACGAATAAATAATCGCTTCAGCTTTTTCTTGATGCCGCCACGATCTTCTTCCATCGATGCCATCAGAGTACGCCAGTCGCCTTCCGGTGCCGGATGTGTAGATGGTGAAGAAGATAGCTTCTTCGAAAATTTTGGTTTCTCATCTGAAATTGCTTGCCGGCTTCTATTATCATTATGGTGATCACGCGTTTTAATCTCACTATGCGGTCGCACCGTTGTCTCTGAATATCGCTGTTCACCATACGGTCGTTTTGTGAAATCTGTCCGCCGTTGTTCACCATGTGGTCGTTGTGTGGACTCTGTACGCCGCTGTTCAATGTATGGCCGTTTTGAGGACTCTGTGTTGCGATGCTCGCGATACGGCTTTCCAGAAGATTCTGAGTGCCGGCGTTCTCGATGATCGTCTCTTCTGCCATGTCCACCGTCGCGTCGTTTTCGTGGGAATTTTTCTTCGCTTTGTTTTCCCGGAATGGGCGGTCTTTTCGCATAATCGAATCCAGGATATCGCTTCAGCTCAAAATGTTTATCGGTATATCGCTCTATGCTTTTTAAATATTTAAGTTCCTGATTCGATACGAATGTAATTGCATCTCCGGTCGCAGAAGCACGTCCAGTACGTCCGATACGGTGAATATAATCTTCTGCAAATGTCGGTGTGTCGAAATTCACTACGTGTGAAATTCCTTCTACATCTATGCCGCGTGCCGCAATGTCGGTTGCAACCATCACTTTATATTGCCCTTGTTTGAATCCTGCTAACGCCCGCTGCCTTTGAGCTTGCGTCCGGTTAGAATGGATAGCAACCGCTTTAATACCACCCTTTTCAAGTCTATTTGATATCTTATCCGCGCCATGTTTCGTGCGAGAGAAGATCAAAATACTGTCCATCTCCTCTGTCTTGAGAATGTGGAAAAGCAAATCTATTTTTGATTCTTGCGGCGATGAATAAAAATGCTGCTTCACGGTTTCAACCGGGCGTCGTTGTTCTCCAATCTCGATGAATTCGGGTTTGTCTTGAATAGAAGCGACAAGTCCTCTTACTTCCTTCGACATCGTTGCGGAGAACAACAGCGTCTGCCGCTTCGCTGGAATTTTTGCAATAATCTTGCGAACATCATCAATGAATCCCATATCGAACATACGGTCTGCTTCGTCGAGCACAAAAATTTCAACATGCGATAAATCGATTGTGCGCCTATTTATATGATCAAGCAAACGTCCTGGTGTGGCAACGACAATATCCACGCCACGCCGAAGACGCCTAATCTGGTTTTCCATATTGACGCCGCCAAAAATGGCGATGCTTTGTAAGCCGGCAAAGCGGCCGTAGCCCGCAATAAATTCTTC
>JBEKLV010000152.1:0-7453 GCA_050008835.1 Bacteroidota bacterium | reverse complement strand
CAGAGAAGGCAGGGGCAGTACATTTATCGTGCGGTTGCCCATTTCATAGAAACCATTTCACTGCAATAGTGCGATATGCTCAGTGCTAAATTGTTTACACTAGAGGCAAGGCTATTTTTATTTGAATGTTGTTATCTGCATTGACATTCACATAGAACGCACCCCCCTGGGCTTCTATGATTCTTCGTGAGATTGTAAGATCTAAAGTGATTTCCGTTGGAGTGTTATTGATATTTATCCACTCGGTTTCCTTTTCGATCATTCCTATCAAGAGTCCGTCAGAAGTCATCGAACGATTTAAGTACCCGATCGTACAAAGTGCACATTCAGATTGATCTCCATTCAAATCGATTCGAGATTTCGAGAGCGTTATATTAAGAGGATCCCCTTGTTTTGAAGCATTTATCCCCATCTCAAAAATGCTATTCAATACTTGCTCAACTCGTTCAGCGTCACATTTTACATGAGGAAGCTGAGAATCGTTCAATTGCTTAAACACAATTTTCTTTTCTAGAATGCAAGACTCATAACGGTCGGTTATCCGTTTTATCAACGAACCAAGATCAATCTCTGCTTGGCGTAGAAGAAAAAATCCGTCTGTGTGATCGTATTCTTTTACATTTTCTTTATCTTTGAGTGCACAATCTGCACATTTATGAGAGCGATCGCACACTGCAAAATCATTGACCTTTGTACTTTCTCTCAGTGTATGAGCAATTTGATCATTGATGTCGAGTGCATACGAGAGCAACGCCCTGTCCTTCTCAGACAACACAGATCCCATTGATTCTAGTGTATGGTTCATTATGAATTGAATACTTCGCAGTGATCCTCGTACATCAAACAACACAGTGGACTGCCATAAATTTCGGAGCGCTAAGAATCGTTGTTCAGAATTACGCACACGAAGCAACGAATTAATTCGTGAGACCAATTCTGTAAGATCGATGGGTTTTAATAAATAGTCTTTTGCCCCTTTTTCTATACATTCTGTAGCCATAGAATAATCGTCAAGGGCAGTCATCATAACCACATCCGTATATGGATGTTTTGCCGTAATAAATTCCAACACTTGTATTCCATTCATAAGCGGCATATTGATATCCAGAAGCACGATATCATAATTTTTTTGTTCGATACGAGTCAGCGCCTCCTCACCATTCGCCGCTGTGTCGACATCATACCCCTGTGATTTAAGTTTGTATTGACTGGACAGTGCAATTGCTGCCTGGTCGTCAACAACAAGAATTGAAGCTTTCATTCAAACACCTCTTTCTAACGACATATTAGTATTCCTATTAAAATCCTAAATCCTTAGTTCTTTAAGAACCGATATATTTCTGAATAGTGTTCAGCAATTCCTCCGGATCCATTGGTTTCGTATAATGCTCTACGCAACCAAGCGAGCGCGTACGCGCAATATCTTCCGGACGAGCTTGAGCTGTAAACGCAACGATCGGGATTGAACGGAACAATGGATCTCTTTTGATGACAGACACAGCCATATAACCATCCATAACAGGCATTTGCATGTCCATCAATATCAGATCAGGCCGTTTTATCTTGAGAGAATCGATCGCTTCCTGACCGTTCACTGCAACTACACACTCGATGTCGAGGCGGCTGCGAGCTATAACAAATTTCACTAAATCACGATTATCTTCGTCGTCATCGACTACTAGAACAACTTTGCTCATTGAATAAACCTCCATGTGAGCGCTGAGTGATAAAAAATATTTTCTTTTTGAACGATCATGTAAGCGATCCTATGTATTCACGAATATACTGCAATTTTTCATTGACCAATATGCTGATCTCATCAAATTCACAAGTTTTAGGAATAAACCCTTCGGCATCTTTTAATTCAGAAGCGCGAATTTGATTTTCTTCAGATGGTTCGCACAACAAAATGAAAGGGACTGTTTGATTTTTTGAACGAGTGCGCCAAAAATGCAGAAACTTGAAACCGCTTAAGCCACCCTTCTCAGACATTGTATCGCAGAGAACAATTGATGGATTAAGTTTTTCAACTTTTTCGAGCGCCTCCTCGGCACTTGAAGCCGATGCAACTGCAAATCCGATTTCCTTAAATCGTGGAATGAACTCTCCCCGCAGCTTAACATCTGGTGATACGAACAATATGGTGCCTCGGAATTGGCTTGTCATCAATTCTGTCAAAAAATGAGATTCATATTCGAGGTATTCATTGATAGAGATCTGATAAATTTTCCGCAGCCATTCGAGCGTGGATGATGAACTTCGCAATAATTTTCGTTTAGCAATTACTTCTTTCACGGCTTTGCCATACATCATCAACTTAACTTCACGCGTTATTGATGTTTCAACTTCGGATGGTATATTGAGTATCCGTACTAATCTCTGAAGTTCTTCCGCTTCGGGGTTTTTTGGTGCACCAAATTGCCATGCTTTCTCAAGCGCAGAACGCAGTTGCCGTACTGACGCTTCAAGCTGCTGGTTCACTATTTCTTCGCGAGCCACTTGTTCAAGTTTTAGTGCACGGTTCAGTTCAGCAATTTGCTGACGCATTTCCATAATTGTTGATGTGAGTAATTCTTCTTTTGATGAAACTTGAACCGGCTCGATTGGAGAAGCTGGAGTCGGATTCACCGACAGTACAGGCTGAGGTCTTGTGATGACCATTGTATCTTTTGCGTTGTAATCTTGCGGGGCAGCTTGCAGATTTATATTGTTATGTTGTTTTGTATACGCTTCTTCAAAAAGCCTTAGACGTTCTTCAAAAGCGGAGATGTACGGATTAGTGGGGTCAATCTGACTAGCGTTTTGTATTTCTTCACGTGCCTTATCAAAGATGTTATTCTTAAGATACTTATCGGAAGCAAGAAGATGATCCTTCGCGACCATCCTATTTTTATCCGGGATTGTCAATTCAATTTTCCCTTGTAATTCATTGCTTACATTCTCGTATGTGCCTAACACTCATTTGGTTATTACAACAAACGTTTTACATTTTCCGTTCGCTCAATATAAAATAAAAAGCTATTATTTTACATTAAAAGTAATCCGGAAATGGCGGAGTTTGGAATAGGATTATTCCTATACATGTTGAATGATTGATTTATTGAGGATTTCCAAGTGAATCTTGTATAAAAAAAAGCAAAGAAGGCAAAGCCAGTACGTTTATCGCGAGGTGTTTTCATTTTAGAAGAAAGGTCCTAAATCAACAGGTCAAAAATTGTTACTTTTCATTTTTCTGCAGTAGTGCTCTGAGCACAATCGGTGGAACAAACTTGCTCACATCGCCGCCAAGCCGGGCAATTTCCCGAACAAAATTTGAACTCAGGTAGGTGTACTTTTCATTCGGCATGAGAAAGATAGTCTCCATTGTTTCATCTAACTTCCGGTTCATCAGCGCCATTTGTAGCTCGTACTCGAAATCTGTCATCGCGCGCAGACCGCGGACGACCGAAATAGCGTTTCGCTTCCGCACATAATCTACCAGTAATCCTTCAAAAGAATCCACTTCGACATTATTATAGTGCTTCGTCACTTGCCGGAGAAGTGCAATTCGTTCCTTTTCCGTAAAGAGCGGGTTCTTCTCTGTGTTCCGCGCAATAGTGATAACAACTTTGTCGAACAGTTTAAGCGCACGTTCGAGAATATCAATGTGACCATTTGTTACAGGATCGAAAGTTCCGGGATAGATTACAATTTTCATTTTATGTCCTTGGTGTCGCTGGTGGGACAATGGCTTTCAAAATTAGTACAGTCGTTTGACCAAATGCTTTCCTCAGAATTTCATATTTCTGCTCGTCCAATTCAATCAAAGATTCACGGCTATGTTCCATCACTACGTATGTGCCGTTGCGCAAAACACTTGAATCATAAATTGCATTCGGCAACACGCCGATGTTTTCTAATTTATATGGCGGATCGGTAAAGACAAGATCAAATACTCGATTAATATTTTTCAAATACCAAAATACATCCGCCTGATAAATAGAGCACTGCGACTCGCATCCGAGCGAAGCTACATTCTTCTCCAACACATCCAGCGATTTCCGGGCTTTTTCTATAAAGGTTACACTCTTTACACCGCGGCTCAGTGCTTCCAATCCAAGACTGCCGCTGCCTGCAAATAAATCCAACACATCCAAGCCGTCAAACTCGATACGGTTTGACAGAATATCAAAGATTGTTTGTTTTGCGCGGTCAGTCGTTGGGCGGACGGACAAATCGGGCACAGACTCAAGTGAACGGCCGCGGAATTCGCCTGCAATAATCCTCATTTCGTGCGCAGCGCCAAACCGATTGCCGCAGCGAACCGGTAGCTTTCTTTTATAAACTGTTTAGATAAGTTGTCTACAGCACAGATTTTTCGGAATGAATTCATCGCAAGCGTTTGTTTGACGCCGGTCGTCGTCCTGAGCGACACAACAAAATCCTTGGCGATGTCTATACCATGCAGAAGAATTGCCGCCGGGGTCTCAATATCTTTTTGTTTAAGATATTTCAGATATCTCATTATCGGTTTCGTTGGATCAGAATCGCCGTTATATAGAAATGCCCTGTAATCCGTCATCGCACCCTCGTGAATGAGGCTCGCATCTACGCCGTTTTTGCGAAGTCCGAAGAGTACAATTTCATGCTCGAGAATCTCTGGATAATTCGTGATGAGCGTTTTCTCCGTGCTGAACTGATCAATGTCTATGATATTCAGATTCAACTTTAACCCCGCTACAGCTTTTTGCAGGAATGCCGCTATCCCACGCCGTACCGCCACCATAAACGTTTGTTGCGCTGTTTTATTTTCGAGAGGCAGGCTGTCTGCACCGATGAAAAATTCTTTCGGAGACGCGTTTGGAAAATACTGATTCATTTCCCACTGCAGATATTGAGATAAATCTTTTCCCTTCAATCCGGGATCAACAGGAATGATATTAATGAACATCGGATCAGGCGGAAGTGCAAACGAAATGTTTTCTGCAATCACTTTCTGCTGTTTGATGATACCTTTTAATTCCGACACAAATATTCCAAGTTGCGGATGTGCAGCCGAGAGATTTGCCCCTGTTTGCGCAAAATCTATTGCCGTATCTCGTTCTGCCAAAACCGTAACAGTTCGTTTCTTCCTCTTGTGTTCAACTTCGGCTAATTGGATTTTTCCTTTGAGGAACGAAACGCCGATATATCTGGTTGCTTTCATGTGAGAAATCTCTCGATGAGTGGTGGCTATTGAGTTGTAATCAACGGTCTAAGGTTTTCTATTTTTTTCTTACTCATTCCTTTTATAGCGCGTAATTCATCAACGTTGAAAAACTTTCCTGCTTCTGCGCGATATGTGAGAATACGATCTGCTGTCACTTCGCCAACGCCAGGCAAATCTAAAAGCTGCTCCTTTGTTGCTGTGTTGATATTAAGTTTGCCTGATGCGCTTATGATTCCTTCCTTGACCCCTTCAGCTAAGCTATCTTCAGATGCCGCACTTAATGCAGCGAACGTACTGTCGGATGAACGGTAATCAAATTGCGGCTCAGATGGAAACGTCGCTTGATACAATCGGATGCCAGCACCTGCAAGCAGCGTAATAACGAGGAACAGAATAACTTTCCGTTCTGTATTCGTTAATGCAATCCAGTCTGCTATGCGTTTCAGCATATCCGATTAAGAAAAGACATCTTTTACTTTATCGAAGAAACTCCGATCGCTATTGCGGAGATCTTCTTCGCTTGGATTGACATGTTCGCATGAAGAAAGAGTGCGTAGCAATTCCTTTTCTTTGCTGTTAATTTTTGTTGGCACCCATATATTTACACGTACTAATTCATCTCCTCGACCGTAGCTGTTCAAATGCGGAATGCCGCGTTCGCGCATCCGCAGCAACCTGCCTGCCGGTGTTCCAGGATCAATTGTAAGTTTCGCTTTTCCTGTCAATGTAGGAATTTCGACACTGCCGCCAGTCACTGCGGTTGGATAACTGATCCACAAATCATAAACGATATCATCGCCGTTGCGCTTGAAGTTCTGATGCCGTTCTTCTTCAATGACGACAATCAAGTCGCCGGCAGGGCCTCCGCGACGTCCGGCATTGCCTTGACCAGCAAGCGTGATATAATTCCCTTCCGATACGCCAGCTGGCACAGTAACCTTGATAGTCGATTCGCCTTGCACTCGTCCTTCGCCAGAACAAGTGAGGCACGGATCCTTAACGATGCGTCCTTCACCTTCGCAATTTGGACAAGTGGTGATGTTCACAAACTGACCGAACATCGAGCGTGACACTTGCCGCAATTCCCCGCTTCCGCCGCATTGTGGACATGCCGCTTTTCCGCCGGATGTTTTTGCACCACTTCCGTTGCAAATGTCGCATTTTTTTTGCCGTTTTACCTTAATTTTCTTTTCGATACTACTGGCAATTTCTTCAAGCGTCAAAGATAGACGCATACGCAAGTCAGAACCTGGTTGCCCATGTTGTGAAGAAGAACGCCGTCGCGCTCTCTGACCACCACCGAATACTTCATCGAAAATCGAGCCGCCAAAACCGCCGGTAAAAATATCACCGAATGTGCTAAAGATATCGTTGATGTCATTAAAATCACGGTAGTTGGTGCCGCGCAATCCTTCGTGACCATACTGATCATAACGTTGTTTCTTTTCCGGATCACCAAGCACTTCGTACGCTTCTGCTGCTTCCTTAAATTTTTCTTCCGATTCTTTATTTCCGGCGTTGCGATCTGGATGATACTTCATCGCCATTTGGCGGTATGCTTTCTTGATTTCATCCTGCGAAGCGTTTCGTTCCAGTCCCAGCACTTCATAAAAATCTCTTTTCGCCATATCTGGTCATTCCTCTGAAGTGCTGATGGATGATTCCGTTAGTTTGACTTCGTTCTGCTCTTCTGGCGGAGCAGAAGAAACAACTACCTTTGCATGGCGAATTACTTTGTCGTTCAGCATATATCCTTTTTCAATTTCTTCGATCACTGTATGAGGCGGCAGGTCTTTTCTCGGCATTTGCATTAACGCATCGTGATAATCGACGCTGAATTCTTTCCCAACTGTTTCAAACGTCTTCACACCTCGCCCTTCAAGCACTTTCACAAATTTCAAATAAATCAACTCCACGCCTTTTACTAAGGCGTCGGATTCTTTGTTTTCTTTGCTGTGCTTGAGCGAGCGCTCAAAGTCGTCCAGTACCGGTAGCAAATCATCGATCAGAGATTCAGTCGCAAACCTAACAATGTTCGTCGCTTCACTTTCGATACGCCGTTTGAAGTTATCAAACTCGGCTGCCTTTCGTAATAGCATATCTTTGTATTGATCAACCTGCTTCTGTAGTTCTTCTATCTGAAGGTTCGACGACGCTGCCTCTGTCAATTCAGTTTGTGGTCGTGTTTCCGGTTTTTGTTCTTCTTCAGTTTCATTTTTCTTTTTTTCCAAATCGCTCATTTCCATTTCTTATCTAATGAATTTA
>JBEKLV010000151.1:0-7498 GCA_050008835.1 Bacteroidota bacterium | reverse complement strand
ATAACAACCAGAGCAGAATTGGTTTCTGCACAATATCTTTTTTCACCAACCCTGCTTGTAAGTCCTTTTGTCTCTTATTTGTAGATTTTACAGTCGACTCAGAAACCACAGCATCTCCATTTTTTTATATTTCTGGTGCTGTCAGGACTTCCGTTCTGATAGAAAAAAGCGGCCAATTAATAAAAGAATTGGCAGCTCTTTATTGTTAAGGGAGAAAACTCCTGACACCACTGAAATAATTTCTTCTTGTTCTTCTTGGGAAGCAAATGAGACCTAATTTCCCACATCTTCGCTGATAAACTTACGAACGGAAATCATGCTTCCCAGCAATCCAAGAACGCAGCCGATTCCGATGATGATGCCATAATAATAAGGCTGAACGCGGACAAATTCTGATAGCGAGACAGTCAACCACTGCTCCAGATATTTAAATAGCGCATAAATAATTCCTGCAGCGATTGCTCCTCCCAGCAGACCCTGAAGAAATCCTTCCAGTAAAAACGGTGTACGAATAAAGCTTCGCGTTGCACCAATAAGTTTCATTGTTTGTATAATTTTACGCTTTGCGTAGATAGCAAGGCGGATAGTGTTAGCTACTAAAATGACAGACGAGATGGTGATAAAGATACCGACACCGAGCGTTATCCAAAGGAACAACATTGCCCGTTGATCCAGCATTTCCAATAATTGCTTCCGATAGATCACGTCATCCACGCCTTTAACGGATTTTATTTGATTAGAAATAACTTCGGCATGTTTTGCTGTCTTATAGCCATCTTTTAGAAATATTTTAAGAGAAGCCGGCAGCGGGTTGAAGTTCAGAACTTTATAAATATCTTCGCCGAACTCTTCGTTGAATATTTTCGCTGCCTCTTCTTTTGAAACGTACCGAACTTCGCGCACGCCTTCCAGCATCTCTACTTGTCCTTTAACTTCGGTTACCTGATCATTGGAGATTTGTTCGTTTAGAAACGCTTCCATTTCTACTTTTTCACGGAGTGATTTGACAAAACCATTCACATTCAAAAATAGAATGGTAAAAAAACTCAACAATAACAGCGACACGCAAATAGTAAATATAGCGGCAAACATCGATAGTTTGGCTCGCTTGAAACCTGAAAATCCTTCTTTTATAACATATCTTAGTTGCATATTACTCTCACTTGCTGTGTCGTAAAATAGTGGAATCGTCGAACGGCTGGTAACTGCCCAACACGCGCACAAAAGTACAGACTTCTTTTAAATGATTTAATGCCTGACGCAGTGGATCGCGGTTAGGTGATCCTTCTACGTCTAGGTAGAAGAGGTATTCCCACGGCTTGCCAATTATCGGGCGTGATTCAATCTTCAGCAAATTAATATCCCGCAGTGCAAATACAGCAAGCGCTTTGAAGAGCGCGCCAGGAATATCTTTTACTGCAAAAACGATTGAAGTCTTGACTTTACCAAACGGTTGAACCGGTTTTCGCGAGAGTGCAATGAAGCGTGTGAAATTGCGGTGGTTACTCTCGACGTTTCGTTTTAGAATATGTAGTCCGTACGCACGCGCTGCTTGTTCGCTGGCGATAGCCGCTGTATCATTGCGTTTCCGTTCCTGAATGAATCGAGCGGCCGCCGCTGTATCATGCACAGCTTCCACTTTCACATCATTTAATGTACTGAGAAAGTTCTCGCACTGGCCAATCGCTTGCAATTGCGAGTAAATCGTGCGGACACTATTCCGTTTGGTTCCGTGCAAAGCCATTAAATGCAGTTCGATGCGGAGTTTTACTTCTCCGATTATAAAAAGCTTATGCTTCAGAAGAAGATCGTACACCTGATGGATACTGCCGAAGAGTGAATTTTCAATCGGCACAATGCCGAAGCTCGTGGGATGGCGTTCGGCATCTGCAAAAACATCAGAGAAAGCAGGCAGTGGTTTCAATATGGCATGGGCACCAAAGAATTTACGCGCCGCTTGCTCACTGAATGCACCCGGTTCACCTTGATATGCGATCATAAGTAATCTCTCGTTAAATCAAAAATTCGATTCATCATCCCATCGTAGAATCATCCACGGATCCTGTGCCTGCATGCGTCCCAATGTAAGATTAACATATCCGTCCACATAAACAATATCGCTCGGATTAAACGTAACTGTCAAATTAAACCCCCGTTTAACCATTTCTTTTGTATTGGTAGAATCGACAGAAGACGATACGATATCATTCCATAGAATATCCAACCGTTGAGCATTCTGGAACAATCCGTATGTTGTTCGCATCTCCTCATCTCTTCCCCAAGTTACATCGACACCCCTATCATAGTCGTGATAAACAAATGTAAAGTTCCCGTTAAGAAGTTGTCCGTAAATTGATGTATCACGAAGAGTGTAAGCATATTTGAGATTTTGAAATATACCATCGGGCATTTTTTGGTCGCTCAGAAGTTTCGTTGTATTATCAGAGGAATCATCCAAACCAGGCGCAAATGGATTACAGGCAACCAGCATAAAGATAAATGGTATGGGAATGAAAATGAATTTCATTAATCACCATTGTGAATAAGCAATTCCCTTTAAGTCGCTCCATGTTGAGTCGAATACATTTACACCAACATCCACCCACTGACTGATAGACCAATTTCCCGATTGAGCTTGAATAATCGTGTATTGTGCTTGTCCGGTAAATTTTTTAATCACTCCTGATTCAATTGGGAGAGTTATATGATAAGTTGTTGTAACTTGGTATGTACCATTATTATATATTGGTGTATAAGAATCGAATGCCAAAACAACTCTCGAATTATTCGAGAAATGTTTAATAATTTTGACGAAACATAGCTGTTCTTGCGCTTTATTCCAAGCTGCCCAATCAACACCGTATTTGTTTTGGGCGTTAGTTGATGAAACAAAACTAAAAGAAGCATCCGAAAATGATTTTGCATAGTTGACATCACTTCCGTCTTGAAATGCGTTCACCATATTCTGCAGCACCGATGATGCATCCGTGAGTGAAATAAAGTTCGAACTCGACTGGGACGGTTCTTCCGGTGTTCTAGTTTTGAATAAATCACATGATATCAAACTGAAACACAACAATATACCAATAGCCATAACTAAACTACGCAGCATCAAAGTTCCTTCACACAACGATGCGGCCTTCAAATGCTCTGGAGAGAGTCGCTTCATCTGCAAATTCAAGATCAGAGCCGACCGGCAAACCACGTGCAATACGCGTTACTTTTATTCCCAGCGGTTTCAATAACCGGGAAAGATAGAGCGTTGTAGTTTCTCCTTCCACATTTGGGTTAAGCGCCAAGATAATTTCTTCGATTGTTGACGTAGAAATACGCTGCAGCAATTCCTTGATCTTTAACTCGTCAGGACCGATGCCGTCTAATGGCGAAAGCGCTCCCCCTAAAACATGGTACAAACCTTTAAACTCGTTTGTCTTTTCAATTGCAAGGACATCGTGCGGTTCTTCCACAACACAGATAAATGACCGTTCACGTTTAGTATTAGAACAAATTGCACAAGGATCGGTTTCAGTGATGTTCGAGCAGATAGAACAATACCGTACTTTATCTTTCACATTAACCAATGCTTTTGCCATCGTAACGACCTCATCGCGCGACATTTTCAATACATAGAGCGCAAGACGCTGCGCAGTTTTCCTTCCTATACCGGGAAGTTGCGCAAATTGTTCTGCGAGCTGTTCAATTGATTCGGCAGTATAGAACATTATCAGATCTCATAAGTGTAAAGGATTGCCAAGAAATAAACATTCTGCGAGTCTTAATAATTAAAAACCGGGAAGCTTCATGCCGGGAATATTGGGCATCATTCCACCGGTCGCCTTTTGCATTTCTTCCGCTGCCATTGCAGTTGACCGTTCCAATGCTTGATTGACAGCCGCTAGAACTAAGTCCTCCAGCATCTCTTTCTCATCTGGATTTATTACTTCTTTTTCAATTTCAATTTTGATGATATGCTGTTTGCCGTTGGCAGTTACTTTCACCATACCTCCGCCAGCTTCGGCAGCCACGGTTTTATTTTCAAGTTCTGCCTGAATTTGATCCATCTTCTCCTGCATTTTCTGCACTTGCTTCATCATTTGCTGCATATTCGGCATGCCGCCTTTGAACATTTCGATGTCTCCTATTTTTTATTCGTAAATAATTTTCTGCGTCAATATACCCCGAAATGGAAGGAAAGTCAACGCACGGAATCTTGAATACCTATCTTGACTTTCGGAAAAAATGGAGATATATTTAAGTAAAGCTCATCAGCAGTGATGGGTTTTTTAATGATGTGATTCCGCGATAGCTCAATGGTAGAGCATGCGGCTGTTAACCGCAGGGTTGTAGGTTCGAGTCCTACTCGCGGAGCAACACAATAAGCCTGAAATATATTTCGGGCTTTTTTTATGCCTTGGCAACTATATATACTCCAATCTGAACTTACTGGAACGTTTTACGTTGGTATCAGCCAGAATTTATGCCAACGACTTGAATTTCACAATCTCATTGGACATGGATTTACTGCTCGATATCGTCCGTGGAAACTCGTATACAGCAAAGAATATTCCACACGACGACTCGCCCAAACTGCCGAAAAGAAAATCAAAGCAAGGAAAAGTAATGAATTCATCCGACGAATCATTGATCACTCTATTGTTCTGTAGCCGCAGGGTTGTAGGTTCTCCCGCTCCATCTCAATGGAGCGGGACTACTTGCGGAGCAAATCCCATTTTGAGGTATCGAGATGGGATTTCCCATTTATGCTTTACTACCTATTCTAGTAGTGAATCATCTTGAAAGCGGGATTCGGATCAAGACAATAGTTCCCTTTCCCTCTATAGCTTTGATCTCTGCACTTCCTCCGATCGACAAGGCTCTCTCTTTCATTAATACGAATCCGATGGATGAAGGACTCTTCAGTTTTTCTTCGGACATTCCTCTTCCATTATCTTCTATTTGTAATTCCAAATACTGTGCATCCACATGGAGACGAATAATTACATTAGAGGCTTGAGCATGTTCAGCCACATTCCTGAGTGCATCCTGAAGTATCCTGAAAAGGATAATTGGGCTTTGTTCCTGAAGCCGAACTTTCTCTTTTGGTACGTCGACACTGCACGCAATCTTGTATTGTTTCGAAAATTCCTTTGCCTGCCATTCGATGGCAGCGCTCAATCCGAGCAGATCTAAGACACCTGGTCGCAAATCCGTAGATATTTTCTGGACAGATTGTATTGCGCCATCGATGAACCCGAATAACTCCGTAAGCTCTGCAACAAATACTTTGTCGTATGAATACCTCCTAGAGAAATTCGACATGTGTAACTTGATTGCACTCAAAATCTGTCCAAATTCTTCGCGCATCTCATGGGCGATATATTTTCGCTCTTTCTCGCGGACGGTCTCTAGACGGGCAGTGAGTTTGCGTAACTGATCCCTGCTCTCCCTCAGCGCCGCTTCTGCTTCTTTCTGCGCCTTTTCGGCTTGCTTACGTTCGGTAATATCAGTAGTGACCCCAACTAATCCAAGCGGATTTCCGTTCTCATCACGAACGACCGAAGTTGAAAGCCAGATTGGGAACGTTGATCCATCCTTCCTCCGGTTTATTAATTCACCCTGCCAACCTTTCATGAGTGTCGCAGTAAGAATCTCATCAACTGGGGGCAAAGTTTCTTTAATTCGCAAAATATTGATCGATAAACCGATCAATTCCTCTCGTTCATACCCGTACATGCGCAGGAACGTATCATTAACAAAAACGATCGTGTTATGCTCGTCGGTGATAGTGATCGCCTCGCTAATGCTCTTCATCGCATGATCGAGGATAGTCAATTCCCTGCTGGATTTTTTCTCGAAATCGATTTCAAGTCGCTTGATCTGCTTACGAAGTACGTTCAGATCCCGGATTAATTCTGTTTTGGTCCGGTGATTTTTTTTCATGGATGTTGCCAGTCTGGAAATTTGCTGACCGTCTTTTTCAGTTGTACAAAGATAGGTCTATTACTGTAAGGTCTAAGAGAGAAGATAGTTGAAGATGAAAGAGCGCTGTTCATATTCTCCGTATGCAGCCATCAAATATGTTGTAAAATATAATATTCTATAATAAATGGCAACCCAATCCTTCTATCCACAGGGTTTGATGATAGAAAGATTCTTTGTTCCAGTTGCGCAACATCGACAAAATCGGATAAAGCATTTCACTGGCTATATCTGTAAAAAGACTCACAATGGATAAAACCAAGACTGTTCGTGTAATAATCTGCACAGTCCTTCTAAAACTCCTTCTATTTCAAATATACTCAGGGATTTTCATGAGTACAATTCTCTCCTCTTTTTTACAGAACATTTCACTGGATTGACAGAAAAAGTTTCTTATATTTTCTTCAAATAAATTTTTTAACCATTTTGTGTTGAGAGTAGGAGAAGCATGGACTTCATACCAATCCTCCGAGGTCTCTTCGGCCTCATCGTTATTACAACCCTCGCCTATATTTTTTCCGATAATAAGAAAAAAATTAATTGGAAATTGGTTACTATTGGCATCGTAATGCAATTTGCCTTTGCATTTCTCGTCGTGAAAACCGTTATTGGCCGGGAGATTTTCAGCTACTGTAGTCAATTCTTCGTGTGGCTTTTCAGTTTTGCAAGTAATGGGGCACAATTTGTTTTCGGCGCACTCGCGAAGGGACCTGCCGAACCAGGTAGTCTCGGTATGATATTTGCCTTCCAGGTGTTGCCTACAATTATCTTCTTCGCATGCTTTATGAGTATCCTGTACTATCTTGGCATTATGCAGCGCATTGTGCAAGGTATCGCATATGTGATGTTACGTTTATTAGGAACCAGTGGCGCAGAATCTCTTGATGTAGCGGCAAACACATTCATCGGTCAAACAGAAGCTCCGCTTGTTATTCGGCCGTACCTTTCTACACTAACCAACTCAGAACTCTTCACCATTATGACAAGCGGTATGGCACATATCGCCGGCGGAGTACTTGCCGCATATATGCAGATGCTCGGCCTTGCATACGCAAAAGCTAATGGCCTGCCGATAGACGCATCGCAAGTATATTTTGCCGGACATCTGCTCGCAGCAAGTATTATGGCAGCCCCTGCAACTATGGTGGTTGCAAAAATGTTAATGCCGGAGACCAGCGAGCCGCTCACAATGGGAACGGTACGTGTAAAAATCGAACGGACTCATTCCAACGTTATCGAAGCGGCTGCAGGCGGCGCGGGCGATGGTGTGCGCCTTGCAATCAATGTTGCCGGAATGCTTATCGCATTCATTGCAATCATTGCGTTGATTAATGCATTATTGGGGTATGTCGGTGATATTTCTGGATTAAATGCCGTTTGCCAAATACAGTTCCATCAAAAATTATCGCTCGAACTCCTCTTCGGACTAATCTTCCAGTTCATCGCATTCACTATCGGTGTTCCTTGGCACGACTCACTTAATGTCGGCAGTTTAATGGGAATTAAATTAGTGGTCAAC
>JBEKLV010000150.1:0-7535 GCA_050008835.1 Bacteroidota bacterium | reverse complement strand
GTAGTGAATCCAAATGCACCTGTACCTTTTTTATAAGTGAAATTAAGATCAACAAGTTTACCGGATGTAATATTTAATGGTGTGTTTCCGGTTGCATCAAACCAACCTAAATTAATTACGCCCGGTGTGCCAGAACCAACTGTAAAAGTTACGCCTGTAGGTGCATTTGCAGTACCTATATAAGTAACCGATGCAGTATCATAAGTTACTTTCAAAGTAATTGCACCAACATTTGTAAAATTTGCAACGTTGATGGGTACACTAACAGTACCACCTGCCGCTGGTGTTGGAACATTCGGAATTGTTATTGTTGTAGTGGTTGACGAGAGGAGACTTCCATTCGTATATACGATACCAGTTATAGATGCGCCAGAACCATTGGCAATATCACACGCTGATGCAGTGAACCCAATAGTGCTTGTACCTTTTTTATAAGTAAAATTAAGATCAACAAGTTTACCGGATGTAATACTGATTGGTGTGCTTCCGGTTGCATCAAACCAACCCAAATTGATTACGCCTGGTGTTCCAGAACCAACAGTAAATGTTACGCCTGTAGGTGCATTTGCAATACCAACATATGTAACAACAGAAGTATCATAAGTTACCTTTAAGGTAATTGCACCAACATTTGTAAAATTCGAAACGTTGATCGGCATCGTTACTGCCGCCCCCGTTGTTGGTGCCTGAACAGTTGGAATCGTCAACGTTACCTGGGCCATCGCCCCCAAAGTATACATCAACGATAGGAGACAGATAAATAGTGTTTTTTTCTTCATACAAAAACCTCCTTGATTTTTTGTGAGTTAGAAATGTTAACAGCACTTGCCCATTGCCGTATTTTTACAAGCATTTAAATATACAGAAATAGAAATTTAAGTGTCAATAAAATTTAATTTGACAAATTCCAAGTAGATATTGACATTTTTGAACTGCCATTCCAGAGAATTAACTCAAAAAGAATGGACAAATACACATGATTTATGTAACATAAATATCCCAAAATATAATTGTTGAATGATATATAATAACATTCATCAATAACGCTTTGTAGGTAATAAAATAGTTTTACCTATTGAGTAAATATTCAAGAAAAATTTTGTAAGAAATTGTGCGGGAGGTCACGTTGTTGTTGAATTGAACGGGTTTGGAAAGATTTACCCGAGTTCGAAAGCAGCGGGTCTGAAAGAAGTCCGATCATTTTCAATATCGGTGGGTGTCGCTACAGTGAACGTTCCCGTCATCCCTAGAGAAAAATGGAAGTCGCATTGATGTTGTATGATGTTCGATTATATTATGACTCGGATTGATCATACTGACACCTGATTTTACTTAAACCGGTTGACAATTATTATAGTATATAATCCCCTGGCCTTCGATTAAAAAGGGTACGTCCTATATCCAAGACAGGGGGAGTGGGTGGTAACAAAACTAGTAAATAAATAGAAAAATGCATTTGCATCCTCAAATGCAATCTGCTTCGGAACTGGAGGAAAGAGGTATATATAAAAGAGAGCCCGGCAAACAAACCGGGCTGTGTAATATTACTTCTTCTGACGTATGCGCAATGCCTTTTCCATTTGAAAAAGCTGATCTATTGATATTTCCGATTTGATATGAAGTTGTAGATTAGACAATGCACCTGCCCCCGCTATACACTAGAGAATAATCCTCATTGATGAAAATTGATGAGGATTTTTTGCTTTATAGCCATACAATGAGATACTTAATATTTTCCATGAAAAATTGATGTGAAATAGAGGATACATAATGCATATCCTCTAACTTAGGTAAGAAGAACTCGCCGGTATCGGTGTTCATTTTTGCGCAAATTTTTTATAGCGTCAATGCCATGTCGTCTTCGGGTTTTGATAATTGCTGTGACTGCTATTCATTCGGTAAGCTTGAGCGCCTGGTTAAAGTTGCCGGAAATCCTCGCCCCGCATGACGTATGAGCTGTTTTTATTTGCACTAGTGTTTAATCATATTCAACAAGAAAACATCATTCTCTCGGAGATCCAGTTCTTTTACAAATGGTGCATCAGTTTTCACCTTTACTATTTCATGATAAACAGGAGAACCATCATTCAATTTCTTTATTTGCTCAACCTGTTGTTTAGTAAATTGCTTTGGTTTGTTCAGAGCAAGATAAGAAGAATATGAGTCGTTTATATGATAACCTACTTTATAGATATCAAGCACATAGGTACTTTCTGGGACCCCGGATATACTTATCTTTACTTTTCCCTTTGATTTTGCAGGTAGATCGCGAATATAATACTCCTGATTATTCACAGAATCTCCAGGATGCGTGTTGGTGAAATCCCAGAAAAGTATCTGAATGTTGCCCTCTGCATTTTTGCATGCCCAGGAAGATGAATCAGTATTAACCAACTCTGTGTTACCAAGCATATTCATGAACTTGAAGGAATAGAAGGCGGGTTTATTGATTGCCTGATAATTCAGCAATCCGAATCCACCGTGAAAAGGTGTAAAGCGTGGTCCCGCTTCTTCAAAAATATCTGTGAAGACCCAGTAAGACATCGAATTTGCTGCATTGCCAACTTGTTTAATTTTTTCCAGTACATAGGCAGCCTGATGATAGCTATCATGGATAGGATCGGTGGGTGTATATGATGAACTCCATTCGGTATAATGCAATTCCAAATTTGGCATAGAGGAGCTTGCAATTTCTTTACGGGATTGAAGGATATCGCCGCTAACGCTCATGGAATTTTTATCAAGGATTGTTCCTGAATTTCCAAATTCATCGAGATATCCTTGTTTAACTCCGTATGAATGGGTACTGATAAAATCGAGAGGGAGTGCATTTTTACTGCAGAAATAAATCATCTCAGGTTCCCAGGCAGCTCCAGCAGTAGCAGGTCCGCCAACACGATATTCTTTATTCACACTCTTTATGGCCTGCACGCTGTATTTATATAATTTGAAGTACTCCTCCTGCGTTCCCGACCAGAATCCGTGAAGGTTCGGCTCGTTCCAGACTTCAAAATACCAGGTCTTTACTTCCTCTGCACCATAGCGTTCAGTGAAATGAAGAGTAAGATTGCGGATCAAGTCTTCCCACTTTTTATAATCTTTTGGCGGTGTAACATTTCCCCTCCACCAAAAAATAACCTGCTTGTCGCTGGCTAATGTTTCCGGCATGAATCCTAATTCAACAAAAGGTTTCATTCCGATACTCAGAAGGTAATCATATAGAACATCGATGTACTGAAAATTATATTCCGGTTTTCCATTTTTATCTTCCCTGTAAACGCCCATATCGTCTGTTAACAGTCCGTGCATACGAATATATTTGAAATCGCATTCCTTTTTTACATAAGCCAGTTGCTGTTGCCAATCCGCTCGTAATCCCTCATTGGCGCGGCCTGCACCAATGCATTCTTTGAACATGGTATTGAAGTTCCCTTTGATTTTATTAAAGTCAAGATTGATAATTCGTTCCTGCAAAACGGATTTGTTATTGGAATTGCCTTGAGCAAATGTAGAAACTACGAACAAGCTTATAAGAATGGTTAATAATAGATAATCAGTTTTCATTTTTTGCTCGCTGTTTAGTGTTAACATATTTCATATTTTACATCAAAACAAATCTCAGCGTAGGCGACATAACGGATGGCGGCTAAGCTGCGCCGCTGATAATTCGTAAGTTGTTGTAAACAAAACAAGTTCATTGAACACTCGCATCCGGTGACAAAAACCTTTTTCTTTTCCATCGTTTCCTTATTTCACAATTAGAATAATACTGCTTCTACTGCTACTTCCGTTACACCGGTATGCGGTTGTGGAATCACATTTCCTTTTATAACAATGCCATTGACCATCAGGCGTACAGTGTTCCCCTTGCCTTCTCGTTTTACAGTAATGTTATAGTGCACACCCTGGAAAATTCTCTTCACATGAAAACCTTTCCACAGACTTGGAATAACAGGTGCCACCATAAGTCCTGCAAATGTGGGACGAACACCAAGTATAAATTGTGTGATAGCATAATAATTCCATGCGGCAGTTCCGGTGAGCCAGGAATTCTTTGCCTCGCCATATGTAGGTGCGTCTTTCCCTGCAATCATTTGCGCGTAGACATATGGCTCACATCGGTGCTTGTCGATGATTTTTTCACGTGCAGAAGGATTGATGCGGAGATAATAATCAAACGCGCGGTCTCCATTTCCAACTCGCGTCTCAGCAATAATCACCCACGGATTATTGTGACAGAAGATTCCTGCGTTTTCTTTATATCCGGGAGGATACGAAGAAATCTCACCGAGGTTCAAATAATATTTTGAGTATGGCGGCTGCTGAAGCATAATTCCATGTTTCGTTGCCAGAAGCTTATTTACGGAGTCCAAAGATTTTTGCGCAAGCCCATCATTTAATCCGATTCCAGCCAGAATACAGAAACCCTGGGGCTCGATAAATATTTTCCCTTCCTCGCATTCCTTCGATCCGACCTTTTTGCCAAAATCGTCATACGCACGTATAAACCAATCGCCATCCCATCCATGCTGACGAACCATTACATCCATTTTCTCAGCAGCTTTGCGATAATTGTTCGCATCAGAATTCAATCCGAGTTGATCTGCGATTTCGGCTAACTCATGTGCTGCCAATACAAACATTCCTGCTATGAACACAGATTCAGCGACTTTACCATCTTTGTTGGTTGTAGTTTGAAAAGATTGTCCTGGTGTATCGGAGAAGCAGTTTAGATTCAGGCAGTCATTCCAATCGGCGCGGCCGATAAGCGGCAATCCATGAGGTCCTAACCGATTAAGCGCATATTTTATACTCCGTGCTAAATGTTCATACAACGGTGTTTCGCTTCCCGGTTTATTATCGTAAGGAACAGGCGCATCCAAAATTGTCCAATCGCCTGTCTCTTTTATATATGCACTCACGCCAATGATGAGCCATAAAGGATCGTCATTGAAATCGCTACCTATATCATTGTTTCCTCGTTTCGTTAAAGGTTGGTATTGATGATACGCGCCTCCTGATTCAAGTTGTGTTGATGCTAAATCGATTACACGCTCTCGTGCCCGTTCAGGAACCATATGCACAAATCCGAGCAGGTCCTGGCTGGAATCACGGAATCCTAATCCACGCCCAATACCTGATTCATAAAATGAAGCGGATCTTGACATATTAAACGTCGCCATACATTGATAAGCATTCCAGATATTCACCATTCGGTTGGTATGTTTATCCGGAGTCTTGACCTGAAATAATCCCAACACTTGATCCCAATATTTTTTCAATGCATCAAAAGATGCTTTAACGTTAGCAGGATCCCGATATTTAGAAATAATGGGTAGAACAGTTTTTTTATTGATAATTTGCGAGTTAGGGGGAAAAAACTTTTTATCTTTTGGATTTTCATGGTATCCAAGTACAAACGTAACAACTCGAGTCTCGCCTGCCTTCAAGTTGAGTTTCACATGATGAGAGCCGATGGGCGCCCAGCCGTGTGCCACAGAATTAAATGAACGTCCTCGTTCAACCGCCAATGGTTTATTCCAGCTTCTGTAGGCTCCCAAGAACGTATCGCGCTGTGTATCGAACCCCGCAAGCTTTTCAGAGCAAGCAAAGTATGCAAAATGATCTCGACGTTCCCGGTATTCCGTTTTGTGATAAATGACATCGTCTTCGACTTCCACTTGCCCTGTGCTGAAGTTGCGTTGAAAGTTTGTTGCATCATCCTGAGCATCCCAGAGACAAAACTCGATACTGGAAAAAATAGATAGTTTTCTCGGCTTCTTGCTCAAGTTGACCACACTGAATTGCCAGATTTCAAGATTTTCGCCAAGCGGCACAAAATATAACGTCTCTGCTTTGATCTGATTAAACGTGGATCCGATAATACTATAACCCATCCCATGCCGGCAGGAATAATCCTTCACTTCATTCTGTGTTGGCTGCCAAGTAGGCGACCAAAATTTGCCGGACTGATTATCGCGGAGATAAATATATCTTCCGCCAAAATCGAAGGGAACATTATTATAACGATAGCGGGTCAGACGCCGCAGACGTGCATCACGATAAAATGAATACCCTCCGGCTGTATTGGAGATAATTCCAAAGTACGCTTCACAGCCCAAATAGTTGATCCATGGAAGTGGTGTATCCGGTTTGGTTATGACATACTCACGTTGCTTATCATCAAAATATCCATATCTCATAGTATTCCTTTTCCAATACTTATATTTTTCAGTCCTTACATCTCAACAAGAACTTCGTTGTTCTCCATCATTCGATCAACAGGAATGAGATTACCGTTAATGATGTTCCCATTGAGAGTTATTTTCTTCACACCATGCTGATTGCCGGTTTTATTTTTTATCACAATGTTAAATGTCTTATTTCTGAATCTTCGTGTAATCTTCACTTTTTTCCATTTCGACGGAATACATGGATCGATCCTTAATCCGGAATAATCAGGTTGAATTCCTAAAATATATTGCGCGGCGGTGTAATATGCCCATGACGCTGTACCGCTCAGCCATGGCAACCGCGAAGCACCATATCGCGGACTATATTTACTATTTGTAAACTGAGCATAGACATACGGTTCTGTCTGGCGAAGTTCTGCCTTCTTATTATATGCAGATGGCATAAACTTGCGATAATAGTCAAACGCTTTGTTTCCCCTGCCAATGATTGCTTCCGCAGTTACAACCCAGCCTTGTGTATGCTGGAAGATGGATGCATTTTCCTTCATTCCCTTATTAAATAACCGTGCCTTGATGACATGTGGATCGGTTTTCTCAATTGGCGGATCACAAATCATAATGCCATAATCTGTCGAAAGGCGTTTGTTTACCACATCCAACAATTTTTCCGATTGTTCCTGAGAAGTATGACCGCTGATCACTGCCCACGGCTGCGGTTCTAAGAATATAGAGGCTTCTTCATTTTCTTTCGAACCAAACTTCAAACCATCAGCGCGATATGCACGCAAGTACCATTCACCATCCCATGCATGCTTTTCAAGATTTTCATCCAGCGTCTTTAGGTGTCCCTCAGCCCATTTCACTTCTGCCGGTTTATTCAGCATCGTCACAATTTCGATATATGTTTTGAGCGCATATCGAAGCTGAAATGCAACGAATGTCGTTTCACCATCCTGCCCGAGAACCAGGCAATCATTCCAATCCGCAGACAACCCGCACGGAAAACCATGCTTGCCTGAATGATCGAGATTGAACTGGATGGCCCGGCGAAGATGCCCAAGCACCGTATCCTCACCTTTATCTGCATACGGAAGAACTTTATTATAGAAGGCAACATCTCCAGTCTCTTTGATGTACGCCGGAATCGTATTAAAAAGCCACATACAATCATCCGAACGATATTCGTTTTCACTCGGAGCTTTTTCCCTCCCTGGAATGTGCGCGAACGGTTTGACTACTGGCATGGCCCCGCCGCTGGAAACTTGCCCCGTGATCATTAGCTCAAGCCTCTCTTTCACATCGTTGGGAATCGAATGAAGAATGCCGAGCATATCCTGAACC
>JBEKLV010000015.1:0-26153 GCA_050008835.1 Bacteroidota bacterium | reverse complement strand
CATCTCTTGATCAGCAGCTTTCATCATCTTATTGGATTAAAACAGGTTTGAGTTATCAGCATATCACGTACAACGAAGATCAAATATTTCAACGTACGATAGACCAGATTGCCAATTTCGATTATATTCATGGAAATTATGGGAATTATCCGGATACGAACTACAGTCATCAAATTGATAATCCGATTGATGCTTTAAACAATCAGATGAATACACAGTCATTGAAGTTCGCAGGTTATGTTGAAAATGTCGTTCAGTTAAACGATCGCCTTCTTCTGAATATCGGAGGCCGATT
Organism: Bacteroidota bacterium; assembly: GCA_050008835.1. GTDB lineage: Bacteria > Bacteroidota > Ignavibacteria > UBA10030 > UBA10030 > Fen-1298. The sequence continues at coordinate 25,858 of JBEKLV010000015.1, read as the reverse complement.
CGATTATTTCGATTTGGACAAGGAGCTTACATGGAGCCCGCGAATTAATCTTGCCTATCAAATCATAGAAGGATTTACTGTACGAAGTGCATGGGGATATTATTATCAGTCACCAAACTATCGTCAGGTGGCATATCCAATAGCATCTGACACTAATACGCATTCTCAGAAAGCAATTCATTATGTTCTTGGTGCCGACTATACTGTAAGTCTTGATCATGAAGAACGAAGTTTTTTAAAAATGAAGGTAGAATGTTTCTACAAGAAATATGATAATCTTATGAGCGCAACACAGACAAGCAATGGGTACGTCTATTACTCACGAAAGAATGATGCGGTTGGTGATTCGAAAGGCGTAGATGTTTACCTGATGTATTCGGTACCCGGATTCTATGGATGGATAAGTTATAGTTATCTTGAGGCAATTCAAGATATCCTAAATGATAATTATGGCTCTTTCCCCCGGAATACTGACCAACGACATACGCTTGCCATAGTTGGGGATTTGAATCTTGGGAGTGAATGGAACCTTGCAATGCGTTATACTTACGGAAGTGGATATCCTTACACACCACAGTATGCACAGTATAATAGTACGACTTATCAATGGGAATGGTCTTCCGGACCGCCTAACTCAGAACGAATGCCATCATATAGCTGCATGGACATGAGAATTACTAAAAGTTTCAAAATGTTTGGACTTGTTACATCGACATTTCTAGATATAAGTAATTTACTCGATTCCAAAAATATTCTCGCATATCAATATTATATCAATAATAGTAACCCGGTTAAGGATGGAGTGGGTCTACCACCACTTATTCCATCTATTGGAATGTCGGTACAATTCTGATATTATTTTCGATTTTGAAAGATAGCTAGGAGGCTTGAGACAAATTTACAGATAGGAATAAATTCCTCCTTTTGATAATCGTTCGGTTTTTACGTATTTTATCTACTACACAACCTAAGAACTAAAAAATACTATGACAACGAACGAGAAAAATGATTTTATCCGCGAGATCATCGATGAAGATCTCAAAACTAATAAGTTTGAAAGACGCGTGCATACGCGTTTCCCTCCCGAACCTAATGGCTACCTTCATATCGGTCATGCCAAATCCATTCGCCTGAATTATGGTATTGCAAAGGACTACAATGGCAAATTCAATCTCCGGTTTGACGACACAAATCCCGAGAAAGAGGAACAGGAATATGTTGATTCAATCATCGAGGATGTGAAATGGTTAGGCAGTGATTTTGAAGACCGCCTGTTCTACGCCTCTGATTATTTTGAACAGATGTACCAATATGCTGTCGCTCTCATCAAAAAGGGAAAAGCGTACGTTTGCGATCTTTCTGCTGACGAAATCCGCGCGACACGCGGAACACTGACAGAACCTGGAAAAGAAAGTCCCTACCGGAACAGAACAATAGAAGAGAACCTCATTCTATTTGAGCGAATGCGCAAAGGAGAAATTTCAGATGGAACGAAAACCTTACGCGCAAAGATCGATATGGCATCGCCGAATATCAATCTTCGTGACCCCATTATGTACAGGATTGTACATGAGGGACACCACCGACAGGGAAACAAGTGGTGCGTCTATCCAACGTATGATTGGGCGCATGGTATTGAGGATTCCATCGAGGGAATCACGCATTCCATCTGCACACTCGAATTTGAGAATCATCGTCCGCTGTACGATTGGTATATAAATGCGTTAGGTATATATCATCCTCAGCAGATTGAATTCGCACGATTAAATATTACGTACACAATTTTAAGCAAAAGAAGATTGCTTCAGCTTGTTCAGGAGAAACATGTCTCGGGATGGGATGATCCACGCATGCCGACTATTGTTGGTTATCGGCGCCGCGGTTACACTTCTGATTCAATTAAAATATTCTGCGATAAGATTGGCGTCTCTAAAAAAGACAGCATTATCGATGTAGCGATGTTAGAATGGAGTATTCGTGATGATTTAAATAAACACGCTCAACGTGCTATGGCTGTATTAAATCCGGTCAAAGTTGTCATTACAAATTATCCAGAAAATAAAGTAGAAGAACTTCCGGCTCTGAATAATCCAGAAGATGAATCGGCAGGTACCCGGACAGTTCCATTTGGCCGAGTATTGTACATTGAGCAGGATGACTTCCACGAAGTTCCACCGCCAAAGTATTACCGATTATCACCTGGGACAGAAGTACGCCTGAGATACGCTTACATTATCAAATGCGAAAAAGTTATAAAGGATGCAAAGGGAAATATTATAGAAATTCATTGCACATACGACTCTGCAACAAAAAGCGGATTGCCGACCGCCAACCGTAAAGTGAAGTCGACCATTCACTGGGTTTTTGCTCATAATGCTGCTGATGCAGAAGTGCGATTATATGACCGACTTTTTATCAAAGAGAATCCCGATGATGTTGAAGAAGGAAAGGATTTTCTTTCCAATCTCAATCCGAATTCTTTGCAGGTGCTCACTCATTGCAAAGTAGAACCAATGCTTGGTACCGCAGCACCAGGAGACCGTTTTCAATTTGAACGAACAGGATACTTCTGCGCCGACGCAAAGGATTCCAAGCCGGGTGCGCCGGTCTTCAACCGCATTGTCACGCTGAAGGATACATGGGCGAAGATTGTACAGCAAGGGAAGAAGTAGCTTGGGAACAAATGGAAATAGACTTGTATCTGTTCGTCCTAAAATTTTTAATGAGTCGGGGTACAAAACATGACTGATAAATATTTTCCCTGACAAAACAACGTTAGTATAGAGATATGAGAAAGTTCTTTACTTCCGCAGTGATTTGGATCGAGGTTCTTCTTCAACATTCATTCGATAGCCAATGCCGGATTCAGTTATAAAGATTTTAGGATTTGTCGGATCGTTTTCAATTTTTTTCCGCAACTGACCAACATACACGCGAGTGTACTGTGCTTCTTCTGCAAACGATGGCCCCCAGACTTGTTCCAAAATAAACCGGTGAGTCAACACGCGCCCCGCGTTTCGTATAAAGAGTGCCAGCAGTGAATATTCTATCGCGGTGAGCTTGACAACCTCTTCCCCTTTTTTCACGACGCGTACAGATAAATCGACAGTAAGATTGTGCGAAGTAAATACGTCTTTCTCCTGTACAGTCGGACGGTGACGAAGAGCCGTTCGTACGCGCGCGAGCAATTCTCCGGTACGAAATGGCTTAATAAGATAATCATCAGCACCAGCATTCAAGCAGGAAATGATATCACTTTCCGTATTGCGCACAGAAAGGACGATTACAGGAAGGGTCGACCATTCTCGAATCCGTTTCAGAACAGCAAGCCCATCCAAGTCCGGCAAACCGAGATCAAGGATGATGAGTTCCGGTCGCTCCGTTCCAGCCATAACAATCCCTTCATTCCCTGTTTTAGCAAACTTCAAATGATACCCGCTTGGTTCAAGAGTCAGTTGGAGTAGCCGACGAATTTGGATTTCACCATCCACGACAAGAATGGTCGGTTCAGTGCTCATATCTTTTCTGGTACACTTTCTATCGGAAGTTCGATTGTAAACTCTGTACCACCGGACGTTCTATTACGGACCGAGAGTGTGCCGCGATGAGCCTCAATAAATCCTTTTGCAATAGGAAGTCCTAATCCTGTGCCACCCGCTGCCGAGCCTTCCGCACGGTAAAATTTTTCGAATACTCTTTTTAAATCTACAGTCGGGATCCCCGTCCCTTGATCAGCCACAGTGATGATACACCGATCCTCGTCGATATGTGCATTGATTTCTATTGCGGTTCCGCTGGGCGTGTGAACCGAAGCATTGTAAATAAGATTTGTCAGCGCTTGTTCCATCAATCCGAAATCCAGCTTCACCAACGGCAGCCCTTCCTGCATTTCTATTTTTATAGGATGATGAGCAAGCTCCTGTTCAAGATCTTTGATGGTGACGTTGATAATGTCCCGGACATCGCACCAGTCCAGTTTGGCCTGAATCATTCCTGATTCAAGCCGCGTCATATCCAGCAAGTTTGCAACGAGGCGATTGAGGCGTTCTGCTGCGATGTGAATTTCCGTGCTCAGTTCTTTTATTGTCCCGACAGCGTGCGATTCTTGTCCGGCAAGTAAGTTCTCCGAAGCGCCCATGATGGCGGCGATTGGTGTCCTCAATTCGTGTGAGATGGAATTGAACAATGTTTTGTAGAGGCGCTCAGACTCTGCAACCGCAATGGATTTCTTAGTTACTTCATTTAATAATTCCCGTTCGACCGCCGAGGCAATCTGAGCAATAAAATTATCGAGTAGTGTTTCTTGATCGATGGCAAGTTTCTCATCCTGTTGTATTCGTACACCAACGACCCCGACTGGATATCGAGGTCCGGACATAGAATAATATGTTGCCTGTGCAAAGGGAAGTGTGTCAGTATGTTTGCCGGCCATTTTTTCATTCCAGTATGTCCATGCAGCAACACTACATTCCTTTTCATCCGGCTTCCAGGAACTAGCTGGATGCGGGTTCTGATTCATATCACCATCTGCATCGCCAAGAAAGACAGCTACATCTGCATCAAAAAACTTCTTGATGTTCGATACAGCAGCTTGAATGACTTCGTTCTGGGAATGTGCCGATGAAAGGTCCTTCGTCAAGGCAAAGAGCGCCGATGACTTCATTTCACGCTGCCGGACAGCCTTTTCTCTTTCACGGATACGCGCAGATAATGTTCCCGTAACTGCTGCAACAAGGAAGAACATTGCAAGCATTAATACGTCTTCTACATGACCGACAGAAAAAGTTAAAATGGGAGGGATAAAGAAATAATCCCACGCCAAGGCACCAGATGCGGCACCGACAAACACAGGACCGCGTCCCATGCGCAACGGGAGGAGCGATACTGTAAAGAGGATAATGAGTGAGACAGTTCTATACCCGATAAAAGATGTAAAGGGAAAACAAGCGAGCGCAACTCCAAGCACGATGAGTGCAGCAATAAGGTACTGAATAGACCCGGATTGAAGTTTGGGAATTATGAATTGCTTTGATGGTGTTTGATTATCGTCTTCATGTCCAACAATGTAAACATCGATATCTTGACTTCGTTTCAGTAGGTTGTCTACAAGTCGCGATGTGCGAAAGAATATTTTTCTTTTTGGTTTTCCGATCAGAATTTGTGTCGCATTTTGCTCGCGTGCTACACGCAACAGCGCACCTGCGATATCTTCATCGGAAGTTGTAATAATCTCTGCGTCAAGTTCCTTTGCAAGTTTGAAGTTTTTTGCGAGTTGTTCTGTTTCTTGTTCCGTTATCTTTTCCGAAGTTTCAACGTGGACGACAACCCACGATGCATCCATAGTGTACGAAACTCTGCGCGCCCAGCGAATGACGGAAAGCGACTGTGGATCAGCACTGATACCGACGATCAATCGTGTTCCGGATTTCCATGTTTCTGAAATACGCTTAGACTGTTTATACTCTCGCAATTGTTGATCAACACGTTCGGCCGTCAGGCGGAGAGACATTTCTCTCAGAGCAGTGAGATTTCCTTTCCGGAAAAAATTCTCGACTGCACGCTTTGAGCGTTCGGGAGTGTAGACCTTGCCTTCTACAAGCCTTTTTAGAAGTTCATCCGGTGAAATATCTATCACTTCAACTTCATCTGCGGCTTCAAATATCGAATCAGGGACAGTTTCATGAACAATACTGCCGGTGATCTGTGCAACTGTTTCAGCACGACTTTCGAGATGCTGGACATTCAGTGTAGTAAAAACATCGATACCGTTATCGAGTAGCTCAAGCACGTCTTGATATCGTTTTGTGTGCCGGCTTCCTGGAACGTTTGTATGCGCAAGTTCATCCACAAGTACTAACTGCGGTTTTCTGGAAAGTACTGCATCTAAATCCATCTCCTCGAGTGTAGTCCCACGATACTCGAAAGTCTTTCTTGGAATAATCGGTAGGCCCGAAAGAAGAGCTACAGTTTCAGAACGTTTATGTGTTTCCACATATCCAATAGCGACATTAATACCTTTTGATAGAGCAACCTGCGCGTCCTTCAGCATATCGTACGTCTTACCGACTCCGGCGCACATGCCGAAAAATATTTTCAGCTTCCCCTTTTTTTCCTTTTCTTCTTCCTTCTTTAGAAGATGAAGAATGATGTCAGGATCAGGCCGTGATGGATCAATTGGAGACATTATGCCGATAATATAAGGACATTCATTGAGAGATGCATAGTGAACGATTAGCCTCTGTATTTATAGTACGCTATTCAATCTAAATATCGTGAGTAACCCGTTAACTTCTGCGTGTATCTTTCCTTCTGCAATCATTGCCCCAAGCTGTTGTTCGCCTCCCAGTGGAACTGGTTTTAGTTTGACGATGCTCCAGTTGAATTATATATTAATATCCAGCTGCGTCGTAAACGTGCTTGGGAGATTAGCGTTGAAAACATCCCGAGCAAATATGACACTCACGTTTTTTGAAAACGACCAGGCAAATCCATAGCTCAACGCTCCGAAACCGCTTTTCCCACTTTGATAATCGACTGCCAGCCAAAGATTTTCACTAACCTCCGTGATTTGTTTGTCCCACGAAAGCAATACGCCTGAATTGTCAGCTATACTTCCTGAAGAGGGATCGATAAACAGATTGCTGTTCCCTTGAAAGTAACCAATTTCAAGTCGGCCAATGAGCGGAAAAGTCTTTCCAACTATTCCATAGAGAATATTATAATCAGTGGCGTTTTTCTCAAAGCCAAAGTCAAATCCGCCAACGGCAAGGGCGGGAGACCAATCAGCGAGTGCGCCTTCGGGAACTCCAATTTTCGCATTGAGACTCAACGGCGAAAGCAGAGGCTCAAAGTAATCTACACCGACTTCTGCTTGAATAGTGTTATACGGCAAAACACCAACCGTTAAGCCGATATCTGTTGGGAATGCCGTTCCGCTTAAGGCCACTCCGCCTTTATAATCATACGCATAATTATCGATGCCAAGATGGAATGATTTGTATCCCTGGAAATCCACCGAAGGGATCCAGATGATGGTGGAGGGAGTTGCAGAGACGATCATGTTTCTACCGAATATCAGTGTTAGTAATGTCATTAAGATAATCAGCTTTGATTTCATTGAACCTTTCCTATTATAGGTAGAGGAGGACAGAAAACATTTTCATCTCTTTACTTTCTATGTGTGTTTTCATCGTGGATACCAGCTTTTTATATCTCGGTCAATCGGATTATGTTCTACGAGTGTATCGTGAAGGAGAAATCCTAATATAAACCCGACAAGTAATCCTAACAGAAGAAAAATTAATACCACGCGAGTCTGTTTTTTTTCTATCGTTTGTTCATCTTCCATGATCTTCTTCTCCTTCTCCATAATGACTGTATTACACCCACTTTAAAGCTACCATCAGCATGTCGATCAATTTGATGCCGATAAACGGCGCAATGACACCACCGACTCCATAAATGAGCAAATGTCTTCGAAGCAATTGCACGGCGCTGACCGGTCGATATTTTACTCCTTTAAGTGCCAACGGAATCAGCGCAACAATGATCAAAGCGTTAAAGATGACTGCGGACAGAATGGCACTTTCGGGCGTGGCAAGTTTCATAATATTCAATGCATTCAACACAGGATACGTTGTTGCGAATGCAGCAGGGATGATCGCGAAATACTTTGCGACATCGTTCGCGATACTGAATGTGGTAAGAGTTCCGCGTGTCATGAGAAGCTGCTTGCCGATTTCTACGATCTCCATCAGTTTTGTCGGATTGCTGTCGAGGTCGATCATATTAGCGGCTTCACGTGCAGACTGCGTGCCGGTATTCATTGCCACAGCGACGTCTGCTTGAGCAAGAGCCGGGGCATCATTCGTGCCGTCACCGGTCATTGCAACGAGCCGTCCGCCTTTTTGATAATCACGAATAAGTTTGAGCTTATCTTCCGGTTTTGCTTCTGCAAGAAAATCGTCTACTCCGGCTTCTGCTGCGATGGCAGTCGCTGTCAAAGGATTATCGCCGGTTATCATAACAGTTTTGATTCCCATCTTGCGCAAATGTGCAAACCGTTCTTTAATTCCACCTTTGACAATATCCTTCAAATGAATAACGCCGAGCACTTCCTTATTTTCGACGACAACCAACGGAGTGGCGCCGGCGCGGCTGACATCCTGCACTGCCTGCTGGACCGCAGATGGAAAAACACCACCCTGCTGTTCGATATAGAGTTTCATTGCATCTGTCGCGCCTTTTCGGATGATTCTTTTTCCATTTTTCCCTTCGGGCTGGATATCGGCTCCACTCATTCGTGTTTGGGCACTGAAGGGAACAAAATGTGCCGCAATCTCATGAATGTCGCGACCGCGCAGGCCGTACTTTTCTTTGGCAAGAATAACTATTGACCTGCCTTCGGGTGTTTCATCTGCAAGAGATGCAAGTTGCGCTGCGTCCGCCAAACGTTCTTTGGAAATTCCCGGAGCCGGTGTGAATTCAGTTGCCATGCGATTTCCGAGCGTTATCGTACCGGTTTTATCCAGCAGCAGAACATCGACATCACCTGCCGCTTCAATGGCGCGACCGGATGTCGCTATTACATTATGCCGAATCATCCGGTCCATACCGGCAATGCCGATTGCGGAAAGAAGTCCCCCAATCGTCGTAGGAATCAAACACACAAGAAGAGCAACGAGCACTGTTACGGTGACAGGCGCTCCGTGGCCTGCGACCTCAACACTAAACAGCGAGAACGGAAGAAGTGTTACGCAGACGATAAGAAAAATAATAGTGAATGCAGCAAGTAAAATATTGAGTGCAATTTCATTCGGAGTTTTTTGACGCTTGGCGCCTTCAATCAAATGAATCATCCTGTCCAGAAAGCCGCCGCCGGGTTCTGCTGTCACTTTGATGATCAGCCAATCAGAGAGTACACGCGTTCCGCCGGTGACCGCGCTTCGATCACCGCCGGATTCACGAATCACCGGTGCGCTTTCACCGGTAATCGCACTTTCATCTACAGAAGCGATTCCCTCAACAACCTCGCCATCAGCGGATATAATTTCCCCTGCTTCAGTGAGAAACACATCATCTTTTTGCAGTTCGCTGGAAGTGACCAGGTCGAACGGTGCATCCTTGCGAAGTTCATGTAATCGCTTTGCCGTGGTATCTCTGCGTGAACGGCGCAACGCTTCCGCCTGCGCCTTTCCTCGTCCTTCAGCCAATGCTTCAGAAAAGTTTGCGAAGAGAACCGTGAACCATAACCAGAGCGATACAAAACCAATGTACCATGCCGGCGCTTCTCCAGTGCCGAACAGTGCTTGAATCCATAATGCCGTTGTGAGGACACTTCCTACTTCCACGACAAACATCACGGGATTTCGTGCCATTCTCCATGGATTTAATTTTCTTACAGAATCGATACAGGCCCGAAGGTACATTTCCCGATTCAATCCTAAAGGCTTTCTCAATTGCTGTGTAGATTGCGTTACCATTCTATTATCTTCCTTCTTTCTCATGAGTACGTTATTGCATCATCATAAAATGTTCAACGATAGGTCCTAATGCGAGGGCTGGTAAAAAGTTGAGCGCGCCAACAATAAGAACGACTGCAATTAGCCAGAAAATAAACAATGGCGTATGCGTCGGCAGCGTTCCTTCAGATGCGGGAACCAATTTCTTTCGGACAAGCGATCCTGCTAGCGCTAATGTCGGGACAGCAAGCCAATACCGGCCGATCAACATTGCCAACCCACCAGTGAGATTATAAAACGGTGTGTTGACGCTTGCGCCGGCAAAAGCACTTCCATTATTATTCGCCTGCGAGGTGAAAACATAGAGGATCTCGCTAAATCCATGCGGACCCGGATTCATGATCCCCGCTTTTCCGGCAGCTGTGACGACGGCAATCGCTGTAAGAACGAGAACCGTGATTGGCATAATGAGAATGAGGAGGGATGCCATCTTCATTTCGTACGCTTCAATTTTATGTCCTAAATATTCCGGCGTTCGTCCAACGAGCAATCCCGCCACGAATACAGCTACAACCACAAAGATCAGCATTCCGTAAAGGCCTGATCCAACCCCGCCGAAGACAACTTCCCCAAGATGCATCATGATGAGCGTTATCATTCCACCGAGCGGTGTGTAAGAATCGTGCATGGAATTCACAGAACCGTTTGAGGCAGCGGTCGTGACAGTTGCCCAAACCGATGAATTAGGAATACCGAACCGAACTTCCTTTCCCTCCATATTACCGCCGGGATTGATGGAGGTAGATTGTTGATCCACACCGAGGGCAGTTAGTTTAGGATTACCTGAACCTTCAACATTGTACATCCAAAATATCGCAGTGACAAGTATCAGCATCATCGCTGCAAAGATAGACCATCCTTGACGTGTGTCTTTCACCATTTTCCCAAATGTGTAACACAATGCAGCAGGGATAAGTAATATTGCAAGCATTTCGAGGAAATCGGTAAGCGGCGTTGGATTCTCATATGGATGAGCTGAATTGACGTTGAAAAAACCTCCGCCGTTTGTACCCAATTGCTTGATGGCGATTTGAGATGCTGCAGGTCCCATAGCCAGAGTTTGATTTGTTACTTTTACACCACCAGTATCGGTTGTCGATTGGAGAAAAGGTACGGAGACGTACGCAGAATTATTTTGTATTACTCCTTGCGATACAAGGACAATTGAGAAAACAATAGCAAGGGGAAGGAGTATATATAATGTACTCCGTGTCATATCGACCCAGAAATTTCCGAGTGTCTTTGCCGAGTGGCGGGCGATTCCACGAATGAAAAGTGCAAGCACAGCCATTCCCGTTGCCGCTGAAATAAAATTCTGTACAGTCAGGCCAAGCATCTGCGTTAAGTAGCTCATGGTTGTTTCACCACCATATCCCTGCCAGTTTGTATTAGAAGCAAAGCTTACGGCTGTGTTGAACGATGAATCGGGAGTAACGGCTGTCATACCTTGCGGATTTAGCGGCAGAAATTGCTGCAATCGCTGCAGTGCGTACACGACAATTAATCCAATAAAGTTGAAAAGCAGTATGGCAACCACATTCTGTTTCCAATCCATCTCTTCATCAGGGTTAATGCCTGAGAGACGATAGATGGATCGTTCAATAGGTCCAAGAATAAGGTCGAGAAACGTCTTTTCCCGCTGGTACACGCGAGCCATAAATGCACCGAGCGGTTTGGCAAGCAGCGTAAGTACCGCTATGTAAAATACGATTTGTAAAACTCCATTGAGTGTCATTCAAATATCTCCGGTTTCAATAGTGCTACAAGTAAATATGCGAAAAGGCCAACTGCGATAATTCCCGAAATGATATAGAGCCAGCTCATAATTTTTCTCCCGTTTTATTTTCTCCCAGGACTTCACACATCTTCATAAGTCCCCAAGTAAGAATAAAAAACAAGACTGCGATACCGATATAGATGATGTCGTCCATGTTTATTTCCCTCCTGATGGCGATTGCATTACGTCGAGCGCAAGATTTAACTTGAGGACATTCACACGCGATTCCCCGAGGAAACCTAATTGCCTGCCTTCCGTGTATTGATCTACCAATGTGCGAAGCTTTCCTTCATTGAGGCCGCGAATGAGGGCTATGCGGTGAAGCTGATAGAGGGCAGCAGCAACACTGATATGAGGATCAAGACCGCTTCCTGACGCTGTCAAAAGATCAACTGGAATCGGTTTGGAATTTTGTGGATCAACGGTTTTCAGATTCTGCTTTCTTTTCTGTACACCATCAAGATAAGATTGATTGATCGGCCCGTAGTTTGAACCGGAAGATGCCCCAGCATTGTAGGCAAAGGGATCAGTTGCCGATGGGCGGCTCCAAAAATATTTCGGGTCGCTAAATGGTTGCCCAATCAGTTCAGACCCAATTAACTTTCCATCTTTTTTGATAAGGCTTCCGTTCGCCTCGTGCGGGAAAACGAGTTGGGCAATTTCTGTTACTACAAGCGGATAGAACAAGCCTGTTAAAATAGTGAACAGGGCAATTGCAATAACTGCAATGCGCAAATTTTTTAAGAACATATTTCCATATCCTTCTTATTGTCCTCTTTAATTAGTACGTCAATTCTTTTTTGAGCCAGTCGTTTGCCAGATTTGGTCCGTATCCATCATAGGGACGCTTCAGAGTTATAACGTACAAGTTGTCATTCTTATCAATAAACTTATTAAGATCACTGCATACTGCCTCCGGTGTTTTATCTGTTATAATAGCATATGAAGATTCTGACAGCCGGATATTAGAATAACTCATAATTTCGTCAAGTAAATTTGAGTGATCTTGTTCGGGTTTGTTCGGATCAAATGTAACGAGTAGCAATGGCATAAATTTCCCCCTTCGATGAGAATGTCTGTTAATTTCTTTTCATTATTGTGCTTAATATGCAAGGGCAGGGGAAAAAAAACAATCAAGGTTAGCTAAAAAGAGATGGCGAAAGTATAAAAATAATATAAAAAAAGCGAAGCCCGTATTATTTAAAATAAGCAGCGCAAGAAAATGGAGCCCATCTTTAAGATAACTCTATCATCCACAGTAACCTGTCGCTCTATTGTACATCATTGTGGGCTGCCAATTCACTTTGTTCCCTAGAATCATACGAGGAGATGTACGATACTCTTGAAATCCTTGTGAAGTTAAAAATTTCCGTGCAATTGTATTCGTTGCCGGGACAACTGAAGTGGTCTTATCGCGATTTAATCGCAACCTCATTAATTCTAACCCGGCATTAACACCACGAGCAATAATTAATCCACCACCCAAATCAGGTAGATAGAATCCTGTGATATCGGCAGATGTGTCAGTTGTATAAATCCAACCCGCAGAAAAAAACCTCTTGATGAATTGAAATCGATCTTCTCCTGTAACTTCTCTATCTAATTCCTTAACTGTCAGAAAATCTTCCTCTCGTATTTCTCTTACGTTTGATATATGCCGAATTGGTTCAATCGATTCCCTTTTATAAAACACATATGTCGAATTTACCTCAAAGCCAAGCTTTCTATAGACAGATTCACCCATCTCACTTGCAGTCAATAAATAGCTGGTGCATCCTTTATTTCGACAATATTCTATAAGATTAGTAGTAATTTCTTTTCCTATTCCTTGCCTTCGATATCCCGGCAATACGATTATAGTCCCAAGCCAGCTAACGTTGCCATGTATCATGCTAATCCCGCAACCCACAATTTTATTATCTATTTCTGCTATCACCGGATGGAAATAAGAATGACCAAAATGAAAATAAAGCAATCTGGGAAGATCCAAATTCCAATCTTCGGGTGGGAAATTTTGTAATTGGCGTATTTCTGATTTCAATATTTGTCTAATTCTCAGCATAACTCTTATCAATAATAGTTATTTTAAATTTCAATGCATACGGGAATTATTACGAGGGAGGCAATCTGGGTTCCGCATAAATTGTTTTCTCCCGCTCCACCGTTACAGTTCCCGCTGGTGCACCTTTGGGTTTTCTAACGTACTTACCTTCGCACATCGTTACAGGCACAAGTTTTGATTTCTTCATCTTGCTGTAATATGCTGCAATCGCTGCCGCTTGCTCGATTGCCTGTTTGCTCACTTCACCTTTTCCTGTTCCGACTTTCAGAACCACATGCGAACCACCAACGCCGCGCGCATGAAACCAAAGATCGTTCTTTGCTGTATGGCGCGTTGAAAGGAGATCATTATTCTCGCCGCTTTTTCCCGCCCACACTTGAAAACCGCCGGCAACTGTAAAGACTCGGAACGGCAGCAATTCTTCTTTTCTCATCCGTCCTGATTTTTCTGTTTTCAATCCGAACTGAAAAAGTGCGGTTCGATTTTCTTCTGCAAAGTGTATCAAGTCTTCAGATGTTGATATGTCTTCCATTCTATCTAAAAGCAGAGAGATGGATTTTTGCCGTTGCGTTAACTCCACAATTCGATGATGCTGTTCTTCTGCTGCATGTCGGGATTTTTCGGCTTTATCAAAGTAACGCTCTGCGTTTTTTGCTGGTGTCAGGTGCTGGTCAAGTGGAATTTCTACAAGCGCATTGGAGCCGCTCAAAAAATCTTCTACTACCGCCGTTATTTCGCCTTTCTTAAGAAGATGTAATTGCGAGATTAAAAGTTTGCCGAATAATTCGTACTGCTCTGCACGATTTGGCTTCTCTGCTTCCTCCGCAATTTTGTGAAGCGTGTGTTCTGTGTGTTCACGCTCCCGTTCCAGCACTCGGATAATATCTTTCTTTTCCTGAAGAACGGTTTTTTCATGATGCAAATTGGCGCGATATGTTTGAATTGCTTCCGACACAGAATCAAAACTCCGAAACGTAAAATCACTCAAGTGATTCAATGGAATGATTGAGAATCTCACTGGCAATGTTCCATCTAAGTACACACGCGATGACGGTGGAGCAAGAAGTTCTTCTTTCATTCTCTTTGCAGAATCCAACAGGCGAGCAATTTCATTTTCCAGGAAGGTATTTACCGTCTGCTCACTATTCAGATCAACGCGAGCCAACAGTTCTTTTATAAGCACCGGACCAAATTGCGGAAGCACACGCTTGAGTGCTGTTGCCAGTGGTTGATCAGCATACGTAGAAATAAAAATATCTGGAGCTATTGTACTAGACTCGGTATGAATAAATTCAATTCCCGTAACCTTAGCATCAGATTTTTTTAAGAACGTTTCTGTGATTGTTCCTCTTGCATCGAGTAACAAAACATTCGCTTTCGACCCGAACAATTGCACTACAAATTCGCGCTTATCTTTTAACCGAATATGCAGTTGTCGATCTGTCGGATGCATGAAAACCCTATCGATTATTGCACCAGGTATGTCAGTAAAAATATCGACGGAGTTCCGCCGTGCGCGAGCAAAAGTTTTCCGTGCATAAATAAAATTATTCGCAGGTTCACATCCGGCAATGATAACCGCCGGTGTCTCTTTGAATGAGATCACCAATTCACCTCGATGTTGAGTAAAGATTTCGTTTACCATTCGACCGGCAAACTCGTGCTGCAACTCTGTTGCAACGTGAACCAGCGTATAATAATTTGTAATCATTGGCATTTATCCGTTATCCACAAACCATAACTAAAGTCCGTAAAAATGAAAGGAATTGCAATCCCGATGTGGATAACTCGTGGATAGCTGAGTGCAAATGATGTGTAAAAGTAAGTCTTGCCGTACCCTCGAATTTTCCGTACATTTTGTTGCATTGATCTAATTCAAGGAGTCTCTAGTGGTCGCAAGTATGACCGGCTTTGGCCGCGCAGAAGTTAACAAAGACGGCATTACCGTCAGGACGGAAGTTCGCAGTGTGAACAGCCGTTATCTCGATTTGACACTACGCTTGCCGCGAAACTTTTCCCAGCGGGAAAAAGAAGTAAAGGATATTGTCCGCACGTTTTTGAATCGTGGCAATCTGAATATCATCGTAAAAATTGAACATGATTCAAACGATGTCGTTCCATTAAAAGTGAATAAAGCAGCGGCAAAATCGTACTACAAGCTTCTGAATGAAATCCGCAAGTCCGTGAAGCTACACGAACGAGTAAAACTTGAACACTTGTTAACGTTTTCTGATGTGCTCGAACCTGTGGATGAAGAAGAAACTGATGAGACTGAATGGGAACTTATGCAAGAATCAATTCGCCAGGCGCTTGAAAGTCTCAACGCGATGCGTGCACAGGAAGGGAGCGAACTGGCTGCCGATCTCGAAAAACGAATTCGCTGGATGGATGAGACCTTGAATGAAGTGGAAAAACTTTCTAAGGAACGGATTCCAGAAGAGCGTATAAATTTACATGAACGCATTTCAGAATTAGTAGAAGATAAATTTGTCATCGATCAAAATCGGTTAGAATTGGAAATCGCACTGCTGGTAGATAAACTGGACATTACGGAAGAATGTGTCCGTTATCGCAGTCATAATAAATATTTTCTGGAAGCGCTCAACAAGAATGAAGCCGCAGGCCGAAAGTTAAACTTCCTTGTGCAGGAAATGAACCGAGAGGCAAATACCATAGGCTCTAAATCCAGCGATGCCACAATTGCTCATCTGATTGTTGGATTGAAGGAAGAATTGGAAAAAATTCGGGAACAGTTGCAGAACATAGAATGATGAGCGGAAAATTAGTTATGATTGCCGCTCCTAGTGGTTGCGGAAAAACGACAATTGCAAAAGCGATTTTGGCAAACCATCCCGATATGTTATTCTCAGTTTCGGCAACGACGCGCCCGAAACGTGACAGCGAAGTGGAAGGGAGAGATCATTTTTTCCTGACTAAAAATAAATTTGAAGAGCATCTCCGTAATGGTGATTTGGCAGAGTGGGAAGAAATTTATGGCAATTATTATGGAACATTGAAGAGCGAGATCAACCGAGCGCTTCAGCAGGGTCATACGATGTTGTTTGATATAGATGTAAAAGGTGCATTATCGATTCGGAAACATTTTCCGAATGATTCCATCCTTGTATTCATCAAGCCGCCAAGTTTTGAGGTATTGAAGAAACGGTTGGAAAGTCGAAACACTGAGAATCCGGAGACACTCAAACGCCGGTTGGAACGTGTACCGATGGAAATGGAGCAAGGACAGCAATTTGATTATCAAGTCGTGAACGATGATTTGCAAAAAGCCATCAACGAGGTAGATAAAATAGTTCAAACTAATATCAAGAATATTATTTAATCACATTCATAGTTAATGGAGGTAGAACAGTGTCAGTCAAACCAGTTGCAATGCATGAATTTTTACAACAAACCGGTAACATTTACGAGGCCATCATTGTGGCTTCTAAACGTGCACGGCAAATTCATGATGATATGAAGATAGAATTGACGCAGCAGCTCGAAACGCTGAAAGCGTTGAATGCAACACCGGAACCGGAAGATGATATGGAAGTCGCGACTGTCAACCCGGACCAGCTCAAAATTAGTTTAGAATTTGAAAAAAGGCCTAAACCGACAGAAGTTGCGATCAACGAAGTACGAGAAAAGAAGATCCCATATCATTATAAGGAACATACCGACTTTTTCGCGAAAGATACTTCTAAAGATACTTCGACAGAAGAGTAACGAGAAACGCAATGCGCGGCAAACATATTTTGGTAGGTGTCACGGGTGGAATCGCGGCATATAAAGTTGGCTATCTCATTCGCGAACTGATAAAGTCCGGGGCAGATGTTAGAGTGATGATGACAGAAGCGGGAACGCACTTCATTACACCTCTCACGTTCTCGGCACTTTCAAAAAATCCAGTCTTCACCGATCTATGGTCAAGTAACCAATCATCAGAATCCGACATTAGCACGCAGCACATTGATCTTGCCAATTGGGCGGACGTTCTTGTTATCGCACCGGCATCTGCGAACACTATCGCCAAGTTGACATACGGCATTTCTGATAATCTGCTGACAGTTGTTTCTCTTGCAACTGCTCGGCCGATCATTCTTGCACCGACAATGGATGCGGAGATGTATCTTAATGCCATCACGCAGAAAAATCTAACAATATTAAAAGAACGAGGTTATTTTATCATCCCGCCTGCAGAGGGCGAACTTGCAAGCGGTTTGAGCGGACCGGGGCGTTTGCCTGAAATTAAAAATATTGTCGAGACGATTGAAAAAGTTCTTGATCATTCAAAACAGGATTTGAGGAATAAACGGATCCTCGTCACCGCCGGACCGACGTTTGAAGCGATAGATCCTGTTCGTTTCGTAGGAAATCGTTCTTCAGGAAAAATGGGATTTGCAATTGCTAGCGCCGCCGCCCAACGCGGTGCAAAGGTAACGCTCGTTACCGGGCCGGTGGTTTGTGAAACTCCGCGCAATGTCAAACGAATTGATGTTGAATCGGCACGTGAAATGTTGACCGCTGTTCTTGCACATACTAAAAAAACAGATGCCGTAATTATGTCAGCGGCTGTCGCGGATTTTACACCAATCCATCCGGCAAAGCATAAAATAAAAAAACAACCTGGCAGCGAGATACTGGAACTAAAGCTGAAAGCAACACAGGATATTCTTGCGATGCTCGGCAAAAGGAAGCGGAAAATGGTGCTTGTCGGATTTGCGCTAGAGACAAAAGATGGACTTACCGGTGCGAAAAATAAACTTCGGAAAAAGAATCTTGACCTCATCGTGCTTAATTCTTTCAGTGAACAGAATCGCGTGTTCGGCTCCGATGTTAACACAGTTACAATGATCGACCATCTTGGTAACGTGCAAAGGCTCCCCAAACTGTCGAAGTTTGATGTCGCGAATAAGATTCTCGATAAAATCAAAACGCTAAAATAGGTAACCTCTAGAGCATTAATCGCCCTGGATTTAGTCATTTCATATGTCTCTCAACGAAGAATTTAGAAATATTCTTACCGATACTGAACGATTCCTGAAACAGCAGCAGGAGTTGTACGGCGATACGATTTTCACATCGAAAAACGAACTATTTTCTGCCGACTTAACACAGAAGCCTGCATCGGCAAACATTGCGCCTGCTGCTCCCGAGGTTGATCTCTTTGGAAACGCCGTTCAGCCGACAACAAGTAATCATAAAATTGGAGAACCAATTTTGCCAGCATATCCCAAAGAATCATGGACAGAAACAAAGAGTCTTGGAGAATTAAATAACGCAATTAACAACTGCATAAAATGCAGCCTCGGAAAAACAAGAATCAAATTTGTATTCGGCGTCGGAGATCCCAAGGCAGATGTAGTAGTTGTCGGTGAAGCACCGGGCGCCGATGAAGATGAAAAGGGTGAACCGTTTGTTGGACGCGCAGGACAGTTGCTCAACAAAATTCTTGAAGCAGTTCAATTTAAACGAGAAGAAGTTTTTATCTGCAACATACTCAAATGCCGTCCACCGAACAATCGTGACCCGCAAGCGGAAGAAATTGATTGCTGCGAACCGTATCTTTGGAAGCAATTAGAAATTATCAAGCCAAAAATAATTCTCTGCGCCGGACGCATTGCCGGTCAATCGCTGTTGAAGACGAATTCTTCGTTGACGCTTTTACGCGGCAAGATGCATGATTATCGCGGCATTCCGCTAATGGTAACGTATCATCCAGCGGCATTGCTTCGCAATCCGAATTGGAAAAGACCATGCTGGGAAGACATGCAGCAGTTTCGGAAATTGTACGATGAGATGAAAAAAAACGAGAAATAAACTCGTATAGTTCCCGCCAAAAGGGGCGGGATTCTGAATTCAACAATTGATTTATCTGCGCTTCGCTTGATAAATTAAGTTGAATTCGAAGCTGGGAAGACATGCCGCAATTTAGAAAATTGTACGATGAAATGAAAAATAAAAAGTCATAAGTTAAAAGTTATAAGTTAAATTAAGATAAATGGATAAGAAAAAAGAATATATCTCCAATTTAAAAAAAGCATGGCGTGATGAAATGTTAAGCGCAGCGAATTATCGTGCGCTTGCTGATCAAGAAATGAACCCGGAGAGAAAATCTATTTTCATCCGTATGGCAGAAGCAGAAGATCGCCATGCAGAGCGATGGGCTGCACGTCTGAAGGAATTTGGCATTGAGATGGGCTTGTTCAGAGAAAATCCGATAGAGCTGTTGCGAAGGAGAATGCTGCTAAAGAGCTCTCCCGAAGCTGCCGCTCAAATGCTTGAAGTTGGCGAGAGCGATGCCGATAAATTATATGAGGTAATGATTGATGCGGCAGAGAGCGATGCAGAACGTGAGTTATTGCTCGATGTTCAACGGGAAGAGAATGCTCACAGTCTGATGTTGCAGGAGATGTCAAGTCCGCGCGTCATGCAGCATCCGCAAAGCCGGTTGGACCGCATACTTGGAAGAGAAAAATGGCATGTTACTGCCGGCGGCTGGATTGGTCAGGCAATTTACGGAGTGAACGACGGGCTCGGCGCGGCATTCGGCGTTGTAAGTGGTGTCGCAGGTGCAACAGCGGCAAACAGCGAATTTATATTATTGAGCGGACTTGCAGTAGCAGTTGCATCCGCATTATCGATGGGCAGCGGTGCGTACCTCGCCGCAAAATCTGAGCGCGAGGTTTATGAATCAGAAATTGAAAAGGAAAAGCGCGAGATTGAAAAGCATCCGGAAGAAGAACAAGAAGAGATGGATTTGTTCTATCAGCTCAAAGGATTCTCACCGGAAGAATCCAAAAAGATGGCGGCAAAACTTGCCGAGCAGCCAGAACAATTCCTCAAAACTCTGGCTCATGAAGAACTTGGACTTTCTGAAAAGTCGTTTCCGAACCAGTGGAAATCGGCATTCAGTGCAATGATCAGCACAGCGCTTGGCGCTATCATCCCTGTTCTTCCGTTTATATTTTGGTCGGGAATGGAGGCGCTCATTATTTCGTTTATCATTAGTACAGCAGCGCACTTTGCAGTCGGTGCATCAAAAGTGCTCGTCACAGGTCGCTCGTGGCTCAAGAGCGGCACCGAGATGACACTTGTTGGATTAGGCGAAGCAATCACAACGTATTTAATTGGCATGCTCATTGCGCCGATGATTAGATAAAAAGATTTCAGCCACGAATTTTTATCCGTGGAATTTGTAAGGAGAATAAATTGTATGCCAGACTCACAAAAAATAATTGACTTCAACACACCGCAGTCGGTGTCAACAGAAGGGCGTGTGCCGCCGCAAGCGGTGGATGTAGAAGAAGCTGTCATCGGAGCGATGCTGTTGGAAAAAGACGCTATCGCCAAAGCGATTGAAATATTGGATGACACCGCCTTTTATAAACCTGCGCATCAAAGTATTTATCGAGCAATGATGGCATTGTTTGAACGAAGCGAACCGGTCGATCTCATCACGCTTACAGAAGAACTTCGCCGGCGCGGCGATCTTGAAAAAATCGGCGGCGAGTATTATCTAACCGAACTCACGACAAAAGTCTCAAGCGCTGCAAACATAGAATATCATGCGCACATCGTGTTGGAACGAGCGCTGATGCGGCAATTGATTCACTCGTCGTCAGAAGTCATCAATCGCGCGTACAGCGAAACTGAAGATGCGCTCGGCTTGCTTGATCAAGCTGAACAAAAAATTTTCGATATCTCCGAACAGCGGATGAAAAAAAGTTTTGTCTCAATGAACACAGCCGTGCACAAAACGATGGATATGCTGCAGAGTATTCACGGCAAACACAGCGGTGTTACCGGAGTGCCGTCAGGCTTTGCTGATCTTGATGCGCTCACGGGTGGCTTCCAGCCATCTGATCTTATTATTATCGCAGGCCGTCCATCGCAAGGGAAAACAGCGCTCGCGCTTTCAATTGCACGCAATGCAACAGTGCTGCATGATATTCCTATCGGCATGTTCAGTCTTGAAATGTCCATACAGCAGTTAGTGATGCGATTGATGTGTGCAGAAGCGCGCGTGGATGCGCACAAGGTCCGCACGGGCCGCTTGCCGGAGGATGAATGGAAAAAGTTAAGCACCAGCGTCGGCCGCCTCTACAAAGCAAAGATGTTTATTGATGACACACCCGGACTTGCTGTGTTGGAATTGAGAGCAAAAGCACGCCGGCTTAAGGTGGAACACGACATTGGCCTTATCATAGTAGACTATCTTCAATTGATGCAGGGACCAAGAAATGCTCAGAGTCGTGAGCAAGAGATCTCCGCTATCTCCCGATCGCTCAAAGCGCTCGCGAAAGAATTAAATATTCCGGTAATTGCACTGTCGCAATTGAATCGCTCTGTTGAATCGCGCAATGACAAACGACCGGCATTATCCGACCTGCGAGAATCCGGTGCTATCGAACAAGACGCCGACGTTGTTGTTTTTGTTCACCGTCCCGAAATGTTTGGTATTACAGAACAAGATAACGAACCGACAGAAGGCCTTGCAGAAATTATCATCGGCAAACAGCGTAACGGACCTACAGATACCGTAAAACTGCAGTTCATTAAGAATTACGCACGGTTTGAGAGCCGCACTGTCTTTCGTCCTGAAACATACTTGCCGGAAGAGACGCTGGAGACAACGCCGTTCTAAATTTCGGATTGCGAATTGCCAATTGTGGATTGATATTAAATTCTGAATAAACGGTACCGCCTTCTGATAACTGATCACCGAGAACTTGATTTACTATGAATCGCCGCACATTTCTTCAATTGATTCCTGTTCTTGTACTGTTTCCCATTTTTCTTCAACAACAGAAGAAAGCGATAGATGAAATTTCTGTTGATCCGAACGAATTGATTTGCAAGAATAAATTCAATCTCGCTGGTTCGATGAAGTTGCGTGAGAAACCGATAAACGAGGTTGTCGTTGCAATTGCAAAATCTTTCATCGGCACAGATTATGCTGCCAATACTTTAGATGCACCGGGCAAGGAACAGCTCATTGTCGATCTGCAAACATTCGACTGTGTAACTTTCTACGAAAACACGCTTGTGCTTGCGCGTTGTATCAAGAAAGACATGCTAACCATTGATGATTATAAAAAGGAGCTTCAATTTGTCCGTTACCGCGGCGGTATCATTGATGGCTATGCGAGCCGCCTGCACTACACCTCGGATTATATTTTTGATAATGAAAAAAAAACTGTTTTGAAAGATGTGACAAAAGAGCTTGGCGGAGTGCCGTTCAAGAAGAAAATCAATTTTATGTCCACACATCCGGATTTATATCTTCAATTGAAAAACTCCTCAGAGAATGTTAAAGAAATCAAAAAGATTGAAGATAAAATGAACGCGCGGACAATGTACCGCATTCCGAAAGCAAACGTAAATAGAGTTGCATCACAGATCAGGGGCGGTGACATCATCGGTATCACTACGACGATCAATGGATTGGATTGCACGCATACAGGAATTGCACTCTGGCAAAAAGGGAAACTGCATTTGCTTCACGCACCTGTTCCCGGTTCGAAGGTGCAAATCACCGAATTGCCGCTTTCGGATTATCTTGCGAAAATAAAAAAAGATGTAGGAATTATTGTTGCGCGTCCGATCGAACCATGAAAAGATTTGCCAATAGTGAGCTAAAAAAAAAGCAATAAACCATGCATTCTCGTTTCTCTATCGTACAAGGCGATATTACCACACAAATCGTGGATGCTATCGTGAATGCAGCGAACAACTCTTTACTTGGCGGCGGCGGAGTGGATGGTGCAATTCATCGCGCGGCTGGACCGAAGCTTTTAGAAAAATGCCGTACACTGGGCGGATGCGAAACAGGCGGTGCGAAAATCACAATGGGATACAATCTTCCCGCAAAATTTGTTGTTCACACGGTCGGTCCAATCTGGCAAGGTGGTAGTCATAATGAAGACAAACTACTGGCAACTTGTTACAGAAATTGCTTTGCACTCGCGCGGAAACACAGTATCGGTACTATTGCATTTCCATCTATCAGCACAGGCGTGTATCGATTTCCGATTGAACGGGCTTCGCGTATTGCACTGCACGAAATTATCCAGGAGCTTGACACCAACACGAACCTTGAACGTGTTATTATCGTATGTTTTGATCGAGGGACATACGAAACATATATATCAGCCGAACAGGAATTATCTAAAGAGAAATAGTGTTTTGAGAACATAGAGACATGAAATCGAAATTTAAAAAATACTGCTTCTTGCTCATTGTTTGTTTTTTGACTCACGCATTTGCTCAAAAACCAATTGTAAGTCCGCGTGATTCGGTAAAAGCTAATTTCAATGGGAAAATAATTACGATTAACTACGGCAGGCCTTCAATGCTTGGGCGGAAAATATTTGGAGAGTTTGTGCCGTACTACAAAGTGTGGCGCACCGGTGCTGGTGCAGCTACTATGCTGACAACTGAAGCAGATCTTGAAGTGGAGGGGGCAGTAGTACCGCGCGGCGCATATTCCCTCTACACGCTTCCAGCTGAAGATCGCTGGAAACTCATCATCAACAAACAAACGGGGCAATGGGGCACTACGTACATGCCTCAGCTTGATCTTGCACGCATCGATTTGAAAATTAAAAAACTAAAAACACCGGTCGAAGAGTGTACATTCAAATTGGAAAAAAATAGTACTGGAAACGGTACACTAAGGATTGAATGGGAAAACACGTCGCTCTCTGTTCCATTTCATATAAGCAAGGATCCGCTGGTGCCAAGTCCGCCGGATTCATCAGTACTTGTTATTAACGATAAACGATTATCGGTAAATTACAACCGCCCGTCGATGCGCGGCAGAAAAATTATTGGCAGCGTGGTTCCATACGGAGTTGTCTGGCGCACGGGAGCAAACGCGGCGACAAGTTTTGTAACACAAACAGATATTATTTTGTCTGGTGTTAAGATACCGCGCGGATCTTACACGCTCTACACTCTTCCATCTTCCAAACAGTGGAAGCTCATCATCAGTAAGCAAACTGGGCAATGGGGAACGGTGTACAATGAAAAATTCGATCTCGCTCGCATTCCGCTGAAGAAAATAATATTGAAACAGCCCGTGGAGAAATTCACAATAATGTTGGAACGTATCTCAGAAAAAACCGGCGTGATGAAATTAATATGGGAAAAAACCCAGCTCTCTGTAGACTTTCAACTAAAGTAGGAGAAAAGCCATGGCAGCAAAGATTACTGTAAAAAACAACGGCAGCATCCGCGTGGAAGGTGAATTTGAGTTGTTCGATATAGACGGCAATAAGTTTGATCTTGCAGGGCGTGCAACAATCTCTTTATGCCGATGCGGCCAGAGTAAAGACAAACCATTTTGTGATGGTACCCACCGCGCTTGCAATTTCCAATCAGAGGTAAAAGCACACAAATTACCACCGGTTACACCGAAAGTATAGTCAGTACGTATGCTTAAAGATATTTTAATTTTAACTGTCTCGCTGACGCATTACTTCATATAGAAACACGGCACTTGCACTTGCTACATTGAGTGAATCTACACCGGACTGCATGGGAATTGCTACCGGCATATCACATACAGAAAGAACCTGCGGTGAAACTCCATTGCCTTCACTTCCAAACACGAGACAACAATTACCGGAGAAATCTGTGCGCTGTATGCTATGCTCTTCTGTGTGCGGATGTGCCGCAAAGATTTTAAATTGGTGGGAGTGTTGAAGCGCCGTCAGCGTTTCCACAAGTTTTGTGCAATGCACTACTGACATTTTGGATACGGTCCCCATAGAATTTCGCACCGCGCGGCGCAAGTATGGACTGCTGGATGTCTCACCAACAAGAATTGCCTGCACGCCAAATGCTGCACAATTCCTTACGAGTACACCGATGTTTTCGGCATTGGCTAATCCATCCATCGCAACGAATAAACGCGGCGATGACGACTGAGTCAACATCGATTCAAGTGTTTCTTGCGCCGGGATTTTTCCAAGCGCCATAATACTTTGGTGCAAATTGTACCCGACAATGGTATTGAGCAATTCCTTCTTGCCAACATAAATGGTTATTTGTTCAGGACGAGCGGCGAGTCGTTCGCGGTAATCCTCTAACCATTCCGATGCTATGAGAACAGAAACAATGGAATGCGTGCTCTCTAAAAGTCTCTGAACAACTATCGTTCCTTCTGCAATAAACATGCGCTTGCGAAATTGTTCGACCGATTGACGCAGTGTACGATACGGCGTCAAGTCCGGATGATTAAGAGAGGTAATAGAAATGGTTGTAATCATGTTGTTCAGTGTAGAGATGGTTAAAGACACAATTATTTTCTGGACTAAAATACAAAGAAGTCGGCATCAAAACTAATTGCAAAACTAATATTTTAGATGAACCGAATTATTGATATCATGCGATAAGAAAATTTGTTAATGGTTAAATAATGTCATAATGAAATCCACGTTTAATAAAAAGAGCATCACTTCTCTTCCGAACACTCCAGGTGTTTATCTCTTC
>JBEKLV010000149.1:0-7552 GCA_050008835.1 Bacteroidota bacterium | reverse complement strand
GATTGCAGAGGTACCATGACCGCCGTGAGCGGATTATTAATTTCGTGGAATATGGTACTCACAACTTCTGCGATTGCCGCAAGGCGCTGACTTTCGATCAATTGATCCTGAGTCTCTCGGAGTTTCTTCTGCGTCTCTTCCAGTTCTTTGTTTTTCTGAGCCACCGCATCATACGTGGACAAAAGCAGATTTAAAATCTGTTGACGGCTTGAAGTAATCGTGTGCCGTTTACCATCTACGACGACTTCCATTGTTTCTTTAAAATTATAATCATTCAAAGCTTTTGTGGCTAAAATTGATTTTATTTTTGAAATGAGGTAATTCTCATCGTATGGTTTAGGAACAAAATAATCGGCACCCGTATTCAGTGCCTTGATAATACTCTCTGAGGCCGACATAGTGGTGAGCAATATGATCGGTATTGACCTGAGACTAAGGTCCTGCTTAAGAGCTTGACACAGTTCATAACCGTCCATCTTTGGTATAAAAATATCACTGATAATTAGATCTGGTTTACTATTTCGAGCATAAGAAAGTGCGGCCACACCATCTACAGCTCGCTCGACATTAAAACCATTTTTCTCAAGCAAAGTCTTAAGTATGAGTAATTGTGTCGGACTGTCTTCGACTATAAGCAGTGTTGCTGCTTTCTCTTTTTCCATTTCCATTGTACCTCTTGGTGTATCTTTTAATGCCTACTCTTCCGCAAACTTCTTTATCTCATCAAAATACTTTACGATCGCTTTTGCTTTGTTTTTCCCAAACGACATCCAATGCCACGTCGTTTCCGGATTCGGTTCATCTACCGTGGGAATTCGTAAAATTGGTTTCCCTTTGTATTCACCTATGATAGGCTGCGCTTCGTTCTTTTCTTCTTCCATAGAATCCTCTCTCTGTCATTGTAATCCCGACTTGTCGGGAGAAGTAATCTTGTTTATTTTATTTGCATCCACAATCTTTATCTCATCCTTACCTGGTAGTGTCCGCTCCCCAGAGTGGACAGAAAGAGAGCTCATAATGTTTTGTCTGATGAGGTGTCAGACTCTACTATTTGACAACTCGCTCAGCTTTTTTCACCGCTTTTTGAACCGGCGCAATAGCCGAAGTGACTGACCTATCTGTAAAATAAATATACGCTAGAAACGCGATCAGTATTATAAGAGCGTATATGAATAATTTTATCGCCTTTTTTATGACAAAAAAAACTATGACACTTAATATGCATACTGCAATAATCATGTAGATTTTATTTGATAGAATAATATTAATAAAATCACTCATATCTCTACTCCAGTTACCAAAAATAACGAAGTCTGTAGCTCACGTTACAGACCTAGATCGAGATTTAATTTCTTATGCTTTCAAGATACAGCTTTTCTACTTTTATGCGTGCCCAGGGAGTCCTATGCAGGAATTTTAAGCTCGATTGAATACTTGGATTGTCATTGAAACATTTGATTTTAATCCTCGCTCCCATTTGTTCCCACCCATAGTGATCTACCAAATGATACAAGATTGTTTCCAATGTTTTTCCATGCAGTGGATTATTTGGCTCTTCTGTTTTCATACAATTCGAGCATTCTCTAATTACTTCAGCAGGCGACATCGCCTTGCCCGCCAAACTTCACGTCGATCAAGCCTCTTACAATGTAAAAGAGCGATAATGTGTATTTAAGATAAGTTTTAATCGAATATATGCCCTTTTCTAAATTGACGCACACTGACTATATTAAGCAATGCACCAATACCGAATAAAATTGCAAGATCGGGTAAGATGGAAATAAATCCTACGCCTCTCCACAATACTTCCAAAAAACCTTCCATCGCCCAGTACACAACCGTCAGCTTGCTGAAGAATTGTATTGTTGGGGGCATAAAGGAAGTCGGAAACCATGCCCCGCCAATTGCACTCATACTCAGTATCAATAATGTTCCCAATCCGTTTGCCTGCTGACGGGTTTGGGAAAACGCAGCAATCAACATCCCGAGCGCCGTGCATGCTACAGATGCAGCGATTATTACCAGCATCAGGTTCGAAAAATTCGAAAAAATATCTACCTGGAACATTAACCACCCAAAAACGAACAGGAAAAGCAATTGAATAATTCCTAGTGACATATTGAAAATATATTTATTCCAGAGAATGTGTGTCCGCGAAACCGGAGAGGTAAGCATTCTCATGAGTACTCCGGATCTCCGTTCATCAAACAACGATGATGACGTAGCTGTCAATGTGAACATAAGGAACATTATACCCCATCCGCCGACACTTCGCGTTGCCCATGGATTCTTCATCTCTTTGCCGATAAGCTGCTGGTTCTCAATACGGACGATATTATTAAGGAAACTTGCATTGCCCCTAGCCGAATCATTACTTGCGATTTTTAAATTGGAAAGGGTGGGATGTAAAATGATATTGGTATCGACCTTGAAATATTTATGAATAAGAGAAGCCATGTTACGATTGAAGGCACTCCCGGGTTTGATTCCTAAATACCTCTCGGCTTGCCGAAGACCGCTTTGCGCCATGACCGAAGGAAACTGGCTGAATACAACCTGTTGGATTAATCCCCGCACAGTCTGCGTCTCCATATCATTCTTCGGGTCAAAATAAAATTTGACGTAGAGCCCAACCGATGTATCTGCATATGTGTCTGGCGGGAGCACGAGCGCTGCGGCTGCTTTCCCGTTGCGGACATATTCTTGAATTGAAAGCGTATCGAATACAACTGTCTTTCCTGAATCCGTCTTAAAAGACTTTATCACATGGAATGCTTTTATAGTATCAAGTGAAGATTCTATACTTTTCGCTACGGGAGATGTACTTTGATTCAACACAGCAAGCCGTATTCCCTGAGGTCCCGAATCCGACCCGCCGAAAACCGCACCGAAAATGGTCATCAGCACTAGCGGCACAATAAAGGTCAATGCGACGGAGACTTTGTCATTCCAGAATATCCTGTATGAGCTTTTAAATAACCGATATACTTGTTTCAATCCCGTAACCTCCTTCCTGTCAGTTGGAGGAACAATGCCTCCAACGTTGGGCGCTGCAATTCAACCCAGGAATATTTAATTCCTTGCTTTTCTATATCGGCAAAGAATTTCGATAGTAAAAATCCCTCCGCCGGTTTCAACTCGTAATGATCGTCTTCTTCAAGCAGTGTCCCGAATGTCTCAAACGCTGCCCGATTATTTGTAGTCGATGGATTCTTGATAATTGCAATCGTTTCTTCGTAAGTGAGCTTTTCTAAAAGTTTATCCACAGTACCTAATGCAATGATTTTGCCATGATCGATAATACCGATACGGCTACAAAGACGTTCAGCTTCTTCCATATAATGCGTTGTATATATGATTGTTTTCCCCTGTTTATTAAGGGAAGTTAGGAAGTCGAAGATTGCGTTACGAGATTGAGGATCTACGCCGACGGTGGGCTCATCACACAGTAGCACTTTCGGATCGTGCAATAAGCTCGCGATCATATTGAGCCGCCGTTTCATACCACCTGAAAAGGTCTTGACTTTATCTTTGCGCCTATCGTACAACTCAACGGCATTAAGCTGCTCCTCGATGCGTTGCTTCAAAAGCTTTCGCGGGATATCGAACAGCTGCCCGAACACTTCTAAGTTTTCCTGTGCAGTAAGCTCATCATACAATGCGAGGGATTGAGGAACAAATCCGATTTTCTTCCGGATCTCTAGAGTATCCTGAGTCACGTTATCGCCATCGATTGTGATTGTGCCACCGTCCGGATTGAAATACCCGACAAGTAAGTTCATCAATGTGGTCTTGCCAGCCCCATTTGGCCCTAACAGGCCAAAAAATTCCTGCCGCTGCACTTCTAATGTGACTGCATCAAGAGCCGTGACAGTTGAGTATTTTTTTGTGATTTGCTGGATATTGATCATAATTTCGCCGTTGCTTTCCTTCTTCGATTTAATTTTCAAAAGGATGGAATAAACATACAGGTTAGTTTACGTAATTTTCTTAGAAAAGATACGATAAAATATACAAATCAAATGGGGTTACAGTTTTTTATTTTTGCTTTTGTGGGTCGTATAGCTATATGTCTCTATCTCAATACATCCTTTGTGAAGTAACAATCGTAATGTCCAATGTACATCAATGGAGATTTGTAGAGATCATTTTCTCGCTAGGCTTCATGATCCCTGTCGTATAACGCCTATTCCCGAAATTGATTGATGGACTACTGTAGGGTTCCCGGTATAAATAATAGTTCCACTCCCCGCTATTACAGCATCTAGCTGCACGGTCACTTGAGCTTCTACACTTCCCGCGCCGGAAATCGTAACGCTGCAAAAAGAAGATGCGAGATTCGAATTATGGACATTGCCGTTGCCAATGATTTCCACGTTCTCATAATTTGTCTTACCAGTAAGAGTGATGTTGCCGGCACCAGTGATTTTGCAGGTTAACGAATCTGTTTGAATCGAATTGACAGTTGAAAACTCTGCCGCCCCGATGGACTCGAGCAGCTTGATGTTTTTCATCGAAACATACAAATTGACCGTTACGTTGTTATATGAACCATCCCGTAACCCTACAACGAGTGTAGTGCCATTCAAAAAAGTCACTACGTCGTCAATAATATTGTCGTCGGATTCAATTCGGAGAGATTCAACTGTATCTTGTTTGATAACCACCTTAGCGAAACTCGTTACTTGTATCCCTGCAAATGTTCCAACAAC
The DNA here is from genome assembly GCA_050008835.1 of Bacteroidota bacterium. Lineage (GTDB taxonomy): Bacteria > Bacteroidota > Ignavibacteria > UBA10030 > UBA10030 > Fen-1298. The sequence continues at coordinate 2,840 of JBEKLV010000149.1, read as the reverse complement.
ACGAGACTCCGACACCAATTTGCCGGATCCGATGATCTGGTTGCTACCGACAATGTTCTCATTTTTTGAGCACCCCCAACACAAAAAGATCAGCATTATAAATCCGACCACAAGTGCGAATGTTATATATGAGATGCGCATAGCCAAACCCTTTCAATTAAAGTGACATATTGATTCCCTGTTGAAATATTACAAATCCAAAACCAGGAATATGTGCTTCTTGATTATTTCGTTTACGAACAATGGATAACCCGGTTTCAAAATAATAAAAGCGATGGATTGGATATGTGATGCAGATCAGAGTCTTCTGCCGCCTAAAAACTACAAACTAGCCGTATTTGGTCACTGTTCATTTGAATTTAGACCATTTTGTTGGTTTCAACAAGTTGACCGGTAAGTGTTTCACCGGACGTAGGTGGCCACAATCTTTATCTCGTCCTCTTTACCCACAGTTTACTTGCTCGCCAAACATCGCGTTGGGCAGGCCGGTCGCGGTTACTTCTAGAGTACATTTATTCGTCAATCTTCAGGGCATATTTCCTTCGGATATGCGGAAAAGATGAGACAAAAAAAGATCGGTTAGTACTTAGAACGGTTTCCACTGTTGCCAAAACCACCGCGTCCACGGTTGGTCGATTTTCGATCGGCCATCGGGCGAGCTTCGTTGACTACAATCTTACGCCCCTTCACTTCTTTATCATTCAATCCGGCCATAGCCGCTTCTGCTTCCGTTTTTATCGCCATCTCCACAAATCCGAACCCCTTCAATGTTCCGCTAAATTTGTCTTTTATGAGAACAACAGAATCAACTGCCCCAAACGCCGAAAATTCCTTTTTCAATTCGTCTTCCGAAATATCGCGTGCCAGATTACCGACATACATCTTCATAGTGTTTCTCCTTTAAGCAATTTGTTATTATGCACTGTTGTTTGATTTGTGAACTATAAAAGTGATTTTCTCTGGAAGTGTTGTCTTGAGTTTTTATCTGGCAGGGACCATTTAATATTTACAAAGCCTTTGGAATATTTCTCTATACACAGGTTAATATATATTTTCATCACTTCCAACTCCGCAAAGATTTGATTTCTGCCTAAAAGCTGGCGGGAAAACCAATTATGGTTACAATTTATTCAACTTTTCAATTTCTTCAAAATATCCTGATATACACCATCGATGTTTTCACACACATCCGCATTATTAAAACGTAAAAACCGGATACCGAATGCTTCGATATGCTCCTGTCGCTCTTTGTCGTACTCTTCTGCGCCTAAGACAAAATGCGAATCTCCATCTACCTCTATCGCTAGCTTTAATCTGGGGCAATAAAAATCAATTATGTATTGGTGGTCGACACCATACTGACGAAGAAATCGCTCTCCATGCATTTGGCGACGTTTCAGTTTCGTCCAAATCAATACTTCTGACTTCGGCATGTTCTTACGAAAGTACCGGCGCCTTTCTTGTTCCTTCTTTCTGTTGTAGATTCTTGTCACGATCTTACCTACCTTTTATATCCCCCCTTCGTACGAAGGGGGGAGCAAAGGGGGTTCGATTATCTTCGTCCGCTTTCACCTGCTTGCATTCCCGCCAAAAATCATATCGGGCAAGCCCGTACAATAAAAAGGCCGGTAAAAATCAAATCCCTATGAGAATTTACCTCAATAATAAATACCATCACTTGTCATCGCTATTTGATCATCTTTCTTGGGATTCTCTTCATCTATATGCCATTGCAACGGATTGTTAACAATGTACTCCCTAATATTGTTTAAATCTTTATCATCTCGAATGACATGTTCATAATAATTTCGCTGCCAGACATGATATCCTAGAGTCTTATTCATCAAATTGATTTCTTTTGTAGTCAACATCTTAAATCGTCCGATGATTTTGGATAACGTCATCATTCTTCGTTGTCATTGTGTCATTGGTAGGGGCGATTCATGAATCGCCCCTACGGGTTCTGTCAACACAATAATCCCATGGATATGATTTGGCATAATTATGAATTCATCCAACCCAACGTTTTCGAAATGTTTTGTAATTTCTTCCCAATGTCGTTTAATAATATGTCCTGCAGGTGACAGACAAACCGATTGATTCACAATTGTACAAAAAATATCCTCCCTTTGATATGCACATATTGTTACAAAATATTCACCGGGTGATGAATTCACCCTGTGAGATATTCGGTTATTCTGGTTTTCAAATATCTTTTTCCCCATGTGCTTTTAAGGTATTTCTCCCTCCGTGTCGCATCTTGTTGATTTAGGCACCCTTCCCAATAAACTAATTTCATTGGTAATCGGTTCCTTGTCGATAATACTTGCCCATCACGATGTTGCCGAATCCGTTTTATTAAATCCCCTGTGTAACCAGTATAGAATAATCCATCTTTATAAGATTGTAATACATAAACATAATAATATTGATGAATTGCGTCCATTTAATCTATCTCACAGGGTAAATCGTATTCTTTTAATCGTATTGTTTTGCGATAATGCAGATTTATCGGTTGCATTAACTATTTGTAAAATTGTTTTGTTTTTATGTCCGCCAAACAACCCGTCGGGCAGGTCGATTGCGATTACAATTTCTCGTATTCTTTCGCTGCATCCTTGTCAAGCATCCATAGAATATTTCCATTTACGGGCTGGACCAGCGTCGCCGGATATTCTTCTCGCATTGTAGGTGTTTTAAGAATATGTTGAACTATAAATCTTTTTTTCTTGCCTGAGACAAGGAACAATATTTCGCGGGCATTATTGATACTCCTGTAAGTCAGTGTCACGCGCCAGATGCTCAAGTGCTGGACATAAACCGCAGCAGCAAACGCTTTT
>JBEKLV010000148.1:0-7572 GCA_050008835.1 Bacteroidota bacterium | reverse complement strand
CAGTAAATATTTCCGCAAAGTTGACGCGTTCCGGCCAACGATATTCTTCTTTATGCACATTGTAATATTCTTTCAGCAGCGAATCATTCACCATTACTTTCTTCCATACTTCATCCTGCTCAACACGATATAGGAGAATCCCTTCTTCATATTCTTTAAGAAGGTTCGCCAGCGTTGGATACCTTTCAGTGGCATGCCGTGCATGTTCTCCGAGCGCCGCAACGTCAAGAAGTTTATTTGTAAGCAGCCAAATATTATCAGGTGTTAAGACAAAGTTTTTGAAATCGTTTGCTGTGAGTACATTTTCTACAAAATCATTCACCGTGAATGGATTGCCTGTGCAATGGATAAGTGTCATTTTCAACATTTCTGCTGACAGTGTATCTTTCCATCCTTCGCTACCGGATATTTTAGTCGTATCCAACGATGAAATTAGTTTGCGTACGACCGAAGAATCAATACCAACATGGTATTGTGCTTTCAATCCCTGCACATATTGATTATATTCATGTGCGTACCGCACTTGTTTATACTGTTCCTTCAGGTCTTTCTGCATCTCTGCAAATGATGGCACCGCCTTTTTCTCCGTGAGTTTGAAGATGTGATAACCATAGTTGAATCGCATCGGTTCGGAGATCGAATCTACTTTCATTTTATAAAACACATCAGCAACATTTTGTGGAAGCCGATCTCGATCATAGAAACCGATGTCGCCATTGTTTGCTACACTTCTCGGATCCTGACTGTACTTTTTCATCATTTCAGTGAAACTTGCTCCGTTCTTAAGTTTGCGGTAGATCATCCAAACGGTATCACTTACTGCCGCTGTATCTTTCATATCTTCGTTAAAGCGAATAAGGATATGGCTAATACGCACTGATCCAGGATTGGGTTGACGTGCCGTTATTTTAATTATGTGGTACCCATATTGCGTTCGAATCGGGGCTTTGGTGTAATTACCGGAGCCAAGTGAATAACACGCGTCTTCGAACTCCGGCATCATTCTACCTCCCGAAAAGAATCCGAGCGCTCCATAATTAGTTTTTGCCGACGGATCTTCAGAATATTTAAAAGCAAGCGTGTCAAATGGAACTTGGGAAATCTGTGTAATTGCATTCATTGCTAGTTCATATGCTTTGAGCGTGTCCTGCGGTGCCGCATTGGGTCTGAGACGGAATAGTATATGGCTGGCGCTGATTTCATCTTTTTTCCTGTCATAAAATCGCTGTACTCCCGGTTCTACAATTTCTTTCTCAATCATATATGACTGAGCAACAGTGTTGTTGTAGGTTTTCATTTCACTAATAATAGCAGAATCTTTCTCAAGTCCCTGAGCACGCGCCTCTTTTACTTTTAGTTTAAATTTAATAAGCAAATCAAGAAATCGCTGCCGGTCTTCTATCGATGAGACGGCGCTGGTATCCCAGCCACCGTTGTTTTTGGAGTAGTTGTCTTCAAAATAGTTAAGCGTGATTTTTTCATCGCCGATGGTAGCAATTGTTGGATTCGATGCCCCGCATCCTAATAAAAAAAGAACTGGAATAATGCTGATTCCGAAAATTAGTTTATGCTTCATAGTTCTCGTAACCTTTGATTTTGATATGATAGGAATTGTTGCTTGATAAAAAAGTAATCAAAAATGCCTCCGCAAGCAAGGATTGTACCGATGAAATAAGAATTAGAAAGCCCTCCTTATCGAAGGGCTTCTTAATCTGCCTTCAGAAACTTGCGGCTTAAAAGTTGTCTTTCTTTGATGCTTTCTGCTTTTGTTTTACTATTTTTTATTTGTTTCGATTATCTCCTTCTTCCGTTTTAAAACTTGGTTTGCTTTCCATTGTTCCAATACAAACCATTGTGACGAATTGGAAGACTGGACGTAATACTTATTTATAATTTTGTTGAATGAGAAGCGAAGCTGAGTTCCAGCACAAGTTATCATTGCTGTCACTTTGGGCGAAACGGTGCTGTCAATAAAATCATCCGCTTGAAAGTTGGAGAGCGAAGATACAATACCTTCTATTACAGATTGCTGTGCTTTATCTTTTCCGGCAAACCATGCACTGTCACTAAACGTAATGTCAAATGTTGTGTCACCGTACTGGTATCGTACTTCTTTGATGCTTTCTTTCGACGTTGTCAAAATTGTTTTATCGCGCCAATCTTTTACCGGACGACCAAACATATAACCAGATGCACCTTCGATAATAAGCACATCGTTAGAGTTTAATCTACGAGCGTACGATTCCGAATAATTTGCTGCCATTTTGCCAAGAATGAATGACGCCTTCTCAACACCTTTTTCATACACAATCACTTGCGTTCCGGTTTGATCAACTTGGAACACGGAATGTTTTTCAGGTTTATCTGAAACAATATTTTTAATCTCAAGATTTTTTATTTGATGGATGATTTGACAAACGTTAGCCTGATCAGCTCTATAATTGATCGGTTTGGCGACAAACCACTCGACACCGCGCTTTTCTAACAGAAGAGAAGAAGCAGGTGTCTTGATTTCAAGTTTATCTACCGAGACGGAATCAATCATGAACAACAGTCCGATGCTTGCCGAATTCGCACTTTGTTCTCCCGGTTTTTGCAGAACAAGAAATGCGATAACTAAGAGACAAACGAATAAACCAATTAGAATGTATGTGTTCTTTTTCATTTCTATCTACCTTTTACACTTCTCAAATCTATATCTGAACTTCGAACGAACGTTTCAGCGCAACACGCCGTCTCCATCGGAATAAACCGTACCCGATAACAAGTAATGGTGGCAAAATCAAATCGCCATATTTCAGCAGTTTTTTTGTTCCATCTGAAATTTGATCCAACGGCGGCTGTGCAACATCCTTAGAACGAATCGTAATCAAGCCGGCATCATCTGCAAGGTAATCTACGATATTGATGAAGAACGTCAGATTCCCGCGACTGCTTGCGAAGTCATCTTTCATAAAATCGCCATCGCCAACTACAATTATACGCGTATCGGGACTCTTCGTTGTTTGCGACACAAACGTTTTATTCTCTCCGCCTGCCGTAGAGAAGTAACTCTTGAACGAACCACTCACGACCGCTGCCATCGGAATATTGGATTCTGACAACTCATCCTGAGTATAACGATGGAGTGGATCAATCATCATAAAACCAGTTTGTCTGCCGCTATGTTTGGAAGAACGCACCAGTACTTCCGCCTTCAATCCTTTGTTCATCGCCAAACTCGTATCGAGCGAGCTGACGAAGTAGAAGATCAATCCCTGTAAATCTTTTACGATGGGATTTGAGCGATCTACATTCGTCGCGTTTGGCAGATACGGGAATGGAATCTGACTCTGCATCTGAAATTGTCCCTGTTGCTGCATTACAGTAACGTTGACGCACTGTGCATCCCGGACTAAATCACTATTAATTCGGATACCGTAATTCTCCAGCATATCTTCCAGTCCAAGCTCAATCGGTTGAGTATAACGCTGCTGAAGCGATGCATTCACTTTGTTCAGTAGGAATGCTACCTTACCACCATGCATAATGTATTGATCGATTTGATATTTTGCTGTATCTGAAAACTTTGTCTGCGGTGCAACAATCAACAGAGCTGCTAAATCCTGTGGAATCGTTGCGGTATTTGAACTAAGATCAATTGGTACCACTTCGTACTGCGCGTTCACTTCTTGATTCGCTTTTTGCATGCTCGTCAGTTCCGGTTCTTGATGTCCGGTTGTATAACCGATGCGTTTTTTTGTATGCATCGTCAGACGTTTGATTGCGGCGCTGATGTCATATTCCAGCGAACCAAGATTTTGAACTACTGGCAGCGTTTCTTTTTTGTCTTCGTACAAAAGCACGAGACCGAGAAACGCTCGTTTCACTTCAAATTTATCTTCCTTCACTACCTGCACTTCAACTGGAGGAATACCTGCTTGCTGCGCCTCGCGTTCGTTCTTCTCACCTTCTGGATTAATGAACTCAAAATGCAAATTACCTTTGGCGTATGCTTTGTACTCATTCAAAATGTCCAGCACCTGCCGCCGGTTGTTATTGTATGGAGCGGGCAAATCTTCTGTAAAGTACGCTTTCACCGTAATGCGATCATCAAGGTTACGTACAAGATTTTTGCTTGCACTCGAGAGCGTATAGACGCCCGCCTTCGTTAGATCCAGTCGGCTGAAAAGTCTTACAGAAATAAAATTGATGAGAATTAGGATGCCTAAAACCAACAACACCCGGATGATAGTTTGAGTTTTTTTTGTATTCATAGTTTTCAATGCAAAATAAATTAATTCAAAATGAAAAAATCAAAATAATAAATTCTGGAAAAGAAATTACTTCTCAAATCGAATATCGACCGTTACACAATTGAACATCAATTTTACCATTTGCGTCTTTCAAGCGAGACAACTGAAAGATACAAGGTGAAGCCAAGTACGGAACCGAAGTACACAACATCCCGCGAGTCAATAACACCGCGCGCGATATTTGCAAAGTGAAAATCAATACCAAGATATTCGACCACGCTTGTCATAAAGTCCGGAACGAAAATGAGGACCTTATCCATCATATAGAATGCAAACATCATCAACAAACCGATGATGAATGCAACTATTTGGTTCTCAGTTAAACTCGATGCCAGCAAACCAATAGCCACATAGACGCCTGCCATTAAAAGCAAGCCAAGATAGCCGCCAATTACAGGGCCATTGTCGATGTCGCCTAGGAATGCAACCGTAATATAATAGATGAGCGTGGGTAGAAGTGCAATGCCGATGAGCGCCCATGCAGCAAGGAACTTGCCTGCAACTATTTCCCAATCGTGCAATGGTTTAGTCGTCAACAGTTCGATTGTGCCTCCTTTTTTTTCTTCCGCGAGCAGGCGCATCGTCACTGCCGGAACTACAAACAGAAACACGAGCGGAATCCATTCAAACATCATGCGGAGTGATGCTACGTTGACAAGGAACATACTGCTTGTGTATACCCAGCCGACAATGGCAAGGAATACGACAATAACGACATACGCTACTGCCGAATTGAAATAGGAACGCAATTCTTTTTGGAAAATCGTTCCCACATTGGTAAACTTGCCGAGATACATTGGTAATTCTTTGATGCTGAATTTCATAAATGATTTCCCAGATTACTCAGATTGAATACAGATTACTAATTTCACTAATATTTATTTCACACATCATTGGTCATTGTTTTTCACTTGCCGTTTCCGTTGTTGTCAGCTTGCGGAACACTTCTTCCAAACTCGTCACCTTGCGTGATATTTCCATCAATATCCATCCTTCAGATACCGCACGCCTGAAAATTTCCTCTCGAATATCAAATCCTTTTTCCGTGAGAATGGAAAACTTATGCAAATCGCCTTCTCCCCCGCCGTACTCCACCGACTCTACATGCGGAATTTCTTTAAACTTCAGATAAATTGTCGTCATTGCATTTGTTGTATTGGATTTTAATTCCAATGAAATCTTCTCAGAGCCGCGGAAATCTTGTTGCAATTGCTCAAGTGTTCCATCGGCAACGATTGTTCCTTCGTTGACGATGATGACGTGGTCGCACGTTGCCTGCACTTCTGAAAGTATGTGTGTGGAAAGCACAACAGTTTTTGCACGGCCAAGTTGACGGATAAGATTACGTATCTCCACAATCTGATTCGGGTCGAGACCGCTGGTCGGTTCATCAAGAATGAGCACCTCGGGGTCGTGAATCATTGCCTGCGCAAGTCCTACGCGCTGGCGAAATCCTTTCGATAACTCGCCGATGTCTTTGTGTCGCACATCTGCAATTCCGCACACGTCGATCATTTCCTTCAGCCGACTCCTCAGGAGAGGATTTTTCAACCCATGCAGGCGTGCGGAGTATTCCAAATATTCCATAACATTCATATCAAGGTAGAGCGGATTCATTTCCGGCAGATACCCGATTTTTTTTCGCACCTCAAACGAGTGTTCAGCGATATCCAATCCTTCAACTTCAACCATACCAGAAGTAGGCGGCATATAGCAAGTGATGATCTTCATCGTCGTAGTTTTACCGGCACCATTGGGACCGAGGAAGCCAAGAATCTCGCCGGTTTTCACATCGAACGAAATATCGTTCACCGCTTTTTCGGTGCCGTAGAGTTTTGTTAAATTTCGTACTGCAATAGCCATAGGTTTCTTACAAGTTAGTGAGTGTTCGCTCAATAGAGCGCAACAATTTTATGAAAAATGAACCACATTTTCAAGCATTGATTTAAAAAAATCCCAACAAACTTCAATAAATAAAATTCGAATGCCCGAATGAAAATAGACGCAGCAAAGGTTCCCAATGTTCCACCCTATGAAAAAATTTCTAATATTTTTATTCTACAGGTATTTTTCTTTGTGTCTCAGGTGGTTTTTATCTACATTTGATTAATACTTCATCATTGTGTATGTCAAATAAACATAAACAAATTCAAGCAATTCATGAAGCAGTTTCAGCGAAGAAAACATCATCCCGCTTGAAATATTTTATTTTCGCTACACTTGGTCTGCTCGCATTTCTCACCGCAGTTTTTATTCTTGATAGAGATATATTCTTCAGAGCGAAGAAAGAATCCCCGTCTATCGTTCAACAAGCTCAGGCGCAGGAATCTTCTACTTCAGATCTTTTTCATTGTATTGTGCAGCGCACTTATGCGATTGACATTCTCTTTCATCAAGAATACAATGCGGAATGGGAAGGGGCGAACGGCGCTATTGGCGATGCCCATCTCTATGCTGCGACTGGCGATCAAAATCTGCTGTCGCTTTACACCGACACATACCGGCTTCTCGATATGCACAATGGGACATGGGTTGACGACCGCGCATGGGCATGTCTAGCAGAAATGTATTGGTGGCATGTGTCTGGAAGAAAAAATAATCAATGGGTGAAGGATGCGCGAGACAGATATTTAGAAGCGAAGCACGAAGGACGTCTTTCCCATCACGAAGGATTTTGGAGCTGGTATAATTATTTTCCTGGTGCAAAAGGCAACTTCAGAATATTTACTAACAGCAACATGAATCAAATGGCGACCGTGGCATGCTGGCTCTTTGAAGCAACGCACGAACGGCAATTTTATGACGACGCCATGTTGGTGTGGAACGGCGATGCAAAATATCCCGGAGTAGAGAAAAAGTTTTATCACGGCAAAGGAATATGGAAAGGAAATGAAGGGCAGGCGGCATTCGGCAAACAGTTTCCGTGGGAAGGCGCAGGTATGTGTTCAATCGGGGCGGCAATGTTCCGGATGACCGGCGAGAAAAAATATAAAGAGATCGTCGCGGCAACAGCACAGCGATTAATGGATCCGGCAAACGGCTGGGTTGACCCGCAGGATTTTTATCAACTGCGGATGGATGGAAACGGCGCATTCGTTCATTTCATATTAGATGCATATCAAATTGCACCGGATCGGCTTCCGGATATTCCAGGCAAAATTGAAAAGATGTTGGAACACGTGTGGACAAATCATCACGGCACTGCATTGACCACGCTCCATCGTCCGATAGACGACGGCATTAGAAACGGATGGAATCCGAATGGCGGCGAAGATGG
>JBEKLV010000147.1:0-7585 GCA_050008835.1 Bacteroidota bacterium | reverse complement strand
GCTGCACGGATAGAATATCAACTTTCAAAATAAGAGGATTGAGGAAGTTATGTACGAATTCTTAAATCAAAACCAAATGTACATCGTACTTGTTATCACATTGCTCATTTGGTCTGGCATCATTTTGTATCTAGTGCGTCTAGATAAAAAGGTTAGCCAGATCGAAAAGCGAATGAAAAAGGATGAGTGAGATGAATATAAAAGTAGTGGTTGGTGGCTTGATTATTATTTTTGGCATTGTCCTAGGGGTGGTAAATTTCTTCGATTCAAATGTCGATTACGGCGATTTTGCTCAGGGAAGGAAAACACAGAAAAAAATTCAGGTAAAGGGTGAATGGGTGAAAGATCGCGAGAGTTCTTTCGATGATGAGAAAATCCAATACACTTTTTATCTGAAAGACGATAGCGGGGAGATTTCCAAAGTTGTCTTAGATGGCGCCAAACCAAATAACTTTGACATTGCGACAAACGTAGTTGTAAAAGGAAAGTATATAAACGGTTACTTCCACGCAACGGAAGTGTTGACCAAATGCCCTTCGAAGTATGAAGGGAAAAGCGGTGTGATGAAGAAACAATCTTGATTATCCCTTGTAGAGACGTTCAATTCTTGCCCGCCTTCTTTGTGACGGGGAACGGCTTTATATAAACCTACTTAAGTATTACTCCCCATTCTGCAACGATAAAACCTATTCGTTTGAACGCAGAGATTAATGGAACAGGAAGCGTTTTGCCAAAATCGCTTCTTCCTTGTATAACATAGAACAGGCGAAGCATATTGTCGGGCGACTCCGAGATTTTTAGCTGAATTGTTTTTCCAATTTCATTGGCAAACTGGGGATAGATGGTATAGTACGGGTACTCAACCAGCCGGGGAATCCAGTATTCGATAAAATCGTTTTTCTCACGCTCACTAAAACCGGCGAGAAGAAGATTGTTTGTGAAAAATGATGATAACGTATCTCTGCTGACGATCCAACCTGAATCATATTGATATGCATCCGGATTCTTGCTTTCATAAAAAAGATAATCATACTGTTGGTTGATCTTGCCGGATGGTTCCACGCTCACATTCCAACCACTGGAATACAATGGCACTGATTGAAGGATGGATCCTCCCATCGGAAACTCCAATGCGACGGACAGATTGCGTGTAGTCTGTGGATAGAGATAAATATTAGGTTTATAAACGACGACCTGATGAGTATCGATAATAGTTATTTGAATACGCTGAGGATGTTCAATTTCTGCATCGGCAAAACGAGCGTTAATGAATACATCTGCTAAATAATTACCTGGACTTAGAGCTGCCACAGAACTAAGAGGATTGAATGGTCCTAGCCATCGGTTTGTTAAAGTGGAATCTGTTTTGAGTACACCAGGAAGAACTATTTGCGGCCACGCGTAACCATAATATTGTCTGGAAATGATTGTATCGTTCCGTGTGATATAGATTTCTGAAACGGGGCCAGTCCATGTGTAGTTCTGATCTATACCGGTCTTATTGGCCATCTTGAAAATCAAGTAGAACGACTTGCCTGTGCGGAAGACGGTGCTAAGATTTCCGAGCGTATCGGTTGTTGAGAACGATGTTGAAATAAGTGGTTCCGAGATCGGTTGGGTAGTTTCCTCTTTCTTGCATCCCATCAACACACCTGCAAGGAGAAAAATCGCGAATACATTTTTCATATGTGTTCCTAAAATTATGATTGTATTCTTTCTATTTGATTTTATCAATCTCCTTCATAAGCCTATCTGTCTCTGTTAGCGCCACAATTATTTTCTGATAATGTTCGATATCGGTGTTACTCAGAGTTCGATCTTTACGATCTTTTAACTACTTTTGTGCGGGTTGATAACCGCCAATATAAAAGCTCCAGGCCGTTTCGGGAACATTGCCAAAGTATTGGTCTTTGTTAATGAAAACTTTGTTTTTACTGTAAGCCAATTTCTCGATGATATCTGAGCCTGCAATAGGGTAAGTAGTAATGAATTTATTTACTCTCGGCGACTCAAGAAGATGGAGCGAGCGTAACTCAGTGCCAAGTTTGACAAGCTTTTTGAAGCTTTCTTTATCTTTGGGATACGGCACGCGGGGGAAATCAATCTTGAGAAATTCTTTATATTTTTCGCGGTAGCTTGGCGAATAAAGAGTTGCGTAAATATAGTCGAGAATATTTTCAGGAGAAACTTTGCCAACAATATTTTCTATCTGAACAATTATTTCTTTTTTGAGATTTGGAATTTTTGATTTGTCTTCGGTATAGAGATAAAGAGGAAAAACCGTGTCTATACTTACACTATCAGAACGGATATAGCCATTGGAATGTGGATATTTTGAAAGAAAATAATAAGATGCTGGAGTTTCCGCCGGAGAACGATTAACTGTAATTAGTCCAATATTATCTCCCGACAGAAAATGCTTCATAATCTTGTCAACAGTTCTCCAAACAAGTCCAGAGTTATAGAAGATATATTTACTATCGAAAGGCCTGTAGCTTATTTTTTTAATAAATTGTTCGAGATCGGATTCTACTTGAAGAGCATTGCGTGCCTTGAGAGCATCCCAACCTTTTTTATTTGATATTCCAATTTCCTGGCATAACTGCGAGGCGGTTGTTGCTCTTGATTGTATAAATCGCTCTGCATTTTTAATTAAATCACGCGGATTATCGCTAATAACAAATGAATCCCTTGCGGTAACGATACCTACACCAGAAAGCGGGAATAACTCATTAACAGAAAACCCTCTTTTATATTCCTCTCTTATTATTTCATTTCGAGAAACCCATTCATAATTTCGGGCTGATGGAACAATCTCATTCCACTTTATAGAGTCAAGGGAGTTTGCATCAAGAAATTCAAATTTAGATGGGCGGGATCCAAAACAATCTGAACGAAATATTTTAGCTATATCACTCTTCTTTTCTTTTTTCTTGATTCCCAACAAGATGGCAACACCTTGCTTGATATCAAAAACATTTTTATCCTCACTTCCGTCTGGAGCTTTCTCCTTTTTATTGGCGTTACCATGCAGATCAAGTACGTAAATCTCATCAAACGTCTTCATAAGATGATAGCGCATTCCACGAAATGTCGGATTGTCGATATATCCGTGAGCAGTAATCATTGCGACAATACCGTCTCCCGTTTTTTCAATCATACTTTCGGCAAATCGGATAAATTTCACATAGTCGTCGTTGAGCCATTTGGAATTTCGTTCTTGTAATTTTCCTCCTGAAGGTTCTATTTTATATACATCATTGCCAGTATATGATGCATTGCTTGATTCACCCGAATACGGTGGATTGCCAATAACAACCATAATCGGCGTTTCGTTCTTTATGACAGCTGCTTCTTTCGATTCTTCAGCTATACTTTCTGCAAAGCCAAAACCAGGGAATAAGTCTTCACGGTTAACACTTTCTTCGAGCGAGTTGGTAAGATAAATACCAAGACGGCGATGGAAATTCCAAAAACCGGTTTCTTTAAAAGCCATGCTCAATTTCAGGTGAGCTATCGTATAAGGCGCCATCATAAGCTCAAAACCGTGCAGGCGCGGAAGCAAATCGTGATGCACGTATGTTGGCCAGCGACCTTTCTGTCCGCCCTTGAGCAACCGCTCATAAATGATTCGAATAACCGCGCTGATGAATGTGCCCGTACCAACAGCCGGATCAAGAACCTGGACACGGTGAACGCCTGTGCTTGTCTTGGAAGTGTCGGCTAAACCAGATGCAAGATTAAAATCTTTTTCAAGGAGATAGTCAACGGAACGCACAATGAAACGCACTACAGGCAATGGAGTGTAAAAAGCGCCAAGTTTCTTCCGAAGCTCCGGATCGTATTCTTTCAAAAAGTCTTCATAAAAATGAATAACGGGATCGGGACCTTCATGAGTTTTTCCCCATAAATCTTTTTCATAGTACTCTTTCATTAATTCCTGAACGTTGGCATGAGAAAAAACCAAACACAATTCATTTACGATATACTCAAGCCGCTTATCAAAATCGGGGCCAACAATGTGATCAAAGAAATGTCTCAAAAGAGGATTTGAAGCTGGCACAAGCTCGCGGGCTTCCTGGCGAGTGAAGTTGTCGGGGGTAGTATCGTGATAGCGGGCGACGAAGAGGCCATACACGAGAGTTTGTGCATACATATCCGCGAAGGAGTCCTTTGAAAGATCGTGTACAAGAAGTTTCTTAAAAGTGTCATATATACGAGTTATCTCAACATTTCTTTCTGACTGAATAGAAAGAAACTGTTTGATGTTATCTCGAATTCTTTGCGCTTTTCCTCCCATTATTTTTGAGAGATGTTCTCCGGATCGAATTGGCTCTTTATGTGATTGCGTGAAATCAATCAATGTTTTAGCGACGTGGTCATAGCTTTCGGGAATAGGTGCAATGGTTCTATTCTTGAGATTGTAATTCGCTATTTTTATTGGACTTTCGTATCGTAAACCGTCTCTATAAAAACGAAATTCAACATAATCCGTCAGAACTAAATTTGCATATCCGTAATATCTTGCCATCTGCTCTGACTTCTCGACTTTATCCAAATCCACGCCAATATCTTTGGTTTCGATATATAGAATCGGTACGTCGTGATTAACTACAACAAAATCCGGTTTGTTCCCTTCTTTAGCTCTTGCATCGTGGTCAAATCGCGTTACATTTATCGACTCGAAGATTCCCTTGAGTAAAATCTCGAAGTCAGTGCGATATCCCATTTCACTGGTTTCTTTATAGGAGAATTTCTTAGAGATAGATTGAATATATTTTTCAAAAATGTTTTTCATAGCTCATAGTATGAAATTAATCTATAATCTAACCAATCACCAATTTTTTTCGTTCGGGCTTTTTCCGTGGTGCATAGACTGCCTTCTGATCTTCAACCTTAAAACCAATCTGGTGCTCAGACTTGTAAGGTGTAACCATAAGTTGACGAATGGCTTCAATAATAGATTGAATCTGTTCATCATGTTGTCCAACTTTTTGTTCCAGTTCTTTTAACTTATCAGAAAGGTCTCTATGCATTATCATCGTTTCACGGAAGCGGACAAATGCTCGGACTACGAATACACTCATATGAACTGCCTTTTTACTTCTTAGAACATTAGCAGCCATAATTGCTCCATGTTCAGTAAATACGTACGGGTGATATCGCACATTCCTTTTTGATGCGGTCGCATTTTGCGACCGCATGGAACTGACCTCGCGACTTGTAAGTTGAAAACAGAAATCCTCTGGAAAGCGATCTCGGTTGCGTTTGACCTGCTCATTTAGCCGTTTCGTTGAGACTCCATATATTGCTGCAAGACTATCGTCGGTTATTACACGAACACTGCGAATGAATAAAATCTGGCGTTCTATAGGTATCAGTGTTTTAGTTACATTTTTAGTTGACATATAGTTACCCCACCCGTGTTAATATATTTAGAAACTTCCATGTGCCACCCAATCTTGATGTTCCAATTTGGAACATCAAAATTTTATATTCCTCCGGAGTAAGCTGGAACATAAAGTCTGAATAAATCTCACCCTCTATTCACAATAAAGTTGAATGGATTATCAATCCCGAGCGACCACTTGGATATAAACGGCTCGCCGTATTTTACTCCGATCTTGGAACCGAAATATCGGCATCGAGTTTCGATCACTTCTAAAAAGTCAGGCCGGCTCAACTTTGTCTCGCTCTCTTTGCTTTCCGGATTGAAAAATTGCGAAGCGTGCGCGCGCACGGATTTCATCTTCAAGTCAAATGAATTGCTTATGTCAACAATAAATGCCGGTTCGAATTCCATCCATTGCATGAACTCGAAGTAGTGGTGCGGGCGATGGCGTTCCTGTGATTTGCCGTTGAGTTTTGTTTTCATTTTTTCCAAGCCGCTGTAGTACCATGCTTCACGGCAAAGTTCGCTTGTGTGCACGTGATCCGGATGCCGTTCGACACCATAAGGAATGATAAGGAGAGCGGGACGAAGCTCACGAATGAGTGTAACGATTTTTAAAAGATTATTCTTATTTACTTCAACATTTCCGTCAGGGATTTGCAGATTCCGCCGTGTTACTGCGCCAAGAATTTTTGCCGCTTGCTGTGCTTCTTCTCTTCTAATCTCTTTTGTGCCTCGTGTTCCAAGCTCGCCCTGTGTCAGATCGCAGAGAGCAACTTTATATCCTTGCAGAACTAATTTAGCGACAGTTCCGCCGCAGGCAAGTTCGATATCGTCAGGATGTGCGCCAATAGCTAATACGTCGATGTGCATTGTCTTTCCTCGAATTGTCGCTGTTAATATAAACAAGAAAAATGAAAAATGGAGGAGGGGAAAATAAAAGAAACAGGTAAAGGTAGATGAAAAATGGTAAACGGCTGGGAGTATTAAGATATTCTCGTTTTCCGGGGTTGAATGTCGTGCCAACATTCGGTACTTTGGGATTGGAGTTACTGCATGGCAATCGAAAAAAATGTAATTACCATTACCGAACTAACGCGGCAAATTAAATTCTCTCTGGAAACGAATTTTCCGAGAGTATGGGTTGAAGGCGAAATTTCTAACTTCAAGCAACATACATCTGGACATTTGTACTTTACATTAAAAGATGAAGGCGCTCAGCTTTCTGCGCTTATGTGGCGGAGTCGCGTTGCGAATCTCACATTTCAACCGGAAGATGGAATGAAGGTAATCGCTCGCGGTTCAATCACCGTGTATCCGCCGCGTGGAAATTATCAACTTGATGTAGATCAAATTCAACCGCTTGGGCTTGGAGAACTTCAGCTTGCGTTTGAGCGTCTAAAGCAAAAGTTAGATAGAGAAGGATTGTTCGATGCCGAACATAAAAAGCCAATTCCAGAATTTCCCGAATGCATAGGTCTTGTCACATCGGAAACAGGAGCGGCACTGCAGGATATTCGAAGTGTGCTTTCGCGCCGCCATCCATCCGTTGAAGTAATTCTTGCGCCAGTGCGCGTGCAAGGTGCAGGTGCGGCGGAAGAAATTGCCGATGCGATAAAATACATGAATCAATATGACGGAATAGATGTGCTGATTGTCGGACGCGGCGGCGGTTCGCTGGAAGATTTGTGGGCGTTCAATGAAGAAATTGTAGCTCGTGCCATTTATGCATCAAAAATTCCAATTATTAGTGCAGTTGGACACGAAATTGATTTCTGTATTGCGGATTTTGTATCTGATCTGCGCGCACCAACACCCTCGGCAGCGGCAGAACTAGTCGTTCGCAATCGTTCAGAACTTCTTGAAGATATTGGTAACTTATGCTATACTATGCGCGGCGCACTTGACATTCAATTATCAGGACTTCGTAAGCAAACAGCAAGTTTGGTCACAAGTTATTCTTTTAATCGTCCAAAAGATTTAGTACGGGAATTCTCCCAGCGTGTGGATGAACTTGAACGCAGTATTGGAATTTCTTTTGCTCATGCAGCTCGGACAATGTATCAAAAATATAATTCGCTTCAGCTCCAATTGCAGGCATTGAATCCGGGCGGCGTACTCAAGCGCGGCTATGCAATTGTGAGGAAGAAAGGGCGAATTGTTTCGAGTGCAGATTTGCTTGGTTTTGGTGAC
>JBEKLV010000146.1:0-7622 GCA_050008835.1 Bacteroidota bacterium | reverse complement strand
TATGAAAGAGAAGACAACGCAGATATCCAGCCATTTACAGCAGGAACGCTTACATTCGGAGGTGAACAAGATTTCTGTATCTTTGAAATGAGATAGTTGCCTTTATCGCAAATATGGAAGGATAGCACATGATCTAGAGGGGAGTAGTAAAAAGTGTCGAACCCCCAAGGTGGTATGCTTAACACGGCATAAAAGTGAAGAATTAAGAGGGGGGATAAAAAAACTCCCCAGATTTCATTAAGCAATGGTAAAGCCTATGAATATACACCTCACACGGACGGCGTATAATTTATTTTTGTATAAATGAGTATTCCGTATAGTAATGATTAAGCAATTAGGTATAACAAAATCATGGAAATTTATTGAGAGTATTTAATAATATAAAATGAATGTGGAGTAGCCAATATATTGCGATTGCCATCGCGAGTAGATTTTAAGTCAAAAGTCGAGATTGGCATTTGCGTTATCTGAGATATATAGAATAGATTATCAATGTAGAATTCGGATAAAAATTTCTCGTCAGTAGAATATGTAATGTATGAGCGAAACGACAATGGTGAGTTCTCTTTGCTAAATTGACTAAAGGATAAATGTACCTTTATCGAACCAGTGACATAAGTACCGTCATAAACAATTGTTCCCTTTTGTTTTCCATACTTAATTGTATCAACGTGTTCAATCGCCATATTTTTCAGTGTCGTATCTTTTTGCATTGTCGGTTTGACTATAATATCATTATTGATTATTGAAAAATCAGCTTTGCATATCGTCGTATGAGGTGGAATAAATGTTATCCGTTCTGGTCTTGTCATGATAGAAGTTGATGAAGAAAAGGTCTCCGATTGCTATGCACTCACGCTATTTATTGATGATTTTGAAGAACCACTTATTGATTCAAAAAAAATGGAGAACCATGATTTAGTTGTACTTGTAGTTTCCGATTCGGAAGAACCTGATGCAGTTGACGAACTTGATGAATTCATTGTTGTTATGTCCTGCCAATAGTCCTGCTTTGTACCCTCGATCGCCTGTGTTATAATCTGACATATCAAAGTTGTAATGAAAGTGGAAGGTTTGACAGTCTTTTTCGGCGATTAGCATTTTAAAACGGTGTTTCAGTTGAACAGATTAAAAATGCCATAAAAAATAGATGGTAATTCTGTAATATCTGCGACAATATTTCTCAATTGATTTCTGTAAAAAAATTTCTTATTATTAAATGCAAGTTAATTCAATCGAAACTTCCAGAATAAAAGAATTATGGATTACTCTCTATTGCTTGCAACGCATTGGAAGTGCGTGACTGAACGATAGAGGGCATTCCGTTTTTTAGTAATAAGGCAATGCGAAACACTTCACACAAACTTCATACAAAATTATGCACGAAACGGCGCTTTGAAGTGCTCGCAATGAAAACAT
Source organism: Bacteroidota bacterium (assembly GCA_050008835.1). GTDB lineage: Bacteria > Bacteroidota > Ignavibacteria > UBA10030 > UBA10030 > Fen-1298. Next base: position 6,203 of record JBEKLV010000146.1, on the reverse strand, counting down.
CTTCGGCAGAAGCTGATTGTCATTATTTGATAATCGCCCTGTGTTTGTTCGGTAATACAGAACAAGCTTTCGATTTTTAAAATGTGCGAGTGTGTAGCTCAGGGGTAGAGCATCTGCCTTTTAAGCAGAGGGTCGGTGGTTCGAGCCCACCCACGCTCACGTTTCTTTGCCCGGATGGTGGAACTGGCAGACACACCATCTTGAGGGGGTGGCGCCCGTAAGGGCATGCGAGTTCAAGTCTCGCTCCGGGCACTTACTAAAGGGACGGCATTTAGCTGTCCCTTTTTCTTTTGCTTAACTTTATTGCATGTCAAACGCATTCATCGTAATTTGGCATCAACCATGGAAATTCGAGCGCATGTATTAGTGAGTGGATTAGTTCAAGGTGTTGGATATCGCTACTTTGTCTTCGATCGGGCAATAAGTCTCGGGCTTGTTGGGTATGTGAGAAATATTTTTTCAGGTGAGGTGGAAATCGAGATCGAAGGAGATCGCTCGATGATTGAAGAATTTATTAAAGAAGTGAAAGTTGGTCCGCGTGTAGCGCATGTAAAAGATTTGAAAATAGAATGGCTCAAATGTACGAAATCCTATAAAAGTTTTGAAATACAATAAACGAGATTATATTGCTTAATATAAATGACAATTCAAAAAAGTGAAATAATTCGATTTGGTTTGGGTTATGATGTTCATCGTTTGATGCAAGGACGAAAACTTGTCATAGGCGGCGTTCACATTCCATCAGACATTGGACTCTTAGGACATTCTGACGCAGATGTTTTGCTTCATGCTATTTGTGACGCACTTCTTGGTTCAATTGCTCTGGGTGATATCGGAAAACATTTTCCCGATACCAATAAAAAATATCACAATATCTCAAGTCTTAAGCTTCTCAAACAAGTCGGAATAATGGTTCGGAAAAGTGGATACGACATTAACAACATCGATTCAACAATAGTTCTCGAAAAACCAAAAATTGCAAAGTACGTTGATGTGATGCGACAGAGGATCGGAAAAGCACTCAATATCTCCACTCAATTAGTTTCCATTAAAGCTACTACACATGAGGGGCTCGGTTTCTTGGGCAGGGAAGAAGGTTGTGCCGCATTTGCCATTGCTTCCATTCTGCAAAAAGAAAAGAAATAAACTATGGAACAATTTGTCAATTACCTTGCAGCACTTAATCCTATATGGATATATTGTGTTGCTGGAGGTATTGCTTATATAGAGAATGTGTTTCCGCCCATGCCAAGTGATGTTATTCTTGTAGCTGCTGGATCACTTGCTGGACTTGGGAGAGTAGATTTTGTTCTTTTACTTGTTCTTTCTACTATAGGAAGCACAGCAGGCTTCCTCACGATGTACAAAGTGGGTGATTGGTTCGGTGTTCGTATTTTGGAAGCGGGGAAATTCAAATACATTCCGCTTGAGAAAGTTCATAAAGTTGAAGCATGGTTTAAGAAATACGGGTACTGGGTTGTCATAGCAAATCGCTTTTTGGCCGGAACAAGGGCAGTCGTTTCTTTTTTTACTGGTATGTCTGAATTAATGTTATGGCGGACGGCTATCCTGTCATTTCTTAGTTCATTGCTTTGGAATTTTATTCTCTTATTTGCGGGGAAAGAATTGGGGAAAAACTGGAGAGAAATATCTTTCTATCTTGTAACTTACGGCAAGATTATTACGGTTGTTTTGATTCTCGTTATTATAATATTTGTAGGTCGGAATTATTATAAAAACCGATATTTGCATAACCCTTCTGGTAACTCAACTTCTGCAAAACATTCAGACTAATAATTAGAGAGAAGTTCGTGGTCGATTTTCTCAATTCTATTGATGTCGCATTGTTTCATTTCTTAAATAGCTCAGTGTGCAATTCCGTATTCGATTTTCTCATGCCGTTTATCACTGACTTAAACAAGCAACGCATCGTCTTGGTCTTCGTTGCTTTAATTCTTCTTTGGATGCTTGTTCGTGGAAGACGCCATGTCAGGATTGCGGCTATTCTTCTCATTATTACTATTGTCATAAGTGATCAATTAAGCAGTTCTGTGATCAAGTATTGGCTAGTACGCCCACGACCATGTTTTGCTCTGCAAAATGTTCATTTACTTGTCAGCTGTGGAAGTGGTTATTCGTTCCCGTCTTCGCACGCAGTCAATAATTTTGCTGGTGCCCTTATATTGGCTTTCTTTTTTCCGCGTACTAAATGGTGGTTCTTTGGATTTGCAGCAATTGTCGCATTTTCACGTGTGTATGTTGGTGTGCATTATCCGTCTGATGTGATTGGAGGTGCAGTTATCGGATTATTTTGCGCTGGAAGCGTGCTTCTAATCTTTATCGTGTTAGAAAAACTTTGGTACAACGCTCTGAAAAGAAAAGTGTAATAAGAAAGTTTTTGATGAAGGATTTCCAATTAAATCAAACTCGTGAAAGATTGTGGTCAAACGTTGGTCTTGCAGTTGCTTCCGGAATTCTTCTCGGTTTCTCTTTTCCTCCTTCTCCATTTTATTCTCTGGCATATGTTGCATTCATCCCAATGTTTTTTCTTTTCGCCAGATTAGAATCTTTCTACCAAGCCGCAAAGTATTCCTATTTGTTCCTTCTAATATTTCATCTATTAACAGTGTATTGGACAGGAGGTTTTGTTGTCGGAAAAGACATTTGGATGATGACGGCAGGCACTGCAGTCATATTTATCCATCCGATATTTTTCTTGCCGATCGTCTTGCTTGCATTTGTTGCCAAGAAAAAACTTGGGCTTGTTCATGGACTGATTGCTTTTGCCTTGTTCTGGACTTCATTTGAATATCTTCATTCACTGGGAGAATATTCATTTCCGTGGCTCACGATTGGAAATAGTCAAGCGTACGATCTCAATAGAATCCAGATTGTTGAGTATTCCTCTGTATATGGATTAACACTTCAAATCTTTGCATTCAATATTATAGCGTTCCTGTTAATAGTGAATCACGCTGGCGGCAAATGGAACTTTCGATCAAGAAAAGTTCTGTCTTTAGTATCAGTACTGGTTGTTTTGTATTTTGGGTCTGCTCTATACGGTAAGTATGTTATTAGGAAGCAATCGATAGATACAAAAAACGGAATTTCTGTTGGCATCATTCAGCCAAACTTTGATCCGTGGGGTAAATGGGGTGGAAGTTATGACGATAAATGGGAATCCTACTTTCATCAACTCAATTATTTCTTTAGTGAGACTAAGCAGCTTTCCAAATTTAAACCAGATATTATATTCTGGCCTGAGACAGCTATTCCATTTCACATACTCTTACCGCGATATTCTCTCTTTCTTTCAGAACTTCTTTCGCTTTCTGATACACTGAAACTTCCAATATTTACCGGGCTTCCGACCGCAGAATATTTCGATTCGTTGCATGCGCCCGCGACTGCTGAAAGAATTGGAACATCAAATTCATATGTTGAGTCATATAACTCTGCGGTTTTAATTCAGCCCAACCGCATTGTTGGACAAATTCATAAGAAGTCAATCTTGGTTCCATTTGCAGAACGTATTCCATATGCCGAAACATTTCGTTGGCTTATCGAACCGTTAAAATGGAATGTGGGCATCTCAAGCTGGGGAAAAGGTGCAGATACCGTTGTATATTTATTGCTTTTGAAAGATGGTCGTCAAACAAAATTCTCTGGAATGATCTGCTATGAATCGGTCTATCCGAATTATGTAAGAGAATTTGTGAAGCATGGCGCAAACCTTTTAGTTATTATAACAAATGATAGCTGGTGGGGTAATACATCTGGTGCATATCAACATGCTGCGTTTGCATCCTTAAGGGCAGTTGAAACGCGTCGCTGGGTAGTTCAATGCGCAAATGGCGGTATATCCATGATTGTTGACCCAACAGGCAAAAGACAATTGACAACGAGTTTGTACACAAAGACTAAGTTTATTGCCGATATTGGTTTATTATCAGATGAAACGTTCTATGTTAAGTACGGAGATATTGTAGCTCAGATCTGTCTTGTGGCATCAATAATGATGCTGATTGCAGTGGCATGGAAAAATAATATTTTAAAAAGGCACTGATATGGAAATAATCGATCTGCGAAGTGACACAGTAACTAAACCGTCTCAAGAAATGAGAGATGCAATGCTTACTGCTGAAGTTGGCGATGATGTGTATGGTGAAGATCCGACAGTAAATCGATTGCAGGAAAGAGTGGCTGAAATTCTTGGTAAAGAAGCGGCTTTGTTTGTGCCATCTGGAGTGATGGCAAATCAACTTGCACTCAAAGTTCAAACTCAACCAGGTGATGAAGTCATCGTAGAAAGTGAATCGCATGTCTTTAACTACGAAACGGCTGGAGCAGCATTTCTTTCTAATGTACAATTGTGTACAGTTAAAGGAAACCGTGGTATCTTAAATGCAGAGCAGGTAGCTCAAGCAATCCGTTCAAATATTTATTACAACCCAAAGACTTCGCTGGTCTGTCTTGAAAATACACACAACAAGGCAGGCGGGACAATTTATCCGCTTGAAGAAATTCAAAAAATACATGACTTGGCACGAAACAGAAAGCTTGCGCTCCATCTTGATGGTGCGCGTCTCTGGAATGCCTCTGTTGCAACAGGTATAACTCCAAAAGAATATGCTCAGTATTTTGATACTGTCTCGGTTTGTTTTTCAAAAGGTTTGGGCGCTCCAGTTGGATCTGCTTTAACAGGAACACGTGAAAGAATCGAAATGGCTCGTAAATATCGAAAAATATTTGGTGGCGGAATGCGCCAAGTAGGAATTCTTGCTGCGGGAGCATTATTTGCACTTGACCATAACGTTGAGCGTTTGAAGGAAGATCACGATAAAGCAAAATTGTTGGCAAAAGAATTGAGCAAACTCCCTGCAATTCATCTTGATCTAAATTCTGTGCAAACAAATATTGTCATCTTTAATATTAATGGTGGATCGGAAAGCGCTGAAGAGCTTATCGACAAATTGAAGGCCAACGGTATACTTATTTCAGAAATGGGTATTTCTACTCTTCGTGCTGTTACGCATCTCGACGTCAGTATGGAACAAATTAAAAGAGCTTCGGCAACGATAACATCACTTCTCGGTAATTAAAAGGAGAAAGTATGGAAACTAACAATACAAACCATCAATCTCGAACAGATTACGACGCGCAACAAGATCAACAACTCCGTGGGCTTCTCGCAGCGCAAGATGATGTATGGCGTATTTTTCGCGTAATGGCAGAATTTGTCGATGGGTTTACGATGATGGCTCGACAAAAAAATCTCGTTTCTGTATTTGGTTCTGCTCGATTGGAACCAGATTCGCGTTATTACCAACTTGCAGTACAAGTGGCTAAAGAACTTGTTAAGCATGGATTCAACGTGCTCACCGGTGGTGGACCCGGAATTATGGAGGCGGCAAATAAAGGGGCACAAGAGCAAAGAGGAAATTCTGTCGGTGTCGCCATAGAGTTACCACATGAAGAAGACGCGAATAAGTATGTTGATCGAGGTCGATTGCAAACTTTTAGGCATTTCTTTGTGCGAAAAGTGATGTTTGTTAAGTATGCACACGGATTCATTGTTATGCCTGGAGGATTTGGTACGTTTGATGAATTCTTTGAAGCAATGACACTTGTGCAGACAAAAAAAACAAAAGCGTTTCCGATTGTCCTTATGGGCTCTGATTACTGGAAAGGCCTTGTTGACTGGATCAAAACAACGGTTATTCAGGAGAAAATGATTTCTCTGGAAGATTTAGATATATTTCACGTGACAGATGATCCGGTCGAAGCAGCTACAATTATTGAGGATTTCTACAAGAAAAATGTAATGGTTACTAATTTTTAATTATTTGAAGGTAAAATTTGTAAATATCAAATTTTCTTGCTTCTTCAATAGCCATTGAGTATATTATATACAGTTGATGTAGATAGCCCGAGGTAGACGGGCTATTTTTTTTGGAATACTGAGTTGATGGATTTACAACAAGCGGTCGAAGAAATAGCGACTCCTTTTCTCAAGACAATCGATGCTTTCATCGTCGATATTCATATTGTAAACGGTGAGCAAGGAAAAGTGATTCAGTTCTTTGTTGATACAGATAAAGGTATCACGATTGGTCAATGCACCGAACTGAATCGAAATATTGGAGAAGCGCTTGAACTCCAAAACATTATTCCAAAATCGTATATATTGGAAGTGTCTTCTC
>JBEKLV010000145.1:0-7674 GCA_050008835.1 Bacteroidota bacterium | reverse complement strand
GTACAATTCGTCCTCTATAGGCATCTGCGCAATTACAAACGAAAACGCAAGAAGAGTAATGCTCAGAAGAATCCATAAACGTTTCATACATTCCTCACTTATTCAATTTAATACGAAATGTAGTTTTGAAACCGGAATTGTTTTCTTTTAGAAAAAGTCTGCCGGCATGGTATGTTTCGATGATGCGTTTTGATAAACTTAATCCTAAACCCCACCCACGCTTTTTCGTTGAAAAGCCGGGGCGAAACACATCGTTCCGATGTTTGGGTATGATACCTTTGCCGGTGTCGGAGACATCAACGAATAAGTGCTTGCCATGTTCTGATATGGAAAAAGCAATAGTTCCCTCGCCGTTCTCTATTGCATCGAGCGCATTCTTGGTAAGATTCTCTATGACCCATTCGAACAACTCTCGGTTGATACGTGCACGAACCGGTTCTATCGATTCGATGATAAGATGAACTTTCTTGCTGGTTTGTGGAATCCGCCGTTGGAAGTATTCCGTAACTTTGCCAATCACCTCTGTAAGATTCTCCTCACGCAAGTCTGGTTTGGATCCGATTTTTGAAAATCGATCCGCGATTTTTTGGAGCCGGTGAAGATCACTTTCCATATCCAGCAGTGTCTCCGTTGCTTTCTTGTCGCCTTCAGATTGCTCTTTCAGCAGTTCAACCCAGCCGAGCATACTGGATATCGGTGTGCCAAGTTGATGCGCGGTTTCTCTCGCCATTCCGACCCAAATGTTGCTTTGCTCGCTTCGTTTGATATAACTGAAGCTGATGTAACCGATAAGAATAAAAAGTGCCGCGATAGCAAGCTCAACATAAGGAAGCCACCGGAGTTGGACTACGAGCGTTGATTCACCATAATGGAGATAATTCAATATGATCGTGTCCTGATATGTAACTTTAATGGGAGGGTGAGACTGATCCATCTCAGCAGTGAGATCTTTCAGGAATTTGTGCTGTTCTTCCCGTGACCGTGTGGAATCTAGATAGATGTTCTTTATACTTATGCTGTAAGGAAGTTCCGGTTCGTTATTTCGATCCGTCAATACGACAGGGAAATCAACTGTGTTAATAATTTCGTTGAAGAGAAAATTATAGTCGCTTTCTCCCGCTTTATTATTTGCGATATACTCATACGACTTCGCGTAAAGGTCTGCGACTTCTTTTTCCTTCTGGCTCAACGCCTGAACAAGATTGTGCGTATACCACAATGTACCGGCAATAATGATGAAAGCAATAACCATCAAAAAAATCTTCAATCGACCAGTTAAAGAAACAGAGCCGGTCGCAGCAGATTTGATAAGCGATGCTGTCTTCATATCGAATAAATGCTATTATCGCACGATTAAAGTTTGATCACGCCGTGCACCGACTGAGACCATCCAGATTTTTGTGTTGAGCATTTTGCTAATGGCTTCGATGTAATGTTTGGCCTCTTTCGGAAGTTTCCCGTAACTCTTGATATCTGAAGTTTTTATTTCCCATCCTTTAAATGTCTGATAAACTGGTTCAACTGCTTCGAGCGTCTGAGAATCTGTCGGGTAATGAATTAACATTTTTCCATTAAACTTGAAATCTATGCAGACCTTGATTTCTTTGAATTCATCCAACACGTCGAGCTTTGTAATGGCTATCTTTTGAATACCATTGACGCGAATGGAATACCTGAGACTTACCGCATCCAACCATCCGCATCGCCTAGGCCTGCCGGTTGTAGCGCCGTACTCTCCGCCGATTTTTCGCAAACGCTCGCTAATATCATTTTTAAGTTCTGTCGGGAAGGGGCCGTTGCCGACCCGAGTGCTGTACGCTTTCACAATTCCGACAATGGAATTTACAGCGGTCGGCGGAATACCAAGCCCCGTACATGCACCGCCACTTGTTGGATTTGAAGAGGTCACGAACGGATACGTTCCATGATCAACATCCAGCAACGCGCCTTGTGCACCTTCGGCAAGAATTCGCTTTTTGTGTTTGAGTGCGTTATTCAGATATTCGGAAGTATCGGTAATATATTTATCCAACTTCCTATCAAATTCCTGATATTCATTTATGATCTCGTCCACATCGAGAGATTGCGAATTGTACAATTTATTTAGGAGTTCGTTGTTTGCTTCAATATTACGCTTTAATTTTTTGCAGAGTACATCGCGGTTCAGCAAATCGACTACGCGGATTCCGGTGCGCATATACTTGTCGTTGTATGCTGGACCGATGCCGCGTCCGGTTGTGCCGATTTTTTCTTCGCCTCGTTCACGTGCTGCATCGAGCATTTTGTGGTACGGCATTATCAAGTGTGCATTATGACTGATGAGGAGCCGGCCGGCGACTTTAATTCCGGAGTCTTTCAGCTGCTTGATTTCCGTCATGAGCGCCACCGGATCGAGCACTACACCGTTTCCGATTACGCAGGTTACATGTGAATGAAAAATACCAGATGGAATAAGATGAAGAACATATTCCTTTTCCGGTCTCCCTTTGCTCGGCGGGAGGACAACAGTGTGCCCGGCATTTGCTCCACCCTGGTAGCGAGCGACAATGTCAACATTTTCGCTCAAGTGATCAACAATTTTTCCTTTTCCTTCGTCGCCCCATTGGGCACCGAGTATAATTTGTACTGGCATAGTTATGTTTGGTGATTAGTGAATAGTAATTTTTTCGCCGGCAATGTAATAGATATATTTTTCTATAAGAAATGAATGTTAATTGCTCAAAACTATTTACCGATTTTTCACACGAAAGACAAGAAAAAAGCCGGTACAAATTTCCTATACCGGCCTTTTTGAAAATTGCTAAATTGTGTCACTTTAGAAGCGTAAGCTTGCGAACAGCATTAAAAGTACCCGCTTGTAAACGGTAGAAGTACACTCCACTTGGCAATGCTGAAGCATTGAGTGTAACTGTATGAGAGCCGCTTTGGTATTCGCCCGATGCGAGAGTCTTTACCTCGCGTCCAAGAATGTCGAACAATTTCAGGCTCACAATGCTCTGGCTAGTGAGTGAAAAGCTAATCTGTGTTGTCGGGTTGAATGGATTGGGATAATTTTGACTCAACGCAAATTGGTTTGGTGTCAAGTTATTAATTTCTGCAACTCCAACTGCTGGTGCAGTAGGTATTACCATCTTGCGATAAAAGATTTCACCGTATCGAGTAGAAATATCAGTCCAAGCAATACCGATATTAGAATTGTCTATGAGGGCGGAAGAGATACCAAAACTCGATGCTAATGTTCCTGTTACTGTATTTAAGGTTGGATTAACACGCGCTGTATCAGACCAGAATTTTCCATCAAGACTTGAGCTGATATATAAATTAGGTGCTGTATATTTGACTTGGACGAGGGTTTTTGTACTAGTTAAATGCAAATCATAAATTGAGTATTCCGATGCATTAAGTGTATCAATGGCCGACCAATTGTTGCCATAATCTGTTGACTTTAACAGTATGGTGCCTTGGTTAATCATATCATTACCGGGAGACAAACCCATATGCATTATCCAGAAACCATATGAAAGATACATTGTTCCATCTGATGATCCTACAAGTTTCGTACTGCTTATTCGTCCTCCCGCGCCTACATGCAGAATTTTTTTTGGCGAACCGAAAGAAACTCCTCCATCTAATGATCGGATGAAGTATAATGATGTATCAGTTGAATATGAAATAAATAAATTGTCTGTACCTGAAATAGTTAGGGGTTTTAATGATAAACCTGATGCGGGATGATTTATATCTCCGATAGGTACTAGTGACTTAGTTCCAAATGATGCACCGCCATTTACTGATTTTGTCATATAAATTCTATTAGTATCATCCTGATTTCTCCAGAGATAATATAAATAATCGTTATCACTCTGCTCAAGAATGACATTATCATAATAATCATAAATAGGCTCCGAGTATCCGGATGTTACCTTATCAAGGATGTTGTTAGAGGATAACCAAGTTGTTCCGCCGTCTCCACTTATAGTATACTCAATGCGATATCCTTCGTTGCCGGAAAATGATTCAAAATTTATATATGCAATGATAACTGTGTTTCCATTGCCACGCATTACTGTGTTTAGGAGGTAGACATCGTCCATTGATGAAGGATGAACAGCACTGCTTGTTGGAATAGGTGCTGTAGGACCAGAAACAGGAAAACTGTAGAACAAAAAATTTATATTTGGGATAATTCGTGCTGTAGACCCCTGTATATCAAGAACAGGTTGGCCTAGAGATTCTTTTTCCTGAACATTTGTCACTTGATAATTTTGGCATAACACCCATGAAACGAGCATTATGTTAGAAATTAATATTATTACCAAACGTTTCACAATGTCCTCCAATGTATTATGTGGGTGGAATAATTCGAAGACGTATCCGTTATTAACTTTGTAGTTCAATATTAATATTATTAAGGAATAATAAAAGCGATGGTGATCACAATTCGATTTCTTTTAAGAATATCCTTTTTTTGGGGGAAAATTCAATTTACCATATTTCGTGATGTATCTTTTCGGGATTAAATTTTTCCTTAGGGTTATCTTCGCCTGTCGGATGACCGATGGGAATGACATTTAACGGAATGATATCTTCTGGAATATTCAAAATTGTTTTCACGGATTTCATTCTGTCGGGATACGGATATGCCGCCGTCCATATTGCGCCGAGTCCTATTGCTTCTGCGGCAAGTAAAATATTTTGACTGGCGAGTGTAGCATCGATCACAGCATACTCTTCCATCTGCTTATGCGCTTTTGCAGGTACTCCGCATACTATGATTGCAGCTCCAGCTTTGAAAATCATCTTTGCGAACGGAAGCGCATCGCCAAGCGCATCCAGCGTTTTCCGATCGGTTACAAGAATAAATTCCCACGGCTGACAGTTGACCGCGCTCGGTGCCGCCATCGCGGCTTTCAATAGAATATCAATTTCATTCTGTGTTACGGATTCTCCAGTGAAATTCCGTACGCTTTTGCGTTTGTGAATAACAGAGATTGCATCAGGATATTTTGTTTGTTTCATATCAATCTTCATAGGAACCTGACAGTATTTTTAAGCTGATCATGAGTAATATATTGTTACTTTGCCTTTCAGTCCATTATCGCCTATATTTATTTTACGAATGAACATAATCCTTTTAGATTAAAGGAGCAAGTCTTGGATAAATTTGTTATCAACGGCGGGAAATTTCTTAGCGGCACGGTCACTATTGGAGGCGCGAAGAATGCTTCGTTAGCGTTAATGCCAGCAACAATTTTGGCGAAAGGTACTTCTCATCTTTCCAACACGCCAGACCTGCGTGACGTGACGACGATGAGCCGTTTGCTTGAGACAATGGGTATTCAGGTCTCGTCAGTTAGGCAGACAATGGCCATCGATACAACGACGATCAACAGTTACGAAGCGCCGTACGAACATGTGAAGAAAATGCGTGCATCTATTTATGTGTTGGGTCCGCTGGTTGCAAGATTTGGTCAAGCGAAAGTTTCACTTCCTGGGGGATGTGCGTGGGGGCCGCGTCCGGTAAATTTGCACGTTGAAGGCATTCGCAGACTTGGAGCTGAGATTGATCTAGAAGCAGGTTACATCATAGCAAAGGCAAAACGTCTGCACGGTGCGCGTATTCTTTTCGATATTTCCAGCGTCGGCGCAACAGGCAACGTAATGATGGCGGCGGTGCTTGCAAAAGGTACGACGCTTATTGAGAATGCGGCACAAGAACCGGAAATTGTTCAGCTTGCAGAATTTTTATTGAAAATGGGCGCAAAGATTCTTGGTGTTGGTACGGGGCGTTTAGAAATTGAAGGTGTTGATGAATTGCATCCTGCAGATATCGCAACAATTCCAGATCGTATCGAAGCTGGAACATTTCTCATTGCTGGTGCGATAGCGGGGAAGCTCGGCAATGTTGTGCGGTTGGAGAAATGCAATCCGCATCATGTCGGTGCTTTAATAATTAAGTTGGAGGATGCTGGAGCAAAAATTACCACTGGTGTTGATTGGATAGAACTCTCTCCACCAGAAAGAATTGCGGCTATCAATGCAACAACTGCGATTTACCCTGGTTTCCCGACCGATATGCAAGCTCAATGGATTGCGTTGATGTCATTGGCAGGCGGCACCAGTATAATAACAGACACAGTGTATTTTGATCGCTTTATGCACGTACCCGAACTTGTTCGACTTGGCGCCAATATCACTATGAAAGAAAATATTGCTACTGTTGTCGGTGTAAAGAAATTGGCGGGAGCGAAAGTAATGTCCACAGATTTACGCGCGAGCGCATCACTTATTCTCGCCGGACTTGTTGCGGAAGGAACAACGGAAGTTCTCCGCGTGTATCATATTGATCGTGGATACGAATCGATTGAGAAAAAACTCCAAGCACTTGGTGCTGACATTCGTCGTGAACAAGGCGAAGAATTCTAAGTAATATTCGGAAGGAAATGGAAAAGATGCCCCGCGTTGCGGGACAACAAGGCTTCCAGCCCTTCCGAAGGTAAACTAAACCATGCAAACCCGCACATTCCAGATTTCTACACTTGTTCTTATTCTATTCGCCATCGTTTGCACGCGCATACCGCTCTTTAATTATCTGGGATTTGAATTTTCTGCCCTCGCAGTTTTGCTTGCCGGATATATTTCTGGAATTTTAACACTTGCACTTTGGAAACAAACTATTCCCGAAGGCAAATCGGATGTCTGGCGTTTTATTGGCAGAATTACTGTTGTCTCGTTTGTCCTTCTTGCGATTCCATTTATCATTTCACTTGCAAATGTATTCTTTGTGAAGAATTGTTCCGTTGGCGATGGCATAAAGCTGTATGCACTAACAGTAATTCCTGGAGTGTTCTTTTCTATATCGCTTGCCTTGTCGGTTGGAGTTGTGTTTGGAAAATGGCGAAAAACTATTTTCACTATAATCTACATTCTCACTCTTTTTCATATTCCATTTGTTACCCTTATTCGTCCGCAAGTATTTGCTTTCAATCCGATCATAGGATTTTTTCCCGGCTTCACTTACGACGAAACGCTTCAGGTAACTCAGCGGTTATTGACATACCGTTTGGCGACACTTGCCGCCGCCGGATGTTTTGCCGCTGGATCAGTTTGGTTTTGGCAAATGTATCAGAATAAAAGAGAAATAGCACATTCAACACGATCTACACTTCCTATTGTTGAACTCATTGTCATTGCCGTGCTTGCTCCTGTTGTTGTCATCCTTTTCACTTTAAGCGACCGTCTTGGATTGTCCTCATCTGAGGATTTTATTCGGCAGAAACTCGTTGGTAATTATAAGACAACGCATTTTGATATTATCTATTCGGCAGGGAGCATTAAGCGCGACCGCGTTGAACAAATTGGCAGGTTGCACGAGTTCTACTTTGATAAGCTCTCATATGAAATGAACATTCATTCGCAGGAGCGTATTGTTTCGTTTCTTTATGTTTCGCCTGAACAGAAGGGGCGACTTATCGGTGCAATGCACACTGACCTCACGAAGCCATGGTTGAGGCAGATGCACATTAATCTGGAGGATGTTGAATCAGCATTGAAGCATGAAATGGTTCACGTGCTTTCGGCAGAGTTCGGGTGGTCGCCTTTAAGAATTGCACAGAATTCTGGATTAATTGAAGGGATCGCAATGGCAATGGGGCGAACTTCTCAGATAGAGGA
>JBEKLV010000144.1:0-7710 GCA_050008835.1 Bacteroidota bacterium | reverse complement strand
TAACGCCAATTCAAATGCATCAACAACAGGAAGTTCTAGTGAAACAATGGCATAAAAAACCTCTCTACAGTTGTAGAGAGGGGTTCTAAATAACAGTCAACCTATTTCAGGACGACTCATACTGTCTTTTATTTGCAATATTTGGAAATTCTATCTCGAAGGATGTGCTACATATTGTCTCCAAAATAGATTTCGCTTTTTAATATTTCCATTTATAATCAAATACTGAAATCGATTGAAGCGCCCGTCATTTCTTTCGGCGCCGCACTGTAACTTTGCTTTCTTGATAAACAGATGAAAACGGCGGTACGCTCGCAGTAAGCCAAACATTGCCTCCGATTACACTATTACGACCAATAATAGTCTCACCGCCAAGAATAATTGCTTGCGCATAAATCACCACATCATCTTCGATGGTTGGATGGCGTTTGGATTTAGCAAACTTTTTTTCTACACTCAGCGCTCCGAGTGTCACGCCTTGATACATCTTAACGTTATTACCAATGATTGAAGATTCACCAATAACAATGCCTGTTCCATGATCAATTGCAAATGATGAACCAATTTGCGCGCCTGGGTGAATATCAATTCCTGTCATTTGATGCGCATATTCGGTGATCAAGCGCGGGAAGATGGGAACATGCATCAAATAAAATTCATGTGCGAGGCGATAATATGCTATGGCTGTGAATCCCGGATATGCAAGAATAACTTCATCGATACTTTCCGCTGCCGGGTCACCGCTAGTGATCGCTTCAGCATCAAGCCAGAGTTTATCATGAATTTCGGGAAGCACATGCATAAACTGCGTCACTATCGCATCCAAATTCAACGACATATCTTTCAAGATTGGAATAAGCAAGCGTTTTAAATCACGTTCTAATAACACAAGGCGCGATTCAATTTCCTCCGTTGTAAAGAATCCTTCTTTGCAAAAGTGCGGAAATAAAATGGCGAGCATATTATCGATAAATTCTTGCGTTCCCTTCTTCATCTGGAATCCCAAAGAATGATCGTCACGCCGTTCCTTCAGGATTTTTGCAAACTCGCTATATTCCATCTCGGTGTTCATTTTCTATCCTTCTTATACTAAGTAATAATAATTTATTAGCTATAATGCGTTTTTATTAGTTAGAATGAGTTACATAAAAAAAAGCTCATCACGATTAATCTGGATGAGCTATTTTACCTAAAAACAAAATTATAAATATTCACGTCATTTGTAAGTAATTGGCTCGTCCTTTCATAAGAAAGCAACAACAATTACATTGCAACAGTATTTTAACTTCATTTCCTTCGATGCGCTGTGCATTACTAATCTGCATGTCAATTTTTACATATAAATTAATGAAATATTTCTATAATTTAAAACTAACTAATTATAATATGTATAAAGAAATAATTCAATTCAAGACCTCGATGTATTTTTCACGCATTGGAATGTCAGTTTCAGTAGTTCCATAGTTAACTCCTTTTTTGATTCCACCAATGTTCCATTACATCTGTAATATCCGTTTTCTTACCAGATTGTTTCCATTTATCGAAGAATTTAACATCCATGCTGTGCGGTGTTGGCTTTGGAAAATCAATTTGCACGCGCTGGGGAATAGGAATAGCGTCTCCGATAATAATTGCTTCGCCCTGGCGTAGAAGCGGAACGACACTATCCAAGCCACTAAATGAATCAGGTACGAGGCGGCGGATATATGCTTGATCCGTCGGATTGAGAAGTCGTAGAATTATGAAATTGTTGCATTGCGAAAGAATCGTTTCTGATATATCCGACGGCCGTTGACTGACAATCATACAACTGACACCATATTTTCTTCCCTCTTTTGCGATCCGCTCAACTGTACGTCGCGCTGCTTTCGATCCATCTGTTGAGGTTGAGAGGTAATTGTGAGCTTCTTCGAAAACAAGCAGTATCGGCAAATCATTTCGTTGCGGATTCCAAAAATTAAAATCGAAAGTCGCTCGCGCAATAAGAGCTGAAATGGTCTTTACAACGTCAGAAGGCACGCCGCTCATATCCCAAATGGTGATCCTCGCCTTGCTGGCAAGTCCAAACAATGTCATAAACAATGGAACTACGGATTCTGTTTCTACGCAAATATTTGGTTGAAACATAAATGCATAACGAGGATCATTCATTTTATTATCGAGGCGAATCAATAAACGAGAAAATTTGCCAAAATATGCCCCTTCCTTCATTCCCATTGGACTCGTAACCTTTTCAGTGTCCATAAAATGCAACTTTGAACGAATTTCTTTTAAATCGTAAGCAACCGGTGAATCGATAGTAATGACATCCGCAAGTGTCGGATTCTTCGCTTTCTTCGCAGCATAAATAAGATCTTGCAGAACCGCTCCTTGAATAGATGCATTTTCATCTGACGGTTCAACAAACATTTCTAGCATCTCTTCAGCGTTCATCAGCCAGAATGGAAGTTCCAGCGATGCGATCTCACAGTACTGTCCTGTTTCGGGAAATGCTTGTCGATATTCATTGTGAAGATCGAGTAAAACAATATGCGTATCCGCGAATTGAGCAACTTTTTGGAGAATGGAAGCAACGGAATATGACTTGCCGGCACCACTTGAGCCAAGAACTGCAAGATGTTTTCCGAAAAATTTATTCGGATCCAAGTACGCGCGCTCATTTTCGAATAAAGAAAGCTGCCCAACAGAGAAATTGTATTGTTGATAAGCAGCAAAAATAGATTTAATGTCTTTATCTTCGAGTAAATATACGATCATGTCAACGGTAGGCATAACCGAGACACCGGTCTCATATTTTCCTTTCCGAATTGTCCCTACTAGTGTTACAGTCATTAAATATTGAATAAAATTCACACCATCTTCACGGGTTTCTTCTTTCCTGATACCTGAAACCATGCCTATAATATAAATAGCACCAATTGGAATCAGTACGTAGGAGCCGATCTGACCAATGTAATAGATCCTTTCTCCGATCTTCTTGGTCATATTTGTAATTTCTCTGTCAAGAAGAACAACGACAGTTGCGTTGACAACTTCTTTCACAATCCCTAGCTGTTTTTGTTCCCACATAGTCTTTCCTGGTTGTTTAAATGTTCAAGAAGTTGTCCTTTTAGTTTTCAGCAGAAAGGTTCACTGGCAGTGTGAAACGAAACACCGTTATTTTTCCAGGTTCACTTTCCGCTGTAATACTGCCGCCGTGCGCTTGAACAATTAGTTTGCAGATTGCAAGTCCTAACCCTGTCCCTTTTGCCTGCACCATTTCTGAAGCAATTCCTTGTTTATAACGCTCGAAAATCGTTGGTAATTCATCTGGGAGGATTCCTACCCCGGTGTTACTAATAGCCGTCCATACACATTCACCCGCAGCGGTGCCCTCTTGCATTTTTCCTATTACAATCTGAACGGTTCCGTTTGATGAAGTGAACTTTAGCGCATTGCTGAGAATATTAGCAAATACCTGCAATAATTTGTTGGCATCAGCAGAAATAAGCGGCAGATTGTCTTCAAGCACGAGTTTGATGTGAATACCCTTCTGCTTGAATTGAGGATTCATCTGTTTCATTATTTTATCTGCTATTTTGCCAATGTTAACAAGTTCGCGGTTTAAATTCATCTTACCCGCTTCAAATTTTGAAAGATCGAGCATATCATTAATCAAATGGAGTAATCGTTTGGTAGCTTCTTCCGCAGATGTGAGCAATTCCCGATGTACCTCTTGTACCGGTTCACCCCTGAGCAACGGTTCTTCTAATAATTCAAGTATACTGCTGACGCCGCCTATTGGACTGCGCATATCGTGTATAAGCATCGCCATAAAGTCTGCTTTTGTCCGCTCAAGTTCAATTTCCATTTTTTTGAGACGAACAAGTGAACGCGTGCGCACCAATAATTCGTCTGTGTCAATAGGTTTCGTTAAATACTCTTCTGCTCCGAGCAAGAGGCCTTGTTCAATACTCAAAGCGTCTTTTCTTTTTGCTGTGAGAAAGATTACGGGAATATCTGCGCTTTTTTTTGATGCACGCAGACGTTGCAGTGTTTCAAATCCATCCATCTCCGGCATTTGAATGTCTAAAAGAATGACATCAGGATGATGCTGTGCTGCAAGTTGTAAACATTCTTTGCCGCTGCTCGCACGTAGCATTTGAACCGGTTTCCGCTTGAGGGCAAACTCAAGCAAATCAAGATTATCCTCTGTGTCATCCACAACAAGAATAGTAGGATACGTAGGTTCCATAGAATTTTCTTCTCTTTCTTTATCTATGTGATTGAGAAATAATTTTTTTAATCGTGTTTGAAATAAGTTCCTTCGAGAAGTGTCCTTTGTCGATAAAATCTTGAGTAAGTCTTTTCAAATTTTGGCGTTGGTCAATTGTTATATCGGCTCCTGATAGAATCACGATCGGAAGGTTATGCCATCGTTCCTGAGATCGAAGTCGTTCAACAACAGCAAATCCGTCGATACCGGGCATTATAAGATCGAGAATTAATAACGATGGATTGATGGTTTCAATATCCTTGAGTGAATCTTCGCCGCTATACAAGGCAACAGCTTTATAACCTTCGACTTCAAGTAAAATCTTCAACGAGTCAGCAAAATCCTGGTTATCATCGACAATCATGATTGGTTGCTTATTGGAATGGCAAGCGCGCTCTACGATACTCAAAATTTTCTTCGGTTCAGAAGGTTTGGTAACTACTTCTAGCGCGCCAAGTGAGAGCGCCAGCGGACGATTTTCGACCACTGAATGAATGATAACAGGAATATCGCTTATCGCTGGATTGTCTTTTAATTCACGTAATACTTGCCAGCCATCCTTCTCCGGCATCATAATATCCAATGTAATAACTGCTGGGTGGAGTTCCTGTGCTAGTCGAATGCCTTCATCTCCTGAATTGACACCTCTGACAGAATACCCTTCTGGAATTAAATAGCGGCGGAGCAAATCAATAACTTCTGGATCATCATCTATACAGAGAACGAGAACACCTGTTGATGATGTAAGTGATTTTTCTGATACGGTTTTTGATGTTTGTGCAACAACTGTACTTTTTATAGGCGGCTCTTCATCGATTGGTTTCGGCAGCCTTTCATTAGGAATCACCGGAGGAATTACTAGAGTGAAAGTAGAGCCCTTTCCAATTTCACTATGTACTGTCAAATTTCCGCCAAGAAGGAGAGCATATTTTTTTGCAATAGCGAGACCCAACCCAGTGCCTTTGTACTTTCTAGCGTTGCTCGAATCTATCTGCTGAAATTCCTCAAACACACGGTCAAGATTCTTTGCTTCAATTCCAATACCGTCATCTTTGACGGAAATTGAGATCATACTGTTATGTTTTTTAGCGGTAGTTGTAATAGCCCCATGCTCTGTGAACTTCGCAGCATTACTCAAGAGGTTTAAGAGGATTTGCTTGATCTTGAGCGTATCAGTATTAAGCAGCGGCAAATCCGCTTCAATTTCTTGTAATAGCTTCACATCTTTTCCGATCAACATAGGCTCAACGGTCACCATTGCATTTGAGACGATATTGGTAACTTCATCTGAACTCATATTGATTGGTGTTCTGCCTGATTCAATTTTTGAGAAATCAAGAATATCGTTAATAAGGTCAAGCAAGTGCTTACCGTTCTTTAAAACTTTTTCTAATGCCTTTGCTTGATCGGCAGTGAGTGGATCACCTTGCTGTGCCAGTAAAACTGACGTAAAGCCGATGATGGAATTCAACGGAGTCCGTAATTCATGAGACATATTCGAAAGGAAGTCCGACTTCACCCGATATGCTTTCTGTAATTCTGCATTTTTACTATTTAGTTCATCATTCTTTGTCGCAATTTCGCCGGAAAGTTTCTTAGTTGATTCCAGATTCATAGCATTGGTGATAGCGACGCCGATTTGTGGAGCGGAATTATCCATAATCTCTCGTCGCTGCACATCAAATGATTTCATTGATCCCAATACAATCACACCAATAAGATTTTCTTGGAATAAAACAGGCACAGCCAGAATGTATGCGGGGACAACATTCACGAGACCAGTATCAATTATAAAATCCTTAGCGGCAACGAAATCTTTGACTTCAATAGTTTGTTTCATCGCGGCACACTGGCCTGGGATCCCTTCCCCCATTTTATACTCTGTTCTATTATTGATGTTCTGGAGGGCGTACCCGCTGACTAACCTCAGTATCTTTAAATCAGTATCAAGAAGATACAGTGCACCAATAGAAGCATCGGTGTGCAAACACAATATTTGCAAACTGGCCTCCTCTAAGGTTGACAGAGATTCATGCTCGTTCAGCGCCGTTAATATTTCGGAATATGCCGTTAAACGGTTGTAATTATTTTGCAGCATTTTGGACATTTGATTGAAGTCATTTGCCAAATCTCCAAACTCATCTCGCTGACGCAGCGTAATAGGTTCATATATACCTTTCATAATATTCTGTGTACCACCACGCAATTGTTTAACGGGTTTTGTAATAGATCGTGTTAAAATAAACCCGAGAACCATAGCAAAGACTGCAATCAGCACATTCACCAGAACGACAAACGATGCTATATTCTTTGACAAGCCAATAGAGTACTCAATATTCTTCGGTATTGATGTCAATCGTTGTTGATATAATGTACGTATCAGTGTTTGAGCTGTTTCGAGATACCGATTGGACGATTGTTGATGGCCTATGGATTGAATCTCCCTTCCAAGTTCGTCACTCTTCAGACCAGAAGAAGCAAGTAATATCTTTTTATCTCCAATATTTGTAACCCAAGCATAAAAGGAAGTTCGTATCTGTTTCAATGTTTGCAGATCGATCGAATCAACATAGCTTTTCTGAAGGGCGACAATTTCATTATCGAATTCCTTACAACACACATCATATGCGGTTCTTTTCTCGGGAAGACTTGTGTACATATATTCATCGGCAACGGATTGGATATCAATAATCAAACCACTTATGCGAGCCAAGTTGGAAGTTGTGGTCATGTCTACCGATGCTTGAGAATAACTTTTCTGAATTTGTGTTAAAAAGTAGAGTGTAACTACTGTAGTTGCTGAAAGGATAATAAGGAGAAGAGCGAAATAGAAGGTTACTTTCCAAAACAGTCTAGAAGAAAACATAAGAACCCCATTATAACAGATGCACCATGATTACAAAAGTGGAATATTTACTTCCGGCAAAAAAAATAGATGCTACACTTCAAGATACTTCAAAATATTCTAGTTTAATTTTATTTATTGTATATCCGACCAATGCCACTTGGTCGATTTTTCTCAATAATATACACAACATATGTAACCGTCGACAGTAGTATCTGTGTCAATTTACAGCAAGGCACGTCGAAATGCAAGTACATATCTTGATATTGGATTTTATGCAAAAACCAAAATGAGAAGAATCAATAATAGGATAACGATAAACGAAGAAATGCGCAGAATTTTGATATAGAACTGGCAACTATCTTCTGATGTCTCCTTTCATTATCATTTTTTCCTTCGTTTCTTTTGCGCGTTGCCGCCACTTAACGCTTGTTTATTCCTTCCTTTTACAATCACACTCATATTACCGCAATATGATTATGCACTCCATAGTTGTACAACCTTTTAGCTAAAATAAAAACATTCCATCCATTTTAGAAGCCAAAATATTTTTTTGCATTATTGTAACTAATATCTTCGACTATACCACCGATGAGCTTCAGATCGTTCG
>JBEKLV010000143.1:0-7748 GCA_050008835.1 Bacteroidota bacterium | reverse complement strand
GCCTGAGTGAGAATCAAATACAAAACTTCCGAATCCTGTTGAAAGAGGAACACCTTCATAAAAAACATCAACGGAAAGAATTTCTCCGATTGCATAAGAACGAGCAAGTGAAATATCGAACCAATCGCTTTTTTGAGTAAATCGCATGATTTGTCCATTCACAAGCACAGAATCTATATGCATTTGATTCACAAGGTCAAGAGTAAGGGTACTTGTACTGTCTCTGCAGATTCCTGTGATTGTGACTTGTCCTTTAATTGAGTTGGATTGAGTAAATACGTCTAATGCAAGACGGTAATACGTCACATCAAACCAGGTACTTGCTGCTGTTGCTGTTTCCATAAAATAATGCTGCTGATATGTAAAAGCCTTTTCAAGGAAAATATTTTTTACTGTTTGCTGATGCTCAGAACTGTTAAAAGATGTTTGCGCATATCCTCCCAAGTAAACAGTCAACAGCAAAGAGAGTAATATTCTGAAGTTGACTTTTGTGCAATGATAAACTTTCAATTTATTGTTTAATGAAAAGAAGGAGTGCATCCGGTTTGACTCTTTTTACGATTTACAGGTTTCAAATTTCACAACCAACCCTTGTCTTTATACCATTGGAAAGTTTTATTCATTCCATCATAAATGGATGTTGGTGTTTGAAATCCGATGTGCTCATAAATTTTTCGTGGATCACAAACCCAATGTTTTTGTAGAAGATCACGAGCTTTCTCAATATTTAATACGGCAGGTCCCTTGTCAAATAGAGACATAAACTGAGTAATGACTGCCATCGAATATACTAATCCTTTTGGAAGATATACCTGAATTGTCCGTTTGTGAATAAAGGTAGCGAGATAATCGATTATAGAAGAGAAAGTAAAAATTGTAGGATCAGCGATATTGTATGTCTCGCCGGAAGTTCTATCATCGAAAGTCGCACGGATGATTCCTTTTGCCAGGTCTGGTGCATAAACTAGACTGAGTGTTTTTGCAGATGAACCAAGGACAGGTTTCAACCCGAGGTTAACCCATTTGAATATCTCCAAAGTGTCCGTATCGCGAGGTCCGAAAACTGCAGGGGGGCGGATAACAACGATTGGGAATTTTTCTGAATATCGCTTACAGATACGTTCAGCTTCTAACTTCGACTTTGCATACGAAGTGATGGGATGGCAGTGCACTGTTTCGTTTAACGGGATGCCTGTTGGACTTGGCCCTGCAGCAGTTAAACTGCTGATATAACAGAACTTCTTCATATGCTTCAATTGACTTGCAGCTGAAAGAAGATTATTAGTCGTTGTAACATTCCCTGTAAAGAATTCACTTTGGCGTTTGGCCTTAGTAACTCCTGCAATGTGAATGATATATTCTGCATCCTCAATACTTTTTAAAATTGACGCTGAATTCAATAGGTCGCATTTTACCAGATCAACAGGCAAGTCCTGAAGCCATCTCAAACTTATCTGATGCGGACGTATGAGACATCGAACGTGAAATCCTTCCGCTATCAATTGTTCAACTGTGTGGCTGCCAATAAAGCCGGTTCCTCCAGTCACAAGAATAGTGCTAATCGTTTTTCTCCTTGAATCATAGCGTTCATTGACTTTCTTTTCATATTAAACTATATTCAAAAAAGTGCAAAGAAGCAAAAAATGCTTCTTTTTGCAGTTATATTAATATTTCCTAGGAGAATTCATTGGATCTTTTTGAAAAGTGTTGGAATTTTACACGTGCAGATGAAGTAAAGGCATTAGGATGTTATCCTTATTTTCATGCAATCGAAGAAAGTGAAGGTCCTGTTGTTCAAATAGAAGGCCGTAAAGTGATTATGGCTGGATCTAACAACTACCTCGGATTGACGGCACATCCCAAAGTGAAGGAAGCAGCAATTGCGGCAGTGAAAAAGTACGGCACCGGATGTTCTGGTTCAAGATATTTAACCGGGACACTTGATTTGCATGTTGAGTTGGAACGTCGACTTGCAAAGTTTATGGGTAAAGAAGCATGTTTGCTTTTCAGTACCGGGTATCAAACAGGACAAGGAATCATTCCGACACTCGTGGGACGCGGTGATTATGTTGTTTCGGACAAAGATAATCACGCTAGTCTTGTCGCCGGCGCTCTCGTTGCGGCTGGAATGGCATCCTATGATTCAAAAGAAGGCAACTCTGTGGTTCGATACAAGCATAATGATATGACGCATTTAGAACATGTGCTCTCACAATTGCCAGCCGAATCTGCAAAACTTATCGTTAGTGACGGTGTTTTTAGCACATCAGGTGAGATTGTCAATTTGCCGGATATGGTGAAAGTTGCTCGCAAATATAATGCACGCATTATGGTTGATGACGCTCACGCGATAGGTGTCATTGGAAAAGGTGGACGAGGAACGGCGAGTCATTACGGACTTGAGAAAGAAACCGATCTAACGATGGGAACCTTCAGTAAAACATTTGCATCGCTAGGAGGATTTGTAGTCGGAGAATACAAGGTAATTGACTATATGAAACACAATGCGCCAGCTCTAATTTTTAGTGCAAGCCCAACTCCTGCTTCTGTAGCCTCAGCATTGGCGGCACTTGATATTTTGGAAGCTGAACCTGAGCGCGTAGCTAAATTAATGTCAAATGCTCGTACTATGCGAGCTGGATTAAAGGCATTGGGATACAATGTAAGCGAACACGATACAGCTGTTGTCTCCATTATTATCGGTGATATGGAAAAAGTTTTAATGATGTGGAAGACGCTTTTTGAAGAGGGAGTGTTTGTGAACGCATTTGTTCGTCCTGGTGTACCTCCGGGAATGGAAATGCTTCGGACAAGTTATATGGCAACACACGAGAAAAAACATCTCGATAGAATCCTCGAAGTGTTTACGAAAGTTGGTAAAAAGTTTGGTGCCATCAACTAAAATATCGTGTGTTTTTGAACAACAGTAAAATGTAAGCCGCGGTTGCAACCAAACTGCGGTTTTATTTTGTCCTATATTTTTAGGAGATTCTAAATGGATGGATTAATAATAAGACCGATTTCCTCAAAACAAGATGTGAATTCGTTTATCCGCTTCCTCTGGAAGATCTATAAAGATTATCCTGCATGGGTTCCTCCGTTGATGATGGATCGAAAGAAGTTAATGGATCGAGAAAAAAATCCATTTTACAAACACAGCGATGCGGAATTCTATCTCGCAGAACACGAAGGCGAAGTAGTTGGCAGAATTGGTGCAATTGTCAATCATAATCACAACAAAGAGCATAGCGAAAATATCGGATTTTTCGGTTTTTTTGAGTGTATCAATGATCAGACAGTAGCAAATGCGCTATTCGATAAAGCGAAAGAATACTTGCTGGCTCATGGTGTAATAGCTATGCGCGGACCTTTTAATCCATCTGTGAACGACGAAATTGGATTACTTATAGAAGGATTCGATCTTAGTCCGACTGTGATGATGACTTACAATCCATCGTATTATATTGAATTGATTGAGAAATACGGTTTTCGAAAGGTAAAAGATCTCTACGCATATTTACTTGATCAGAAAAAAGTATATACGGATCGATTTAATCGGGCTCATGGACTTGTTAAAAAGAGGAATAATCTTACTTTTAGAACTTTTAACATGAAAAAGTTTGCAGAAGAAGTCAATAAAGTGAAAGAGGTGTATAACAAAGCGTGGGCAAAAAATTGGAGTGCAGTTCCGATGACCAATGAAGAATTCGATGCTCTCGCAGCGGATCTGAAGATGATCGTTGTTCCGGAACTTGTCATTTTTGCAGAGAAAGAAGGTAAGACTATCGGGTTCTCGCTTGCACTGCCGGACATTAATGTCCCGCTGAAGCATAATAAGAATGGTTACACCTTGCCCGGTTTATATCATCTTCTAACTAAGAAAAAGGAAATTGATTTAGTGCGTGTTATCACCTTAGGAGTTTTACCAGAGTATCTAAGTACAGGAGCAGGTGGTGCATTGTTTTATGAGACTGCTATTAATGCAAAGAAACTTGGGTACGGATATGGCGAAGCGAGTTGGATTCTTGAAGATAACGAGCGCATGAATAAATCAGCAGAAGCAATGCAAGGCGTAATAAACAAACGATATCGGATTTATGAAATGAGTTTTTAGAATCAATTCCAATTATTATTGAACAACACGAATGGGGAAGAAATATGCCAATCAAAAAAGTTGAAAAAATATGGATGAATGGAACACTTGTTAATTGGGATGATGCGAAGATTCATGTACTTTCTCATGTGGTGCATTATGCTTCCAGTTGGTTTGAAGGGATTCGTTGCTATGATACAAAAAGTGGACCAATGATATTTCGTCTTCATGCGCATCTTCGGCGGTTATATGATTCTGCAAAAATTTATCGGACTGTAATTCCTTTTACTGAAGCGCAGTTAACAGAAGCAGTTAAAAAAACAATTCTTGCAAATAAACTCAAAGCGTGTTACATTCGGCCGATTGTGTACCGCGGATACGGCGATGTTGGTGTGAATCCGCTGGGCTGTCCGGTAGATGTTTCAATTGCAGTTTGGGAATGGGGCGCTTATCTGGGTGCTGAAGCGTTAGATAAAGGAATAGATGTCTGTGTTTCTTCGTGGCGTCGTCCAGCACCGGATACATTTGCAACAATGGCGAAATCCAGCGGCAATTATTTGAACTCGCAATCAATTAAATTGGAAGCACTCACCAACGGTTATGCAGAAGGCATTGCTCTCGATATCAATGGAACTGTAAGTGAAGGAAGTGGCGAGAATATATTCGTGATTCGAAATAATGCGATATATACGCCTCCGCTTGCTTCTTCGATTTTACCCGGCATTACTCGCGATTCCGTTATCACATTGGCAAAAGAACTTGGCTTTACGATAATTGAAATGGCAATTCCGAGAGAGATGCTGTATATTGCCGATGAAGTGTTTTTCAGCGGGACGGCAGCAGAGGTAACACCAATACGTTCTATCGATAAAATTGTTATTGGTACAGGGCATGCTGGACCTATTACAAAGGAACTTCAAAAAGTATTTTTTAAAATCATCCAAAGTGGAAAAGACAAGCATAACTGGTTGACACCTGTTCGATAAATGAAATTGGAGTAACAGCGATGGCACCATCAAAATCTGGTTCTGATAATGCAGTTTGGAAAAATTTATTTTCCCAACGTGTTATTCGCGAGGGCACTACAGAAGAAATCTTAAGCAAGGTTCCTGCATTTGCCCATCTTGCACCCCGCGACTTGAAAGAAGTGGCGGCGATTGTTCATAAGCGTGAATATCGCGCCGGTGAGCCTGTATTCTATCAAGGCGATCCAGGGCTTGGAATGTATATTGTCGAGGATGGAGAAGTGTCTATCGCGATTTTAGGGAAAGATGGAAATGAACAGGAACTTGCGGTGCTCGGAGACGGAGATTTTTTCGGCGAACTTGCTCTTTTAGATGAATCACCGCGTTCTGCAAATGCTATCTGTAAAACCGATTGTACGTTGATTGGGTTTTTCCGTCCGGATCTCTTTGAATTGATTGATAAAAAAAATACATTAGGCATTAAAATTGTACTAAAGTTGGCAGAAATTGTTGCGCAGAGATTACGCCAAACCGACAAAGAACTTTCAAAAGTGAAGAGTCAATTAGAGAGACTTCAAACACGAGACGAAAGGGATTCCCATGTCAAAAAAAATCCAGCCAAAGAGGAAAATCCCGGCACGCAAAGTTAAACTGGTTCCGCAGTTACACATCAGCATCCAACGTATTCTTGTGCCTATTGATTTTTCCGAGCATTCAAAGAATGCATTGAAATACGCTATACCTTTTGCTCAAAAATTCAAAGCATCCATTGACCTCATTTATGTCATAGAGCCCACAATCTATCCAGCTGATTTTAGTTTCGGACAAATCGGATTTCCAAATGTTGAAGAGGAACTGCGCACACGCGGAAGTGATGAATTAGAAAATCTTATGAAAAAGGAAATTGCCGATAAAGTGGTTTCACGGAAAATTGTGCGTACAGGAAAGCCGTTCTACGAGATTAACCAATACGCTTTAGAAGAAAACATTAGTCTCATTATCATCGCCACGCATGGTCATTCAGGTATGGAACAAATTCTTTTTGGAAGCACCGCAGAGAAGGTTGTGAGAAAAGCTCCTTGCCCAGTGCTCGTGGTGAGGTCTGGCGAGCACGATTTTGTAAAAGTCTAAAGGACTAACTTAAAAGCAAAAAGGGGGGCGGGGAAAGGTTAAAACCAGTTTCATTGTACAACGAACAAAAAAGATTGCTTCGTGATTTACTATTTTGGGATTTCGTTTCTCGTAATGAGACTTTTGCCTCACTCTTTTGGACTACTTCAAAGAATATTCTAAAACTTGTAATAAACACTATCAGAATAATCCTATTTGAAACCGAAAACTGGCAAAGCTTCAATCACCCGCCGCGAAATGTACCGAATAATTCGCTGATGAAAGAAAAGAAATATGAGTCCGCATTCTGTATCGGTGTCGGAGAAAATATTTTTGCTAAATTATAAAAACACGCCTCAATTTATTTGCCACAGATAAAAAGAAATTCTATATTAATGTAAATGAGATGGTATTGTTTTGCACCCATCAAACGCTTTTATAAAAACTGAAAAATAATTTATAATGCTTTAGAGTTATATAAAAAGGGGGCACATTGAATTATCAAGATGCAGTCGATATTTTATTAGTGGAGGATAATCCCAGGGACACGGAATTAACTATTCGCGCTCTAAATAAACACAATATTACGAACAAGCTCATAGTTCTTAAGGATGGTGCGGAAACTTTAGATTTTATTTTCTGCAGAGGAAAGTACGCTGATCGTGTGATTACCAATTGTCCGAAAATAATAATGCTCGATTTGAAATTGCCTAAGGTCAATGGACTCGAGGTACTCAAAACAATAAAATCGGATAAAAGGACGAAAATGATTCCGGTCATAATGGTTACTTCGTCAATGCAAGATTCGGATATGAAAACTGCCTATGAATATGGTGCAAATAGCTATGTGGTGAAACCGGTAGACTTCAATAAATTCATAGAAGCGATGAGTCATCTTGTACTTTACTGGTTGTTAGTTAATCAAACGTATAAATAGCATAAGAATGCATCTGAAATAAAAACAAAGAGGAATATCTCTTTACTTTATGCAAATGGCAGCGTAAGAGAATGGCTAAATACTTCTCTCCATGACGAAGCCTACAAATTGAAGAAGCGATTGCTTGATTGGAGAATCAGGAAATGAAACGAGTGAATTAATCGCAAGCGTAGAAAATTCTTCTGCTTTTCGTGATGAATAATCAATACCGCCATTTTCACGAACAAAGTCTAATACCCACGCAATTTCATTTTTCCGCGCGCCTTTCTTAATATATCTCAATGCTTGTGTAGCTTCGTGTCTATTGCTGTTTTGAAGCGCAAAGATAAGTGGAAGAGTCAGTTTCTTTTCTTTAATGTCGCTGCCGGTAGATTTTCCAAGTATCCTTTTTCGCCCAAGATAATCTAATAAATCATCTCGTATCTGAAACGCTAATCCAATATTTTCGCCATAGGCCTTCAGCAGGTCTCTTTTTTCTTGATCCTGTGTGGTGCTAGCCGCGCCAATATCTGTACACGCTGAGAAAAGCGAACCTGTTTTATCGCTGATGATTTTAATATACGTTTCTTCATCAATGTTGAGCTGGCGGCTCTTTTGGATCTGAAGCAATTCTCCTTCACTCATCCGTTTTACCGCGTGTGAT